>JAGHSI010000089.1 GCA_018065925.1 Candidatus Limimonas coprohippi
TTATAATAATATTTAATAAAAAAGTAAACTAAAACCTATAAAAATAGTGAAAAATTACCAAAAAGATGCTATACTGATAGCATAAATCATGCGAAGAGGTGCGCTATGCCTAGAAAAAGAACCACACTTGTTTTAATAACAGTCATCATTATTGCCTTTGTGGCAATTTGTACTTTGTATTCCTACAAAAATATTATTGATGCTGTAAATGTTGAATCAGCTGCAAGATTTCAAGCTGTAGCTTCTGAATTTGCTGCAGAGGCTCGACAAAAAGAAGATTCAGACATTGGCAAAATCAATGTATATTATGGAAATGGAGAGGTCTTTATCATCAATAAAGAGACAAAGGAAGTGCTTTATAACTCTTCCGATGTCAAGATCACTCCAATACTTACCAATGTGTTTAAAGGGACAGGTACAGTTGCCGATATGGAACTTACCCGTGTCGATGTTGATGAGACACGTGAACTTATACTTCTTGCTCCTGAGCGTTCTGTAAATCAAGCTGCTTATAAGGCTGAGCAGGCTTTCGTAATACTTGTCGCAGTTGAGTGTTTTGCTTTTGCTGCATATATTTATCTTGTTTTTTCAAGCTCAAAAAGAGCGGTTGAAAGAAAACTTCTCGAGGAACGCTTGAAAAAAGCTGAAGAGGCTGATGCTGCAAAAGCCCTCTTCGTTTCAAACATGTCACACGACCTTAGAACTCCTATGAGTTCTTCAATAGGTTTTGCGAAACTTGCATATGAGAATGCAAATGATCCTGAAAAGGTTAGAACTTACTTAAAGAAAGTAAATTCTTCAAACAATCACCTCTTAACTTTGGTAAATGATATTATTGATGTTTCTAGAATTGAGAATGGAACAGTTTCAATAAAAGAGGATGCTCATAACTTGTTTGTCCTTGCCGCTGGCATTGATGAGATGGTTAGACCTAGTATTGAGGCAAAAAAGATTACATTTGCAACTGATTTTTCAGGCATAGTGGATGATAGTGTTTTTTGTGATAGAATTCATTTAAATCAAATATTCTTAAATCTTTTCTCGAATGCTGAAAAGTTTACTGAACCAGGTGGAACAATTAATTTTGAGATTACTCAACGCGATTGTAACGAGCCGGGATATGGTATTTATGAGTTTAGAGTTAGGGACAACGGCGCTGGTATAGGAACTGACTTTATTGAGCATATTTATGAACCTTTTAGCCGAGAGAATATTGCCGCTGTAAACAGAACTAATGGAGCGGGACTTGGCCTCACAATTACAAAGAACATAATTGATCTTATGGATGGCAGAATTGCAGTAAAGAGTGAGGCGGGAGTTGGCACTGAGTTTGTTTTGAGATTTAAGTTTAAAATCGCAGCAAGTGCTTTGATTTATGATGAAAAGTCAGCCTTTAAAGGAACGGTTTCTGGTGAAAAATTCAAGGGTAAAAAATTGCTCCTTGTTGATGATAATGAACTTAATCGCGATATGCTCAAGGACATTCTTTTAGAGTATGAATTTGTTATAAAAGATGTTGATGATGGTGCAGTAGCGGTTGCAACTATTGAAAATGCAGAAGATGGCGAATATGCTGCTATCTTAATGGATGTTCAAATGCCTAATATGGATGGATATGAGGCGACTCGTGTTATTAGATCTATGGATCGCAGAACGATTTCAAGAACTCCGATTATTGCAATGACTGCAAATGCTTTTGATGAAGATCGCCAAAAGTCTCGTGATGCTGGAATGAATGCACATATCACCAAACCAGTTGATGTAGAAAAATTACTTAAGGTTCTTGATAAGCTTATTTAAGGAGAGCAAATGTTAGAGATTTCCAATGTTACAAAAACATTTAACACATTAAAGGCCGTTGATGATTTAAGTTTAACTGTAAATGATGGTGAAATAGTTGGCTTTGTTGGACCAAACGGCGCTGGTAAAACAACAACTATGAAGATGCTCACGGGTATATTGAAACCGGATAGCGGAACAGTAAATATCAATGGTTTTGATATGTCCAAACAGCCTTTAGAAGCAAAAGAAATTATAGGGTATATTTCAGATAGCCCTGATATGTTTTTGCGTCTTAAGGGAATCGAATTTTTGAACTTTATAGCAGATATTTATAAGGTGCCAACTGATGTTAGACGTGAGAGAATTGAGATATTTGCAACACGTTTTGGTCTTATGGATGCCCTTGATTTGCCTATGCAGAATTACTCTCATGGTATGCGTCAAAAGATGATGGTTGCGGCGGCGCTCGTACATAATCCTCCGGTTTGGATTTTGGATGAGCCGCTTATCGGCCTTGATCCAAAATCCGCATACAACCTTAAAGCTATGATGCACGAACATGCGAGCGCCGGCAACTGCGTGCTTTTCTCTACGCACGTACTTGAGGTTGCAGAGAAGCTTTGCGATAAGATTGTTATAATAAATCATGGCAAAGATATCTTCTATGGTACGATGGATGAGCTCACATCGAGATATCCTGGAAAAGATTTTGAGCAGATTTTCCTTGAGATGACCGGAGAAAAAGTAGAATGACCACTTACAGAGCATTGACGAAGGCTTTTATTAAGTCGTTACAAATGAGTAAATCAAACGACAAGAGGACACGAATAACTATGAAAGTTATCGTGGCCATTGTCGTTTTGTTTATTTTTATTCCCGTAGCTATCTTTTGCGCATTGATGACATATGCACTTGTTGATGGGCTTCAGTTCTTTCATATTGAAGATATCGGTGTTGCGATGGTATTCCATATGATTTGCTTGTTTACACTTTTCTTTGGATTCAATGTCATATTTAGTGAATTCTATTTTTCAAGCGATATTGAATATGTGCGACCATGGCCTATAAAGGCGTGGCAACTCGTTGCAGCAAAATTTTCAGTTTCATACTACGTCGATAATGCCATGCAAATCTTTATGGTTATTGCGAGCCTTGTGGGATTTTTCTTTGCAGCAAAACCTGGAGTATTCTCATATATTTCTAGTTTTATAGCAGTGCTTACATTGCCTATAGTTCCACTTTGCTATTGTGGAATACTCTCAATGTTTATAATGAGGTTCACAAAGGCTGTTAAAAATAAGGAGAGCGTTCAGAGAATTATTGCTGTTGTACTCGCAGTTATTATTCTTTTGTTTGTAATACTTTTTAGGGTGTTGGCAGCTAGCGCAGAGGATGCAGTTCACTTCTTTATAACGGAGACGAACAGTCCTTTTGTTGAAAGTATGAATAAACTCTTCCCGATGGTTCACTTTATATCAAGGGCGATAGCGCTAGAGAGTGTGCCGGATCTTTTGATTTATATCTTAATCAACATATTTGCAGTAGCGTTAATGCTTTTTGTGGCAGAGATGGTTTATTTTAAAGGATTTGAAAATCTTGTTGCCAATGCCAAAGCAAAGACTCGCGACTTTGATAAGCTTATGGAACTTTCGATTCAGAGAACACCTTTTAAAGCTTATTTGTTGAAGGAAATTCGTATCTTATTTAGAACTCCTGCATTCTTTACAAATTGTGTAATTCCAAATTTTATTTGGCCGATTTTTGTAATGGTTATTTTAAAGATGCAGACGTACGATGTATCGCTTACTGCTCTTAGAGTCTATAATATGAATAGTCCAAAAACTGTTGGCTTCTTCCTGATAATGGGCTCGGTAGTATTTTCGCTGATAATGACGGCACTTAATTCGATTTCATCAAATGCGATATCACGAGAGGGCAAGCATTTTCAATTTATGAAGTATATCCCTGTTTCATATGACACACAGTGGGACATTAAGGTGCTTGTTTCGGTTGGGCTTACATATTTTGGAATATGGATTTTCTTAATTCCAGCAGCAATTCTTATTAGAGTAAATCCTCTTTATGTTATTGTTTCTATGGCGCTCAGTGCCTTATCAGTAGTTTTCATAGCCTATATGGGAATTTATCTTGATAGCATACAGCCGAAACTTGTTTGGGACGATGAGCTCTCAGTTCTTCGAGAGAATACAAATGTAGCTCTCTGTATGGGGATTGCTCTTGGTACAGCTATCGCTATAGGAGCAGTGGGATATTCGTTTTATGCTTTCTTAAAGATTAGGCTCCTGCTCGTTTCGCTTGCGCTATTTTTTGTGCTTGCCATTTTAAACTTGCTCGTTCTCTTGAGAACGGCGAAGAACGGCAAGCGCCATATTGCCGAGCAGGAAGAAATGTGATTTTTGCCCCCTTTATAATTGACTTTTTGATTATAAAGGGGTATAGTTATCGTTGAACAGTTGAATAACTGTTCAACTATTCACAAATAGATTGAAGGGAGGAGAGCTCTTGGAGAGAGACTGTACTATCGAAGAGTACTTAGAACTTGCAGAACTCTTTAAAGTTTTTGGCGATGGAACGCGAGTAAGAATACTTGGCGCTCTTAAGGATAAAGAGATGTGCGTATGTGATATAGCTGATAAAGTGGGAATGAACAAGTCGGCAGTCTCACACCAGCTCAAATCTTTAAAAATGGCAAACATGGTTAAATCGAGAAGAGATGGCCAAAACATATATTATTCACTCAGTGATACTCATGTAGAGGAAATCTTAAACATTGGGTTTGAACATTTGAGAGAAGGAAGGTAAGAGGATATGAGTGATCTTTTAAAGAGAGCACAGGATGCTCTTAAAAATAGCACAGAAGAACTTAAGAAAAAGGAAGAGGAAGAGATTGCTGCTGAATCTTCTGCTGATATTGAGTGGGAGTATGAGGATGGTGCTATCCTTTATGACCACTATAATGATGAGGAGATGGATTCTGAACAAGTTACTCTTGAGTCTATAAATGATGAACTCTCTGAAGTTGTAGATTCATGGGAGTTCGAAGATGAAGAAGTTGAAGAAATAACAGAGGTTGAAAAAACGGAGGAGACTGAGGAAGTAGAGGAGATAGAAGAACTCGAAGAACCAGTTCTTGATACTTCAAAGCTTGAGAATGTTGAGAAAAAAGTATCTTTCAAGGATAAACTTGCTAATGTCTCTCCAACTAAGATAAAGAAAAAGCCAACTTTTGAAGAGGTTCCAGAAGAAGAGGATGTTGATGGTGGGAAAGTTAAAGTGTTTAACTTTAACGGGCACCATCATGACCATGGTCATAAATTCACAGTAAATGAACATGAAACTGGCGAGGAAGGATCAATTATTGAGAGAATTAAGCGCCTTGGAATAGGCCTTGCGATTTTCATAGTAGGTTTTATCCTCTTTAAGGCAATTAAGAAGACGATTTGGGTGGGACTTCCATTCTTTATCATCGCCTATATCTTCTTGGGCTATGATGTTATTCTTCGCGCTGTTGGAAGAGTGCTTCATAGAGAACTCTTTGATGAGAATTTCCTTATGTCTATAGCATCACTTGCCGCATTTATTACTGGACATTATCCTGAAGCAGTAATAGTAATGCTTCTTTACCAAATTGGCGAGTTCCTTGAGGATCTTGCTCTTGGTAAATCAAAGAAGTCTATTGCTAAACTTATGGATATTAGGCCTGAGATAGCTCATGTAAACCGTGGAAGAATCATAAAGGTCCACCCAAGTGAAGTTCAAGTGGGCGATGTTATCGTTGTTAGAGCGGGTGAGCGTGTCCCACTTGATGGCGTTATTGAAAACGGCAGAGGCTTTGTTGACACATCTGCACTTACAGGCGAGCCAGTTCCACGCAAGGTTGCCGAAGGTGACGAAGTTCTTGCGGGCTTTATCGATAAAGATGCATATTTAAACATAAAAGTCACAAAGCGTTATGAGGAATCAACAGTTTCAAAGATTTTGGAACTTGTTGAGAATGCATCAGATAAGAAGGCTCCTGCAGAGCAGTTTATCACAAAATTCTCACGCTATTACACACCAGCAGTGCTTGCTTTAGCACTTATTATTGCTGTCGTTCCAAGCCTTATTTCAAAGGCATGGACGGTATGGCTTTATAGGGCTTGTGTATTGCTTGTAATTGCTTGCCCATGCGCACTTGTGATTTCAGTTCCACTTGCTTTCTTTGCTGGACTTGGTCTAGCATCTAGAAATGGTGTTTTAGTCAAGGGCTCAAACTACCTTGAAGCGCTTAATAATATCGATACAGTTGTATTTGATAAAACGGGTACATTGACAAAGGGTACTTTTGCCGTGACTCAGGCATCCGCTGCAAATGATTTTAAGAATTCACAGCTTATGACGCTTGTTGCTTATGCCGAGTGTCTTTCAAATCACCCTATTGCAAAGTCAATCATGGATCTTTATTACAGCAAGGGTGGTAAGCCAATCAATAAGGATAAAATTTCTGATTACAAGGAAATACCTGGGCACGGCGTTAGTGTTGTAGTTGGCAATCATTTAGTTCTTGCTGGCAATGCAAAACTTATGCGCGCCGCAAATATTAGTTTTACAGAGAATACATCCACTATGGGATCAAAGGTTTATGTTGCCGCTGACGGCCAATTCGCTGGCTACTTCGTCGTTTCTGACGAAATCAAAGAAGACGCACGCGAGGGAATTGGCGATCTTAAACTTGCCGGCATTGAGCACACAGTAATGCTCACAGGTGACAATGCCGATGCAGCTTCAGCTGTTGCAAAAACTGTTGGAATTGAAAAGTATTATGCCGAACTTCTTCCAAACGACAAGGTTGAAAAACTTGAAGAAGTTATGCGTGGCGCTGAGGGAATTGGTCTGGTAGCGTTCATGGGTGATGGGCTTAATGATGCTCCTGTTCTCGCAAGGGCTGACATTGGTGTAGCAATGGGTGGAATTGGTTCTGATGCTGCTCTTGAAGCTGCCGATGTCGTAATTATGGATGATCATCCAAGTAAACTTGTTGATGCTATTAATATCGCTCGTGATACAAAGATGATCGTAAAAGAGAATATTATCGGTTCACTCTCTGTTAAGGCTCTCATTTTATTACTTGGCATTTTTGGCGTTGCAAACATGTGGTTTGCAGTATTTGGCGATGTAGGAGTTTTACTTCTTGCCATCTTTAACTCAATGAGACTCATGAAAAAATAAGGGGAAAATCATGAAAATAGGTATAGTCATTGCTATAGCAAGGGAACTTAAGAGTTTTCTTGAAAGCGATTTTGAAATTGAAACATTAAATATTAGCAATAAAGAAATCTATAAGACAAAGGTAAATAATAACGAGGTTTATGCTATTAAATCGGGATATGGCCTTGTTGATGCAGCTGCTGCAACCCAACTCTTGATTTCTTGTTACGGTTGCGAAGTTATATTGAACTTTGGTGTTACAGGTGCTCTCGATAGAGCTCTTAAGGTTGATGATCTTTTTGTTGTTACAAAAACTATTAATCACGATTACGATGTCTCACCTATTGATCCAGTAAAGCTTCATCAGTATGAGGAGTTTGAGGATGAATATATTCCACTTGATAAGGGCATGATTGAATTTGTAAAATCCCTTTATCCAGAACTTAAGGAAGCTGTTGACGCATCTGGCGACCGCTTCATTGTTGAAACTCAAGATAAAATCAATCTTTATAATCTCGGTTGCAATATCTGTGACATGGAGATTGCAGCTATTGCGCGTGTCTGTGCTCTTTCGGGTGTTAAGTGCCTCTCAATCAAGTGTATTAGCGACACTTTTGATGGCGATGGTGGCGATTTTAATACCAATGTTACAAATTCAGCAAACAAAGCATTCAAACTTATGGAAGATATTCTCTATAAACTTTAAGGAAAAAAAGTATGTCATTTAGCTATCTTTGGCCAATCACGGTCCTTATTCTCTCAAATGTGCTCTATCAAGTAACTGCGAAAAAACTTCCAGAGCAAATCGATACATTTATTGCAATGGTTATTACATATTTGATAGCCGCTGTGTGTTCTCTTGTGCTTTATTTCACAATAGGAAATAAAGAAATTTCTATCTCACAGCAGTTGACTCATGTGAATTGGGCAACAATTCTTTTGGGGTTCTCAGTTATTGGGTTAGAAGTGGGGGCTATTTTTGCGTATAAAGCTGGCTGGGAAATCAGCGTGTTGAGCATTGCTCAAAGTGCGGTTCTTGCAATCATCCTTATAATGGTAGGATACTTTTTCTTTAATGAGTCCATTACGTCACAAAAGATTATTGGTATATTAATCTGTTTAGTTGGTCTTTACTTTATAAATAAGTAGGAGTGAGTAAAGTTATGAAATTTAAGTATGTTAGAATTCAAGGACGTGAGCTCGCTGCAAACACAGAATATGAAAAAGGTGTTTTCAGCATGTGCTGGCAGCTAATAAGAGATGAAATTATGGATGAAGAGGACGCAAGTCTATTTGAAGAAATAGATAAGTGGTTTGCGGAGATTCTTCCATTTCCTCCTATGTGTAATGGTAAAGAAAAAGTAGTTTGTTTCTTCAAAACGGAAAACACAGAGGAAATGATGAAACTCATCACACCTGCAATGTGGCTTCTTGAAAAATATAATCATCCATTTTATCTTGTATATACAAATACTCCAGGAGAAATTGTATATGAGGATGACTATCAAATTGTTGTTAAAGTTCCAGAGCGTCCCATTGACTATCGTGAGTCTGTAACTTCTGCAGCTCAACTTAAATCGGAGAAAGAAAAAACATAAAAAAGAAAACATATAAAAATAAAAGGCTTAGAGCAAAAGCTCTAAGCCTCTTATTCATGTTCTTATTTCTTGAATTCCTCTGGGTTTTCTTTTTGAACGATGAAACCAGGAATAGCAAAAGAAACGGCAGCAAGTAAGCAAAAAGCAACAAGTGGAACCATGTTACCAGCAATTAATAATCCGATGCCAGCGATAAGGCAAATTGCTGCAAATGCGTACATAACTAATGCAAAACTTTTCATAAGAATTTCTCCTCTCGAAATTTAAGCCTCTATTATTATACTACCTTCTTTTGTTCATTTAAATGTTTTTTTAAAATTTTTATTCTTGGTAGAATTACCAACCGCCGAG
The DNA here is from genome assembly GCA_018065925.1 of Candidatus Limimonas coprohippi. GTDB lineage: Bacteria > Bacillota > Clostridia > Oscillospirales > Acutalibacteraceae > UBA1227. The sequence goes on from JAGHSI010000089.1 coordinate 8,940, forward strand.
TTCCGACTTCTCTTGGGTTTTCTATACTTATTCTTCTACACCGGTGTACCGACTTCAATAAGATTTCCATCCGGGTCATAGAATCTGATCACACGCTGCCCCCAGCTGTGTGTCATAAGTCGATTCACATACTCGGTATTAGGATAGAGCATTTCAAGTTTTTCTACAAAAGCGTCAATGTCCGGCTCTTCAAAATACAATTCTGTACTGTTGCTTTTTGAAACCACGTTCCTATCCGTAAAATTTTCCCAGTATCTGCGTTCCTGTAAATAGAGCTGACCGGTCAGTTCCATATTTCCATCATTATCCCGAACTAATGAAAGTCCGAAAATATCATGATAAAATTTCAAAGCTTCAGTGCAATCTTCAACCACTATAAGCGTTCCTTTAAAAAGCATTTATGATTTCCCCTTTGGATCAGAATTCAAATATGTCACTCTGACAATAGCCCTATAGCCTCAACTCAGGCTCGAGACAAGAAAACAACCGTCTTCACATGGGTCGACACGACAGGATTGATGTCATGCCTGCTTCTCGTTAACGTAAACTTGTCAGGTGCACTTTTGCACGATAGTAAAAGGGCTATCTTTTAATAGTCTTTAAATAAGCCTTTTGTTCATCTGTTATGCGATAGCTTTCCCGCGCTTTTTGTATGGTCTTATTGTGAGTCCATGCTTCAAGCCTGTTTTCCTAAAGATAAGGTATTGCTGCATCCCATTGCTTAGCAAGCGCTGTTGCGAAGAACCAGGCAACCATCATTTTGGCGTAATAGTCTTCCAGTTGCACATTCGCCGGGATCTCCAGATATTCCAGTTTAAAATCTTCATCAAGAAAATGTGTCATCAGCATTTCTATGCCAAATCGAGCCGTATATACCTCGTCACTTCCCGACCATTCGATAATTTTATCCATCAACTTGTCTTTGTTCTTCTTAAAACATTTTGGCGACATAATATCGCAAACTGCCCAGTTGTCCACGTAAGGCAAGAATCTATCAACTGCCGCAATGCATTCGTCATATTCTTTTATTTCCGAAACAATAAGACCATGCAGCATATTTTCATCATAGAATTTATGCGGTAACTCATGCAGAAAACCCGAATAGTAACCGGACTTATATATCTCTTTAGCAAGTTTTCTGGTATCGGGAACGCGCACTCCGATAAACAGATTTTTATCTACAGTCGGAGTCAGCTTGGCCTGAAACTCCGCATATTTTTCATCTTTTAGTGCAAATAGACTTTTCTCTATATCCATTACTTCATAGAACCTTTCCTACCTGATATCCATATTCCTGCAGTTCTTTTTCTACGTCGAGAGTACCTTTGTATTACTCTGCAACCCTGATGAATACTTTACAAAACTTCTGTACACCGGATAAGCATTCATTTATTCGTCTCCTTAATCTTGTAGTAATCTTCGTCGTCAACACCGATTTCTACACAGTCTTTTGCCTTGTATTTTTTTCTTGCTCAACAACACAACCGTCTCAACATGCGCTGTATGTGGGAACATATCAACAGGTTGAATTTTTTCAACTTTGTAGTTTTTCTTAGTGATGTAAGAAAGGTCTCGCGCGAGTGTCTCTGGATTACAGGAAACATATACGATACGGTCTGGAGCAATGTGAACACAGGCATCAAGGAATTCTTCTGTGGATCCAGCGCGTGGCGGATCCATAAGAATTACATCAAGGTGTTCACCGGCATCTGCCATTTCATTTATAAAACCAGTAGCGTCAGCGTTATAGAAATAGATATTATCTATTTCATTACGCTTTGCATTTGAAATGGCATCTTTTACTGCTGCTTTTTCAAGCTCAACGCCGATAACATTTTTGGCGCCACGCCTTGCGGCAATAATTCCTATAGTGCCAGTGCCACAGTATGCATCGAGCACTGATTCTTTACCTGTAAGCCCCGCATATTCAATAGCAGTACCATAAAGTTTTTCAGTCTGTTGAGGATTTATCTGATAGAAACTCTTTGCAGAAATTCTAAAGGTACAACCCATAAGTTCATCTTCTATATATCCTTTGCCAAAAAGAACATTTTCTCTATCTCCGAGAACAAGATTTGTGTCATAAGGATTAATATTATGTATTATTGTTGTGATTTCTGGATGAAGTTTTAAAAGAGCTTTTACAAAATTGTTCTTTGCTGGAATTATAGGACCTTTTGTCACAATTACAACCATAATTTGGTTGGTTTTAAAACCACGTTTTACTAAAACATGGCGCAAAGACCCACTTCCGGTATCTTCGTTATATGGCTCAAAACGAAAATCTTTTGCAAGTTTTCTTATACTTACTATAATTTCGTCTGCCTTTTTGTCTTCAATATTACACGAATCAACATTTACTATTTTATGGCTATTTGATTGGTATACACCGGATATAACTCTTCCAGCACGCTTGTCATAGGCAAAAGCAGCTTGAACCTTGTTTCTATAATGATATGGGTAATACATACCGATTATGGGTTCAATTTTTCCAAATTTGCCAAGCAATTTTTGCTCGAGCCTCATCTTAAACTCAAGCTGTTCTGCATATGATGTGTCCAGTTGGCAACCGCCACATTTTTTAT
>JAGHSI010000039.1 GCA_018065925.1 Candidatus Limimonas coprohippi
GGCACATAAAAGTATAACATACTTTATTTTTTAATACAATGAGATATTTTACCTAAAAAAAAGAGCTTCGGCTAGTCCGAAGCTCTAGGTTTGCTATATTTATTTGATGATTGGATTTGTGAAAGAAGAGATTCTTTTTTTAGCACCTTTACCTGTTTTAAGGTAAGTTACAACAGGCATAACAGCGTCATAAAGTGTCTCGTCCATTAAAGTTTCACAACTCTTAAGAAGTGTTTCATCTTTTGCAAAATTCATGCCGAGAACTGAAACTACAATGAGGCTCTGAACGTCATTTTCACCTTCATCATAGAATGTATTGAAAGCATTGAAAACTTTTTTGAGAACAGGTCTATCATTAGTTTTCATAGCCTCAACAATACGAGGTGTGATAAGTGTTTCAAAGTATTCTTCTGGAAGAAAAATATCATAAGTTTCAATGTTTTTAACCATCTCTCCCTTGAGGTCTTGGAAGATGTTTTCCATACGGTTTGCAAGGGAAATGGCATCGTAAGAAACTACATTTTCTTTCTTCTTTGTCTTCTTTGCTTTTTCAGCGGCAGTTGCTAGATCAACAACCTTTGAACCATCGTTTTTTGCTGATTTTGAAGTCTTTCCAGCATATACACATTCAGTGCCATAATATTTTGAAACTGCTTCACAAACAGTGTTGGCAGCTGATTTTGTTGCTTTTTCATCCCATGTATCATCGGCAAGATCAAAGAGAGCCTGCGCAACGTTTTTCCAGTCTGTTCCTTCTGCTTTGCAGTTTACTGAAAGTACATTTTCTTCGAACTTTAATTCGATTTCTCCATACTCACCAGCATAAGTGATTGGCTCACTTGTGTCCTCTGGGGTCTTTGAACTTGTGAGGGCAAAATTTGCAGCTGACATAGTTCCGTCAACGGCTTTGATAAGTGTGAGAAGTGCGTCTTTTGTTGGAATCATTTTCATTCCGCCTTTACATCAAATTAACACGCAATATTCTAACATAGGAAAGGCGATTTGTCATTATAAATTTTATTTGAAGTATAAACTTTACTGTGATAAGATATACTTTATTAATGTAGAAAATTGGAGTGTTCTCTAATGAAAAATCTTTTGGTGTTGTTTGGCGGATGTTCAAGTGAACACGATGTATCTGTTGTTTCAGCAAAATCCGTAATATCAAATATTGATACTGAAAAATATAAAGTTTATATGATGGGCATCACAAAAGATGGTAAATGGTACCTTTATGATGGACCCGTTGACGCTTTGCCAGAGGATAAGTGGCTTGAGGCTGGAAAACTTACAAAGGCATTTGTGTCTCCTGATCGTGAGGTACACGGTATAACTGTTATCCGAGAAGATGGATATGAAAATATTAGAATAGATGTTGCTTTCCCAATTCTTCATGGTAAGAATGGCGAGGATGGAACTATTCAAGGCCTTTTTCAACTTGCTAATATCCCATATGTTGGATGCGATATGACATCGTCTGCCATCTCAATGGATAAAATCTTGACTAATACTGTTGCTGACCAAAATGGTATTGCACAGGCAAAGTGGGATTATATAACAAAATATGATTTTGAAAATGGTCTCAAAGATCTTAAGGGCGTTGAAGAAAAACTTGGTTATCCTATCTTTGTAAAACCTGCAAATGCAGGCTCGTCAGTTGGAATTTCTAAGGCTCATGATTTCGATGAATTAGAAAATGCTCTTGCTCTTGCATTTGAACATGATACACGAGTACTTTTTGAAGAATTCATTGATGGTTATGAGGTTGAATGTGCGGTGCTGGGTAATGACGCTGTCATTACTGGCGTCGTGGGACAGATTACACCAGCTAATGAATTTTATGATTACGACGCGAAATATTCAAATGCTGCAAGCATTTTGAATATTCCAGCACTTGTATCAGAGAACGAGAGAAATCTTGTTGCATCATCTGCAGTTAAGACTTTTAAAGCACTTGGCTGTTCTGGATTTTCACGTGTAGATTTCTTTGTTACTAAGGCGGATGGAAGAGTTCTCTTTAATGAAATTAATACTATTCCTGGATTTACAAACATAAGCATGTATCCAAAGATGATTGAAGCTGCGGGTATCAGTTACAGTGAACTCTGTGACAGACTTATTACACTTGCAGAAGAAAAGTGGGGTTAATTCTTGAACCAAACTGAGAATAATATAGAACAATATAAGATAACTATCAATGATAGGCATACGGCAGCTGGTGACGTATCTCAAAGCACGATTGAACTCTTCGGAGACTTAGACATATCAAAAAATGGGTATGTTATAAAGTATGATGAGCACGAGGGAGATTTTGCTGGCACAACGACAAAGATTGTTGTTATTGAACCAAATACTGTGCGCCTTTCGCGTGGTGGATCCTATGGACTTGATTTAGTCCTTGAAAAGGGTAAGCGCCATAATTGCGCATACGACACGCCTTATGGAAGACTACAAATGGGCGTATATGCTAAAATGATAGATTCAAAAATGGCTTTAGGCGGGGGAGTGTTAAAGTTTTCTTATACACTCGACATCGGCGGCGGAGAGGTCTCTGATAATGAACTTGAAGTCATAGTAAAAACTGTAAAGCAGAAGGAGAAAAAGTAATGTCAAAAGTTGTAACTGCTGCAAGAGATCAGCTCATTGCAGTGATAAATGCCGCAAAGAGCGGGCTCAAGGAATTTAAGGTAGAGGTTCCTGCAGATCGTGCAAACGGCGATTTTTCTGCTAATGCAGCTATGGTAAACGCTAAGGTTTTCCAGACGAATCCTCGTGCTCTCGCTGAGGAAATCGTTTCGAATGTTAATCTTGAAGGAACATATTTTTCAAAGGTTGAGGTTGCTGGTCCTGGTTTTATAAACTTCTTCCTATCTGATGATTACTATGCCGATATTTTGCTCGATATTGATGAGTGCGGTGACAACTACGGTCGTTCAAATTACGGACAGGGTAAGAAAGTATTAGTAGAGTTTGTATCTGCAAATCCTACTGGGCCAATGCACATGGGAAATGCCCGTGGTGGCGCCCTTGGCGACTGTCTCGCAGCAGTACTTGATTACGCTGGATATAATGTTGAAAGAGAGTTTTATATCAACGATGCTGGTAATCAGATTGACAAGTTTGCACTTTCACTCGATGTTCGCTATCAGCAACATTTTGGTGTTGATATAGAACTTCCAGAGGATAGTTATCACGGCGATGATATCAGAATTCTTGCTGAGGAATTTGCGGGAATTAATGGTGATTCTTACCTTGAGAAGGATGAAGCTGAGCGCAGAAAAGCACTTGTAGACTTCGCTCTTCCAAAGAATATTGCTAATATGAAAGCCGCTATGGAGAAATATAGAATTAACTATGATACTTGGTTCCATGAGAGTGTTCTTCATAATGGCGGAGAAGTAAAAGATACTATTGATGAACTTACAAAGCGCGGATACACTTATGAAAAAGATGGCGCACTTTGGTATAAGAATATTGAAGTTCAGACAAAGATTTTGAAGGATCAAGGAAAATCAGATGCTGATATTGAAAAACTTGATCTTAAAGATGATGTACTTATTCGTGCAAATGGTAATCCAACTTATTTTGCAGCTGATATTGCATATCATAGAAATAAAATTAAGCGAGGATTTGAGACAAACATAGATGTTTGGGGTGCGGACCACCATGGTCACGTTGCTCGCATGAAGGGTGCGCTTGAAGCTTTAGGCCTTGGTGCAGATAAACTTGATGTTGTTCTTATGCAGCTTGTTAAGCTTATGGATAATGGCGAAGTTGTTAAGATGAGTAAGCGAACAGGCAAAGCTATTACTTTGACTGATCTTCTTGATGAAATCCCTATTGATGCAGTTCGCTTTATTTTCAATATTCGTGAAGCTGGTTCACAGATGGAATTTGATTTAGGACTTGCTGTTCAGCAGGATTCGCAAAACCCAGTTTATTATTGCCAGTATGCACATGCGCGTATCTGCAGTATTCTCCGCAAACTTGAGGAGGAGAATATCGCAGTAGGCCCAGCAAGAAAGGCTCAACTTGAAAAACTTGTTCTCCCAGAGGAGCGTGAGCTCATTCGTCATCTCAGTAGTCTTGAGGACGAAATTGTTGCCGCAGCAAAGGCATATGACCCTGCAAGAATTACGCGTTATCTTCTTGAACTTGCAACACTTTTCCACAAGTTCTATAACGCTTGTAGAGTAAATGTTGAAGATGAGGACTTGCGTGCTGCACGTATTCATCTTTGTCTTAGCACAAAGCTCGTTTTGAAGAATACACTTACAATGCTTAAGGTTTCAGTACCTGATAAGATGTAATTTAGACAAAATAAAACTCCAGCCATATATGGCTGGAGTTTTTCATTTGTAAATTAGTCCTCTGGGAAGAAAGATTCATGAACTGCTGAAACTGCTCGCTCGGCGTCGCTCTTTGCTACGAGAACTGAGATTTTAATCTCACTAGTTGAAATCATCTGGATATTGATGCCGGCATCATAAAGAGCTTCAAACATCTGTGATGCTGTGCCCGGATGTGTCTCCATGCCTGCACCAACGATTGTAATTTTTGAGATGTTTGTGTCGATGATTACATCGCTCTCTTCAAGATTTGGATAAGCTTCAAGTGTTGCCTCTTTTGCAAGGTCTGCCATATCCATAGGAACTGTATAAGTGATATCTTTTGTTCCGTCACGGCCTACAGACTGAAGAATAATATCTACATTTATATTCTTGGCTGCAAGCTTTGAGAAAAGTTTAAATGCAACACCTGGAGTGTCTGATAATTTAAGAACTGATATACGAGCGACGTCGTTGTCTTTTGCAACGCCACGGATTAACATTTTTTCCACTTTGATTGCCTCCTTAACAATTGTACCTGTTTCACGTTTAATGCTTGAAAGGACTTCAAGTTCAACGTTGTACTTCTTTGCCATTTCTACTGAACGGTTATTAAGAACCTGAGCGCCACATGATGCGAGCTCGAGCATCTCATCATAGGTAATTTCATCGAGCTTAATAGCGTTAGGGACGATTCGTGGGTCCGTTGTGAAGACACCACTAACGTCAGTAAAGATTTGGCATTTGTCAGCGTGGAGTGCAGCGGCAAGAGCTACTGCAGATGTGTCTGAACCACCACGACCAAGTGTTGTTATGTCATCGTACTTGTTGAGGCCTTGAAAACCTGCAACAACAATTATCTTATGGGCATCGAGTTCGTTGAGAAGACGTTCCTTTTCAATCTTTTTGATGCGTGCCATTGTATAACTTGAATTGGTTGAAAAACCTGCTTGCCAACCGAGAAGTGAAACTACTGGAAGACCGAGTTTTTCAATGGCCATAGCAAGTAGTGCTATTGAAATCTGCTCTCCAGCAGATACGAGCATGTCGTGTTCACGTCTTGAATGAGCAGGGTTAATTTCATTTGCTTTTTCAATGAGGTCATCTGTTGTGTCGCCCTGGGCAGAAACTACTACGACGACATCGTTTCCTTCGGAATATGTGTCGGCAACGATTCCGGCAACTCGGCTTATGCACTCGGCATCTTTTACAGATGAGCCACCAAATTTTTGAACTATAAGTGACATTTGGTCCTCCTTATGCCTTTGCGACTCTTATTAACGCGCAAAGCTCAGCACCTAAATCATTAACTGCTTTTTCGATGTCATATTCTGTCATTGGTTTTGTGAAGAGAACAACATCGTCTGAGTCGATGAGGCTTGCGCCTGGGAATGCACTGAGAACAGCGTCCTGGTCAATGTTTTTCAAACGGACATAATATTCGTTTTCAACATTCTTGTAATCTGCGATAAGTTCTGGCTTCTCAGGACCCCAGAAAATTGGGCGACGGTTATCCTTATGTTCTGCGCAGTCGAGTGCGTCGGCAACAACAGCACTTGCTGTTGGAAGTTTGCCGGCACCTTTGCCGAAGAACATAACTTCATCAGTAGCGTCGCCATTAACGAGAACGGCATTGAAAACATCTGATACAGAAAGAAGCTGGCTGTCGCTTTTTACTACGGCTGGGCTGACTGTGATGTAGAGCTTGCCATTGTCGAGTTTTTCGGCTGTGCCGATAAGCTTGATGGCAGCGCCGATCTTTGAGACAGCAGCTACATCGTCCAATGTAATTTTTGTAATGCCTTCACAATGTACATTTTTTGGATAAACATGGTCGCCGAAAGCGAGGGCAGAGAGAATACAAATCTTTCTGCATGCATCGTGTCCTTCGACATCTGCTGTTGGGTCTTTCTCAGCATAACCGTTATCTTGAGCGATTTTAAGAGCATCATCAAATGACATATCCTCTTTAATCATCTTTGTGAGAATAAAGTTTGTTGTGCCGTTTAAAATACCATTGATTGATCTTATGTTGTTAGCCTTAAGGCAGAAGGTGAGAGGTCGAATAATTGGTATTCCGCCACCTACTGATGCCTCAAACATGAAGTTTACATTGTTCTCTTTTGCAAGGTTTATAAGTTCAAGTCCACGTTCTGCAACGAGTTCTTTATTTGAAGTAACTACATGCTTTTTGGCCTTAAGACATTTTGAAACAAACTCAAAAGCAGGATTCTGACCGCCCATGGTTTCTATTACAATCTCAACGGTGGTGTCGGTTAAAATATCGTTGAAATCCTTTGTAAATTTTGTTGCATTTTCGTCGCCCGGGAAATCACGAAGGTCGAGTATATGCTTAACTGTGAGACCGAGATCACGCTTGTTGATAATTTCAACAACGCCTGAACCGACTGTTCCATATCCCATAACTGCTACGTTCATGCGGTCACATCCATTCATAAAAATAATGTTAATAT
>JAGHSI010000092.1 GCA_018065925.1 Candidatus Limimonas coprohippi
AAGTAGAACTATGTTTTTTAGAGAGGTGTTATGATGTTACTTTCTGCTCTGTTTAGTGGTAGCATTCTTACAATTGCAGTGACAGTTGTTGCAGCTGTTTTCCTTGTTTTTGTATGCATCCCTCTCCATGAACTTGCACATGGATATGTTGCCTACAAACTTGGTGATAAGAGTGTAAAAGCAACTGGCCAGTTATCACTCAACCCACTTTCTCATATTGATCTTGTTGGTGCAGTTATGATTGCACTCATTGGTTTTGGATGGGGTAAACCTTGTAGAGTAAACTCAAGTTATTTCAAAAATGAAAAGAGAGATCTTGCACTTGTTGCAGCTGCAGGCCCTGTTTCAAATATCCTTCTCGGTTGGGTTTTGATTTTCATCTATGTTGCATTAGACAGTTTACTTCCAGGCTTCACGAACCTTGTAATTGGTCAAGCAGTAGGAATATTCCTTTATACAACAGCTCAGATTTCAGTATGGCTCGGTGTACTTAATCTCTTGCCAATTCCTTTGTTTGATGGTTTTACAATTCTCAGTGCTTTCTTAAAGCCTGAGACTGAGTATAAGATTCAGGCAAATCAGGGAATGATTAGCATCATAATTATTATCTTGCTTTTCTCCAGAATTCTCACAGTTCCAATTGAATTCGTCTCTGGATTGCTCATGAAATTCTTTATTCTTGCTTCATCTCTGCCATTCGGATTACACTGAGGTGGCATATGGAGAAAATAAATTATAAACTTGAAGTTTTTGAAGGTCCTATGGACTTGCTCTTAAGCCTCATTACAAAACATAAACTTGATATCATGGATATCCCAATTGTAACTTTGGTCGATCAGTACACAGCATATGTTCGTGAGATGCAGGATTCCAACATGGAGGTCGCATCCGAGTTCTTAGATATGGCTGCACGTCTTGTTTATATCAAGACTGTATCACTTCTTCCAAAGCATGAAGAGGCTGAACAGTTAAAAGCTGAACTTCAGGGAGAACTCCTTGAATATCGCGATTGTCAGATTATGGCTGGTAAACTAGCTGATGAGGCAAATGGTTTTGATTATTTGAGCCGTAAGCCCGATAAACTCGATAAGGATAATACTTATCATCTTTTACATGAACCTGGAGAACTCTTTGAGGCATATATCTCAGCTCTTGGAAAGGGACAGCGTAAGCTTCCACCTCCAGTTTCATCATTTACCGCTATCGTATCTAAGAAGATTGTTTCAGTATCTTCGAAGATTGTATTTATTCTTCGCCGTGCTTTAAAAGGTGGAGACCTTAATTTCAAGTCTTTAATCGAGGCATCTGAGTCACGCTCAGACATGGTTGCAACTTTCCTTGCAGTACTTGAACTCGTTAAGGCTAAAAGAATGGTTGCTGAAGGTGATGGCGATGATCTCACTTTCAAGCTAAATAACAAAAAAGAAGGAGCTGAATAACTTGAACGCAAAGACATTACAGGCAAGCGTAGAGGCCATTCTCTTCGCCGCTGGTGAACCAGTACCTGTAGTAAGGCTCGCGAATGCTCTTGAAATTGAGCCGGACCTTGCGGAACAAGTTCTTCTGAACCTTAAGGCAGAATACGATGAGCGCCAGGGCGGCATGTGTATTCTCCATCTTGGTGACAAATTCCAAATGTGCACTCGCTCAGAATTCTCTGATGAGGTCCGCAAGGTCCTTGAGATGCGCAGAAACGTGCCTTTGTCACAAGCTGCTTTTGAAGTCCTTGCAGTTGTCGCATACAACCAGCCAGTAACAAAGTCTTTTGTTGAACAGGTTCGAGGTGTTGACTGCTCAGGTGTTATTACCTCACTTGCTGAGAAGGACCTCATAGAAGAAAAGGGTAGACTTGATCTTCCAGGTAAACCAATTGTCTATGGTACAACATCAGCGTTTTTACGCTGTTTTTGTATAGAATCGCTTGATGAGCTTCCTGCACTTCCGGGTACTGATGAAGAACCGGAACAAGGGGAAGACACCGATGTTTCGGAAACCCCGGAATTAGAGGAAGAAAATTAAGCGGAGAATTATTCAAAATTAAATATTTAGGGGGAGGTGTTGATTATTGGCATTTCTTAAGATTCTTTTTTGGGTTGTTGCCGTAGTACTTGTACTTTTGATTCTCATAGTAGGCACAGTATTATTCTTGCTTTCTGTTAAGATTCAAGTTGGTGGTGAGTATGCACCGGATGTTAAAAGATTCTGGATTAAGTACGGCTTCTTCAAATTAAAGATTTACCCTGAGATGTTCTCTGAAAAGAAGAAGGCTAAACGAGCAAAGCTCATGGGCAAACTTAAATCATGGTTTGGTCCAAAAGCTAAAAAGGTTTCAAATAAGGCAAAAGAGAAAGCTGCAGAGAAGGTTGAAGAGACTAAGGTTAAAAAGTCAGCTGAGAAAGATTTCAATACTGCAGTTGAAATTCGTGAAGAAGAGATTCGAATTGCTGAAACTGAAAAGAAGCTCGAAGTTGAAATTCCAAAAGTTGAAGCAGAATATGAGGCTGCTGTAGCTGCGGAAGAGGCCGGTAAACCTTGGGATAACGTAGTTAATCAAAAGGAAGTTTCAAAGATTGAAAATATCAAAACTTCATTACAAGCTGCGGATCTTCCGGGTGCTTATGATAAGGCAGTAGATTTCTTGTCAGGTTTCTCGTTTGACTCAATCGTTGCTCTTCTTGCAACCATTGGAAAAGAGACAACTGGAACTCTCGGTAAAGTCGCAAGAAAAATCAATATCAAACAGTTCAACGTAGGTCTTGTTATCAGTGGCAGTGATGCTGCTGCAACAGCTCTTAAGTATGGACGTATCGGTGCAATTGCATATCCTGCACTTGGAAAACTTGCAAATAGTCTCACAGTTGGTGATATCAGTCTTGATATGACACCTGACTATCTCGCAAATAAAGACAGCGGTGAGATTCATGCAATCATTGCTGTAAGACCATTGACACTTGTTACACCATTCATTGGATATCTTCCAAAAGTTGGCAAGGCAGGCTTTGGTTTTTATAGAGAATACAAAGCAACAAAGAAAGAAAAAGCTAAAGCAAAGGCAGAAGCTTGATTAATTTCGTAATTTTAAAGACTAATTAAAATAGAGGTGCTTAAAATGAAAGAAACAGCAGCAGCTGGAATGCTCCAGACAACAATCGAAAAAGTTAAAGATATGATCGACGTTAGCACAATCATCGGCGATCCAGTTTACACAGAATCAGGTCTTACAATCATCCCTGTTTCAAAGGTAACTTATGGTTTCGCAAGCGGTGGTACTGACTTCCCAACAAAGGGCAATAAGGAGCTCTTCGGTGGTGCAGGCGGAGCTGGCGTTACAATCACACCAGTAGCTTTCCTTCTCATCCAGAATGGCCAGGTTACTCTTAAGCACATCACTGCTTATGATAACGCAGCTGAGAGAATGGTTAACCTTGTTCCAGAGATGTTCGACAAGGTAACAGGTCTCATCAAGAAGGACTAATTACGACTTAAGGTTAATAGCGGGGCTGACAGGTTCAGCCCCGCATTAGTCGTATTTTAAGGAACTTGACAGGAGGGATTCTTGACATGGCAGATAATAAAATTAGATTACAAAAATATATGGCAGAAAGTGGCATCGCAAGCCGCAGAAAGTCAGAAGAACTTATTGCCGCAGGCAAGGTAAAAGTAAACGGTAAAGTCGCATCGATTGGCGACAAAGTTGATCCAGATAAAGATAAGGTTGAGGTCGCTGGACAGAAGGTCCAGAAAGAGGCAGAGCTTAAGTATATTATGCTCAATAAGCCACGTGGATTTATTACAACTATGAGTGATGAGATGAACCGCAAATGTGTTGCAGAACTCATCTCGGATATTCCGGTACGTGTGTACCCAGTAGGTCGTCTTGATAAGGACTCAGAAGGTCTTCTCCTCCTTACAAACGACGGTGAATTTGCAAATAATATGACACATCCATCAAGACATGTGCCAAAGACATATAGAGTTACCGTAAGACCAGCTATTAATGAGGATATTTTAAATAATCTTATGACTGGCATCATGATTGACGGTAAAATGACTCTTCCTGCAGATGTAAGAGTGTTATCACAAGAACCAAATCGAGTAGTTCTTGAAATTGTAATCTGCGAAGGAAGAAACAGACAGATAAGAAAGATGTGTGAGGATCAAGGCCTCACAGTTGCACGCCTTAAACGAATCGCTATAGGTCCAGTAAAACTTGGTATGCTTAAACAGGGCGAGTGGCGTGAACTTACTCCACAGGAACTTAAAAGTCTTAGACAAGCTAATAAAAGCCGGAGGTAGCAAGAGGCGCCCAGAGCTTTAATTATAAGGAGAATTTAATATGGTAAGAAGCATGACTGGTTATGGTCGCGCTCAGAAGGAGACAGAGAGTATTTTTATCTCTGTTGAACTTAAGAGTGTGAATCATAGGTACTTTGAGCTTTACTCAAGGGTACCAAGAACCTATGGCTTCCTCGATGAACGTATCAAATCTCATCTTCAGGGTAGAATTGCCCGTGGTAAGGTTGAATGCAATGTTAGTATCGAGGAACTTGAGACCGATGATGTTGTAGTTAAGGTAAACCATTCACTTGCAAAGGCTTATCTTGATGCACTTACAGAACTCGAGCAGACATATGACCTTCGCAATGATATCTCCGCTTCAACTCTTACACGTTTTGGGGACATTCTCTCCGTACATAAAGAGGAGACAGATGAGGATGCTATTTGGCAACTTGTAAAGTCTGTTCTTGATGAGGCAGTAGACAACTTCATTGCGATGCGAGAGAGAGAGGGAGAAAAGCTTAAGGCAGATATCTGCGGTAGAGCGGATTTCATCCTTTCAAAGGTGGCTTTTGTTGAGGAACGTTCACCTGAAACTGTTCGTGAGTACAACGAAAAGCTTAAGAACCGCATTAAGGAGTTGCTTGATGGCGCAGATGTTGATGAGCAACGTCTTCTTCAGGAAGCGGCAATTTATGCTGATAAAGTTGCAGTGGACGAGGAGACAGTACGTCTTCGTAGCCACATTGAGCAACTTAAAGCAATGTTTAATGAAAGCGAAGCTATTGGTCGTAAGATGGATTTCCTCGTACAGGAAATAAATCGTGAGGCCAACACAATAGGCTCTAAGGCTTCTGACTTTGAAATCAACAAGGTTGTTGTTGAGATAAAGGCAGAGGTTGAGAAGATTAGGGAACAGGTACAGAACATCGAATAAGGTGGGGAACCATGAAGCTTGTAAATATTGGCTTTGGTAACTGTGTTAATGCGGATCGCATAATTGCACTTGTGAGTCCGGATTCAGCACCTATAAAGAGAATAGTCAGTGACTGCAAGGATAAAGGCACCTTGATAGATGCCTCTCAGGGACGTAAAACGCGTACAGTCCTTATCATGGATAATGACGAGGTTGTTCTCTCGTATTTGCAGCCAGAGACGCTTACAGAGAGAATTAATGGTGAGGAGGACGAGGAGATATGAGTGAAGCCGCAGGATTTCTTCTTATCTTTTCCGGTCCGTCTGGTTCGGGAAAAGACACAGTCCTTCGAGAAATTTTAAAGCGTGATGATAAGACTGTCGTATCGATCAGTATGACGACACGTGAGCCGAGACCTAATGAGGTTGATGGTAAGGACTATTTCTTTGTTACTAAAGAAGAGTTTGAAAAGCATATTGAAAATGATGAGATGCTCGAATGGGCACAGTATGATGAGAACTATTATGGAACTCCAAAGGGTCCTGTAATGAAATGGATTGAAGAGGGAAAGACAGTAGTTCTTGAAATTGAAGTTCAGGGTGCTGATAAGATTCGTCAAAAATACCCTGATGTTCGTTCAATGTTCCTTATGCCTCCGTCGGTTCATATCCTTGAGGAACGTCTTCGTGCTAGAAAGACGAATACTGAAGAGGATATTAAGAGAAGACTCGATGCCGCTAAGGGTGAAATAGCCAGAGCAAATGACTATGATTATATTATCGTCAACAACCGTCTCGAGGATGCAGTTGAAGATGCCATAGAGATTATCTTTAGGCATAGAAGACACATCCGTGAGAGCGACAGTGTTGACGAGTTCTACTATGGTCATCAGTATAAAGACGAAGTAGAATATATTAATGAGGTGGCACGTGTGTTGCCACCAGTAGAAGACTTTTCAGAAAGAGGTTTAAAATAATGGCAGAGAATAAAATGTTTAATCCAGATCTTCGTGAACTCCTTACAGATGAGAAGGGCAATCAGATTAGCCGTTACTCACTTGTAACAGCAACAGCCAAAATCGCTAGAGAGATTGCTGACGATGCGGCTGAAAATCATGAAATCATTACAGAGAAGCCAGTAACAACTGCTCTTGATAAACTCCTCAAGGGTGAATACAAAATTGAGGAACCAGCAGAGATTAGAGAACTTTAAGAGAGCGGCAGTGGTTTAACACCACTGCCTTCTATACTTTTTGGAGGTACATATGAAAGGACTCGTGGCGCGCGTCGCTGTGCAAAATGTGGCTTATCATTTTGATGAGCTTTACAGTTATGCCGTGCCAGAGAATAAAGTACCATCAGTAGGCGTTCGATGCATGGTCCCTTTTGGAAAAGGTGACTCTGCACGGCAGGCTGTAATAATCGAACTTTTGGAAGAGGAGAGAGACGAGAGCCTTAAAGAGATAGGCGCCATTCTTGATGACGCACCGCTCTTTAACGATAAGATGATTCGTCTCGCTCTCTTTATGAAAGAACGCACATTTTGCACTGTCTACGACGCGCTTCGTACAATGCTTCCAGGTCTTTCTCATAAACCACAGGATGTCACAGTTAAAATGGTACGTCTTTTAGACAGTGAACTTCCAAAGTGCACAGAGAAACAGCTCTCCGTGATTGATTGCCTAAGAAACACAACTGGTGAGATTTCAGTAAAAGAAGTTTGCTATTTTACCGGGGTTACTCAGGCAGTGGTTGATGCCCTTAAAAAGAAGGGCGTAGTTGAATATTATGAGAAGGAAGTATTCCGCAGGCCTTATAACGAAAAGGTTACAGATACTAAAACTATTGCTCTTACTGAGAGTCAGCAGAATGCCTTTGATAATTTAAAAGCGCAGTTTGAAAATGGCGGTGGTACAAGCCTTCTCTTCGGTGTAACTGGTAGCGGTAAAACTCAGGTCTATCTCCGTCTTATTGATGAGGTCGAGAAGACAGGACGAGGAATTATTGTAATGGTTCCAGAGATATCACTGACACCACAGACACTTCGCATATTCCACAGCAGATACGGTGATAAAGTTGCTGTATTTCATAGCGGTCTTTCAGATGGAGAACGTCTTGATGAGTGGAAACGTGTAAAACAGGGTCTTGCAAGTATAGTTGTCGGTACTCGTTCTGCTGTATTTGCTCCATTTGATGACATTGGTCTCATCATTATAGATGAGGAGCAGGAGCATACATATAAGTCAGAACAGAGCCCAAGATATCACGCTAGAGATATAGCGAGATATCGCTGCGCAGAGGATAAAGCACTTCTCTTGCTCGCCTCTGCGACACCGAGTTTTGAGTCATATACTCAAGCTAAAAATGGTAAATATTCACTCTGTGTATTAAAGGACCGTTTTGGTCAGGCAGAACTTCCAACTGTTGAGACAGTTGATATGTGTAAAGAACGTTTTGACGGAAATAGGAATGATATCAGCCGTTCGCTTCTTGCTGCACTTACAAAGAATTTGGATGAGGGACACCAGTCTATTGTTCTTATAAATAGACGTGGGTACAACACCTATGCCGCTTGTGATAGTTGTGGTGAGGTCGCAATGTGCCCAAATTGCAGTATAGGTCTCACTTATCACAGACATAACGGAAGACTAATGTGTCACTATTGTGGATACAGCATTCCGTTTACAACTATATGCCCTGAATGTGGAGAAAATGATCTTCACTATAAAGGACTTGGCACTCAGCGCTTTGAGGAGGAACTCGAGAAATTCTTACCATCAGCGCGTATACTTCGCATGGATGCAGATACTACCATGCAAAAATACTCCTATGAAGAAAAACTCACCGCTTTTAGAAACGGCGAGTATGACATAATGGTCGGCACGCAGATGGTGGCAAAAGGTCTTGATTTTGAAAATGTCACCCTTGTCGGAATACTATCTGCCGACCAGCAACTTTTTAGTGATGACTATAAGTCAATGGAGACAACTTTTGATCTTTTGACTCAAGTTATTGGTCGTGCTGGCAGAGGCAAATATCCGGGCAAGGCAATTATCCAAACAATTCAGCCACAACATGACGTAATAAACCTTGCTAGCGAACAAAATTTTGAACAGTTTTATGACACAGAAATTGTGATTAGAAAAGCCTGTGTATTTCCACCGTATTGTAACCTTTGCACTATAAGTTTCCAGGGTGCGAAGGAGGAGCGGGTACTTGCTGCGAGTCTTAATTTCCTTAAAGACTTGAAGGATAAGGCTGAGGGCGAGTATAGTGACTTAAAACTCATAGTTTTAGGCCCAATGCCGGAGCGGGTTGTAAAGATTTCAAATAAGTATAGGCACAGACTTATCATTAAATGTGTAAATAATAGGCGTTTTCGCGAGATGCTTTCAACGTTGCTCTTTGACTTTTCAAAGAACAAAGAAAACAGTGGCGTAAATGCAATCCCAGATATTACTTAAGGAGCAAAAATATGGCTTTAAGAAAAGTAGTTACTAAAGAGGACCCAATTTTAAGAAAGAAGAGCCGTCCAGTTGAAAAGTTCGATGAAAAACTTGCTCAGCTTCTCGACGATATGAAGGAGACAATGTATGCCTCTGACGGAGTGGGCCTTGCTGCAGTGCAGGTGGGTATGCTTCGACGTATTGTAGTTATGGACTGTGGCGAGGACTATATTGAACTTGTAAATCCTGAAATAATTGAGCAGGAGGGTCAGCAGTTTGCTGATGAGGGCTGTCTCTCTATCCCAGGTGAGTATTACGAGACTATCCGTCCTGCAACAGTAAAAGTAAAGGCTCAAAACCGTGAGGGTCAGTGGTGCGTTTATAAGGGCGAAGGGCTTAAGGCTCGTTGTTTCTGTCATGAAATTGACCACCTTGACGGTATTCTCTTTATTGATAGATTAAATCCAAACCCACAGCCAAAAGAGGATGTTCTTAATGCAGAATAAGTTAAAAATAGTATTTATGGGAACACCTGACTTCGCAGTTCCTACTCTCGAGAGGCTTATTGAAAAGCATGAAGTTTTAGGTGTTTTCACACAGCCAGATAAACCAAAGGGTAGACATATGACTTTGACTCCTCCAGAGGTTAAAGTATGTGCTATGTCTCACAACATCCCTGTTTTTCAGCCTTCATCTGTAAAACATGGCGAAGCTATGCCTATTCTTGATGAACTTAATCCGGATGTTATCGTTGTTGCAGCATATGGCCAAATTCTTAAGAGTGATATTTTGGAGTTTCCAAAATATGGCTGTATAAATGCTCACGGTTCAATTCTCCCAAAATACCGCGGTGCCGCACCGATTCAGCGTGCTGTTTTAGACGGTGAAGTTGAGGCAGGTGTGACATCAATGATGATGGGCGAGGGCCTTGATACAGGTGATATGCTTGTCATGAAAAAGGTGAAAATTGGTGAGAATGAGACTGCTGGTGAACTCTTTGACAGACTTTCAAATCTCGCTGCAGATGTTATTGAAGAGACTTTAGAAAATATTGATAGCATCACACCAGTTCCTCAAAATGATGAGGAATCAACATATGCAAAGATGCTCTCAAAAGAGGAGTGCCCAATAAACTGGAATAAATCTGCACAGGAGATTCATAACCAGGTGAGAGGGCTCAATCCTTGGCCTACTGCAACTACCACTTGTAATTCAGTTGTTTTTAAGATTCATAGCACATTATTAACCGACAGAAAAACAGATGATGTGCCTGGAACTATAAAAACTGAGAAGGGCCATCTTTTTGTTGCCACTGGTGATAATCGTGAAATAGAAATTTGTGATCTTCAGCCGCAGGGCAGTAAGAGAATGGACGCAAAGTCATATCTTCTCGGTCATAATTTGGAAGGAGTCTTTGAATAATGGGACCATTTCTTTATTTTTTACTCATAGTTCTTTTCTTTGTTGCACTTATTGCACAGGGCAAAGTTAAATCTACATATTCGAAATTTTCTGAGGTCGCTAGTGCTAGGGGTATAACTGCTGAACAGGCAGTTCAAATAGTACTTCAGAGAAATGGAGTAGAGGGCGTATCGATTCAAGGAATTGAAGGTAATCTTACCGATAACTTCGATCCAAGAACTAATGTTATTAGTCTTTCGGAGCCAGTTCTCGGTAGTACAAGCATTGCTGCTATTGGTGTTGCTTGCCACGAGGCGGGTCATGCTGTTCAGCACGCAAAAAACTATCTCCCAATCAAACTTCGTAATGCCATAGTTCCTGCTTGTAATATTGGCTCGAGACTTGGCATCCCACTCGCAATTATAGGCATTATTCTCCAGACTTCACTCAATATGGTTGATACGGGATTTTTGCTTATCCAAATTGGAATTATTATGTACAGCTTGGCTGCAATTTTTCAGATTATTACACTTCCTGTAGAACTTGATGCAAGCCGCAGAGCAATCTCCGCCATTAAAGAGGCAGACATCCTAACAAAAGATGAGTGCCATGGAGCACAGAAGGTACTGAAAGCTGCTGCTATGACATATGTCGTAGCTATGGCTACAGCTGTTGTAAACTTGCTCAGAATAATTTACATTTTCAATAACAGAAGACGCTAGTTTAAAGGAACTTTTATGACTACAAGACAACTTGCACTTGATACTCTACTTAAAATTGAACAGAACGATGCTTACTCAAATTTATCAGTTGCCGGTGCACTTAAGAATAACAATCTTGAGGGCGCCGACAAGGCGTTTTTTACGAGTCTCGTATACGGAGTGGTTGAGCGCAAATTGACACTGGATTTTAATCTTGAACTTTATTTGACTCAACCACTTAAGAAACTTAGACCAGAGGCTCGTAATATTCTTCGCCTCGGCGCCTATCAACTTCTTTTTATGGATAAAATTCCTGCACATGCAGCTATAAATGAGTCTGTAAAACTTGCTAAAAAGAATAAGGCGCAGTATGCTGCTGGACTTATTAATGCTGTACTTAGAAAGATAAGTACAAATGGTTTGAGACTTCCAAAAGAGGATGCGGATAATTATCTTGAGATTAAATATTCCTGTCCAAGTGAATTGATTAATCATTTCATCAACTCATATGGGGAAGAAAAAGCCATCGGCATCCTTGAACATGCCAATGGTCCACAGAAGATTTATGGAAGACAAAAGGGTGTGGGTCTCGTGGTGCTTGATCCTGAGAACCTATCGAATCTTCCGAATGATATACATATTCAGGACAAGGCGTCACAGCTCTGCTGCGAAGCACTCGACCCAAAACCGGGAGAGACTGTTTTTGATATGTGCGCCGCACCAGGCGGTAAGAGTTTCACGATAGCGGAGCTCATGAACGATGAGGGCGTAGTGAAATCCTTTGATTTATACGACCATCGCGTGAAACTTATAAACGATGGTGCGAAGCGACTAGGATTAAAAATAATTGAGGCAAAAGTTGGCGACGCAGAGAAATATGATGAGTCCTTAGGCCTTGCGGACAGAGTGCTCTGTGATGTGCCTTGTTCTGGTCTTGGAGATATTTCGAGAAAGCCAGAAATCCGTTACAAAAAAATTACGGATATTGATTTATTGCCTTCTTTACAATATAATATATTAATTAAAAGCGCGCGTTACTTAAAGGAGAATGGAACCCTTGTTTATTCCACTTGTGCACTTAATCCTTCGGAGAATGAACAGGTTGTAAAACGCTTCTTGGATGAGAACGAGGGCTTTAAACTAAAAGAGCAGAGAACCATCTTCCCTCAGGATGAGGACTGTGATGGATTCTTTTACGCAGTCTTAGTTAAAGGAGACAACGCTTGAAAGTTGACATTAAGTCATTAGACTTAAAAGAGTTGACAACTCAAATAGTGGACTTGGGACTTCCGAAGTTTCGAGCAAAGCAGATTTATGACTGGCTTCACAAACAGTGTGTAGTATCATTTGATGAGATGACAAATCTCTCAAAGGATCTTCGAACGAGTTTGGATGAGCAGTTCGAGATTCGAAACTGCAAGGTTGTTCGAAAACTTGAGTCACAGCTTGACGGCACAAAGAAGTATCTCTTTGAGCTAAATGATGGTGAAACTGTTGAGTCAGTTCTTATGAAGTATAAGTACGGCTACACAGTATGTGTATCATCACAAGTTGGCTGTAACATGAAATGCTCATTTTGTGCCAGCACTATTGATGGTTGCGTAAGGTCGCTAGAGCCTAGTGAGATTCTCTCTCAAATTTATGCTATAACGAGGGATAACAGAAAAGACGATAAGGACTTTAGAGTTTCGCATATCGTTTTAATGGGAATGGGCGAACCGCTTGACAATTATGAAAATGTACTTAAGTTCCTTGAACTCATTTCAAATGAGGATGGACTTAATATAAGTGCACGAAACATAAGTCTTTCAACTTGTGGTATCGTGCCAAAGATATACGACCTTATTGAGAAGCATCCGCAATTTACACTATCTGTTAGCTTACATGCTCCAAATGATGAGATAAGATCAAGGATTATGCCAGTTAATAAGAAGTGGGGTGTTGATGAACTTCTTGAAGCTTGCAAGGAGTATACCAAAGCCACAAACAGGCGTATCTCATTTGAGTACGCTATGATGGACGGAATCAACGACACTGATGAGTGTGCAAAGGAACTTAGAGCGAAGCTCAAAGGAACCCTTTGCCACGTAAACTTGATTCCGGCAAACGAAGTTCGAGAGAACGACTACAAGCGAAGTACACTTCCTCGCTTGCAAGCCTTCTCTAAGATACTTGAGGCAGGCGGCATAACCACCACCATTCGAAGAAGTCTCGGTGGCGATATTGACGCCTCCTGCGGACAACTTCGACGAAACACACAGAAGGGAGGAGAAGCATGAGGATAATTGCTAAGACGGACATAGGAAAAGTTCGTTCGACAAATCAGGACTCATATGCAGCTGGTGAATTCCAAAACGGTGTATCCTGGGCAGTTGTTTGTGATGGCATGGGCGGTAACGCCGGCGGTAATATTGCAAGTTCGACTGCAGTAAAGAGCATCTCTGAAAGAATTACTTCAGCATACAGAGAGTCAATGACTTCTTCTTCGATAAAGAACTTGTTAATAACATCAATTACAAATGCCAACTTTGAGATTTATGATTTGGCTGCCGCAAATGCTGAACTTGCCGGTATGGGCACAACGGTTGTAGCGGCGATAATCACAAAGAATGCTTTCTATATTGCTCACGCAGGAGATAGCAGGGCCTATGTGATTGGTGATAATGAAATAAGACAAATAACGAAAGACCACTCGGTTGTTCAAGAACTTATTGATATCGGTGAGATTACACCGGAACAAGCTATTGATCACCCAAGAAAAAATCTCATCACTCGAGCACTCGGTGTCGATGAGATGATTAAAGTGGATTTCACTGTTGAAGACATAAAAGGAGATGAAACCCTTCTTATTTGCACAGACGGATTAACTAATGAGGTTTACCCGGAAAAAATCCTAGAGATTCTTAAGAATAATCCGTACGAAGACGTTGCCGAGATACTCGTCGATACGGCGAATAATAACGGCGGATGTGATAACGTTACAGTAGTTGCTATATCAAGGTAAGGGAGAATTATTTATGGACAGTTATGTAGGTAAAAGACTTGACGGTCGTTATGAAATAAGAGAAATCATTGGCGTTGGCGGAATGGCTGTTGTATATAAAGCATATGACAATATCGATGACCGCATTGTAGCCATTAAAATCCTTAAGGAAGAGTTCCTTGCAAACGAGGAATTCAGACGTAGATTCAAGAATGAGTCTAAGGCTATTGCAGTTCTTTCTCATCCGAATATCGTAAAGGTTTACGATGTATCTTTCGGCGATAGACTTCAGTATATCGTTATGGAGTATATCGACGGAATTACACTTAAGGAATATATCGAACAGCAGAAAGTAATCAACTGGAAAGAAGCTGTTCATTTCTCAACACAGATTCTTCGTGCACTTCAGCACGCTCATGACAAGGGCATTGTTCACAGAGATGTTAAACCTCAGAACATCATGCTTCTTCAAAATGGTGCTATTAAAGTAACAGACTTTGGCATCGCTCGTTTCTCACGTGGTGAGACAAGAACTATGACTGAATCAGCTATCGGTTCTGTTCACTACATCAGCCCAGAGCAGGCGCGCGGTGAGATTACAGATGATAAGGCCGACATCTACTCAGTTGGTGTTGTTCTCTATGAGATGATCACTGGTAAGCTTCCGTTTGAGTCTGATAGCGCTGTTTCAGTTGCTATCATGCAGCTTCAAAATGAGGCAGTTCATCCACGTGATATCAATCCTCAAATTCCAATCGGTCTTGAACAGATCACTCTTCGTGCAATGCAGAAGAATACAAAAGACCGTTATCAGTCAGCTGCAGAGATGCTCCTTGACCTTGATGAATTCAAGCGTAATCCTGCAGTTAAGTTTGACTATTCATATTTCGTAGACAAAGAGCCTACACAGTACATCACACAGCAGGATGCTGCAAGAATTGCTGCTGCACCTGTTGTAAAGTCACACTTACAACCTGTTCAAATAGAAGATGAAGAGGACGATGATGACACAGTACAGAATAAGACACTTCCAATTCTTGTAGGTGTAGCATCCGCACTTCTTGCAGTAATTATTCTCATCATTATCTTCCTTGCGCTTTTCACGGACATCTTTAAAAATGACAAGATTGAAGTTCCAGATCTTCTTGGTAAAGATTATGCCGCAGAGGTTGACGGTAATAAGAAATATGCCGATTGGGAATTCGACGTTAAATATGTAACTTCAACAGATTCTAAGTATTCGGCTGGCCAGATTTGTAAGCAGAGCCCATATGGTGGTTCTAAGGCAAAGAAGGGCGCTACTATCAAACTTGAAGTTATTGCGAATGGTTCACAGGTAACGATTCCTAAAATTGTTGGTCTTGAACTTGGCACTGCAAAGCAGGCACTCATTGCTGAGGGCTTTGTAAATACAAAAGTTGTTGCAGAATATACAGATGATTATAAAGAAGGTCTTGTAATCAGTTCTGAACCTTCAGAAGGTACAAAGGCAGATACAGCAACAACAATTATCATCACAGTTGCTGCCCCATCATCGGACAACCCGGATCTTAAGGAAGTTCCATCAGTACTTGGCCTTAACTATGAGAAGGATAAGTCTGATATCGAAGAATACTTCACAAGTCTCAACTTGAAGGTTGGCTCTGTAAGAGAAGAGGATTCAAAAGAACCTGCTGGTACAGTAATTCAGCAGAGCATTGATCCTGGTGAGAAGGTATCAGTTGGTACAAAGATTGACATCGTAATCTCTTCGGGTAAAGCTCCTTCTGGTACAGCAACACTTAACTTCAAACTTCCTAATACAGGTTCCTCAATGAAACTTGAGGTATATGTGGCAAACGAGCTCTATGATACAAAGACACTTAATTGTGATGGATCTACGTACTCATATAAACTCACTGGTTCAGGTGATAAGAAAAATGTCATCTGCAAACTTGATGGAGAGACATATTACACATGTACTGTAGACTTCTCAACAGACCCTGCTACTGTTTCTAATGAGAAGATAAGTTCAATATCTACAAAGACAACAATTCCAAACGTTGTTGGTAAGTCTCTCGATGATGCTCTTAAAGCTCTTAAGAATGCTGGATTTACAAACATTGATTCTTCAGCTGTTTCTGATAAAGTAAATAGCGTAGATCCACTTCCAGAGTATGAGAAGCACAGCACAAGTACAAAAATCACACTTAGATAAGTGATTGAAAGGTTCCTGAATGGTAGAGAAGAATAACCAAAATGGAATAATTATTAAAGGAATAGGCGGTTTCTATTATGTAGAAACCGCCATTGGCATTTTTGAATGTAAGGCGCGCGGCGTCTTTAGAAAAGAGAAGATAACGCCGATGGTGGGAGACAATGTTGTCATTACAATTAATGACAACGCCGAGAACACCATCGACGAAATTTTTGAGCGACGCAGCGCCCTACAAAGACCTCCTGTAGCAAACATTGATCAGCTTATTATTGTCGTATCTGGAACGGAACCAAAGCCTAATACACTTCTTGTGGACCGTTTGACAGCTATTGCTGTTAAAAATAATATTGAACCAGTTATCGTACTTAATAAGATAGACTTGATTGAAGTACAGGAGCTTATTGACATCTACTCAAAAACCAATTTTAAACTTATCGCTGCATGTGGTAAGACGGGAGAGGGAGTAGATGAACTTAGAGCAACACTTGAAGGTAAGATTTCTGCTTTCACTGGAAACTCTGGAGTTGGAAAGTCTACATTGCTAAACCTTATTAATCCAGAGCTCAACCTCGCAACTAATGAGATAAGTCAAAAACTTGGCAGAGGTAAGCACACTACCCGTGAATGCACGTTGATTAAATTAAACGAAAATACCTATGTTGCTGACACACCTGGCTTTGCTTCGCTTGAGATACTTCAGCAGGAAGTTATTTTAAAAGAAGATTTACAGTACTGCTTCCCTGAATTTGAAGAATTTCTTGAAAATTGTAAGTTCTATCCCGGCTGTGCACATGTTAAGGATAAGGGATGTGCGGTTATTGAGGCAGTAGAGCAGGGAATAATATCCAAGTCTCGACATGACTCATACAAGGCTTTGTATGAAGAGGTGAAAGACGTAAAGGAGTGGCAAATCAAATGAAGGTATTAAAAGTAATTGGTAAAATATTTCTTATAATAGTAGTTATTATTGGACTTTTTATTGGAGGTCTTAATTTATTCCAAAGAATAGGAAGCAAAGACTTCTATAAATCGGCTGAGAAAGAATTTATCATTCCTGGTCTTTCTGATGGATTTGTACCATGTGGTATATCTTTTGATGATAATTCTGGATATTATCTCATAAGCGGATATATGCGTGATGGTTCAGCATCACGCATATATACAGTTGACTCAGAGACAAGTGATTACTCGTTTGTAAGCCTTAAGAATAGCTCTACTCACGGCAGCGGCATTGCTGTTTATGGTAGATATGTAATTCTTACAACAGACAAGGATGAACTTGATATTTACCGCCTTGCCGATGTTACTAATACAGACCTCACCGAGGTATCACCATTTGCGACATTTGCCACGGATAATACGCCGGCAAATCTCTACGTAAATGGCGACACTCTTTACGTCGGTGAGCTCTATATTCCAAAGACAAACGAAACACCTGAGTCTCATCATTATGAGACGGATGCAGGTGATGATCAGAAGGCTTTAATGCTCACATATGATGTGAGCGAGCTTATTCGCTCTCTTTCCCTTGATGGCGGAGATGAAGTTGAACCGATCTGCGCCTATGCAATTACAGATTATGTACAGGGAATCTGTATCTTGAAGGGCGGCCAGATCTGTCTTTCAACTTCAAAATCTATGAAGGCATCAGTTATTAAGATCTATGATGACCCTGAAAAGACAAACTTAACATCTGATAATAAATACACACTTTCAAATGGAAATGATATCCCAGTTTATTATCTTGATTCAGAGGATATTCTTAAACAGTATAAGCTTCCACCAATGGTAGGGGAGCTTTATGCACAGGGTGATAAACTCCTTGCACTTACTAAATCAGCAAGTAATAAGTATATTTTGGGTAAGCTCACAGGCGCTAGAAACTGTTATTCATTCTATCCTGAGTACTAAAATTTAAACTTTTTTGTCAGTTTTTTACAAAAAAATCACAAAAAACACGATTTTTGTGTTGACAATTATCAAAAATATGGTATAGTGTTATTGTAATATAGATTAATAGGAGAAGGTATTCTTCTTTGGAGGGTATATATGAACGAAAATCTTAGAAAGGAAAAGCCGACGACGAGTGTAGGTCATGTGATACTCACAGTCATAGGAATAATACTTTGTATTATCTTTATTCCTATCCTGATACTAAACATGATCCTAATCGTTAAGGGTGCTATGGATGACTCAAAGCCGCCATCAGTGCTTGGTTATACACCACTTGTAGTTCTCTCGGGTTCTATGGATGATGCAGAAAACCACTTCATTGAGATCGGCGACCTTATTTTCGTCCAGGACTGCGACGCTAATAACCTTAAAGTTAATGACGTAATCGCATTTATGGAAGGTGACTACGCAGTAACCCACAGAATTATAGCTGTAAACGAAGACGGCACTTATACGACACAGGGTGACGCAAACAACGTACAGGATGCGACACCAGTCACACCAGAGCATGTCATAGGTAAATACCAGAGCAAAGTTTCCGGTCTCGGAAACTTAGTACTCTTCATTCAGAGTACAACCGGTATGTTGGTTTGCGTAGGTATTCCTCTTGCTATATTTGTAGTTTATGACATTATCCGTAGGCAGATGCTCCTTAAAAAGGAGAAGATTAAGCAAGCTCAGCTCCAACAAGAAATTGAAGAGCTTAAGCAAAATCCTAATCAAGTTGATTTGCCTCGGGAGGTGCTCAAAAAACCACAGATAGAGGCTCCAGTTGATGATGATCCAATCATCTTCTATGATGAGATGGACATCGAAACAACTCAGCTTGAGCCTGCGCCTGAAAGGATGGCCGAACCAAAAATCAACAATGCCGAGGTAAGGAGTAACGAACCTGCACCTCAAAAAGCTAAAGTCAAAGTAGGAGTTCCTAAAAAGGCTGCCAACGCTAATAAGCCAGCAGTTGTAAAGGTTAAAGCTCCAAAGAAAAAGTAAATACTTGAATTAAATTCAATTAGATATTAATAACCGTAGGAGGTTAAATCTATGAAAAAGAATACTATTTTTAGAATCGCAGCTGTAGTACTTATGTGTGCTCTTGTAACAGCTTGTTTCGCATCATCAACATTCGCTAGATACGCAAATGAAGCTAAGGGAAGCGCTACTGTAACAGTTGCTAAGTGGGCTTTCAAAGTTAACGGTAAAGATATCGCTACTGATGACCAGAGCAGCGAGACAACAGTTGATTTCAAACTCTTTGATACAATCCTTGATACAAAAGACGGCGCTACTGAGACAGACGTAACAGCTAAAAAGATCGCTCCTGGTACAAAGGGTTCATTCGCATTCAAACTTGAGAACACATCTGAAGTAACTGTTGCTTACAACGTAGCATTGGAAGTTACAAACGAGAAGAACGTTCCTATTGAGTTCTACACAGATGCAGCTATGACACAGAAAATCACTGATTTCACAAAGGCTCTTTCAAATGATGCTCTTGCTATCGGCGCTGCTGATGAGAACAAGACAATCTACTGGCAGTGGGTTTATGGTGAAGACGTAGACGATAACGTATATGGTATCGAAACTCCATCTATCACTGTAGAAGCAACTGTAACAGCTACACAGGTTGACTAATTTACACACAGTGTAAAACAACTTAACTTAAATTAACTAAAATAAACTGAATGAATGTGAGCTTGAACATTCACGAAGCTAAAGTCGATTAAGTAAGCGGGATACCCCGTCCCTACTTTAGGGGCGGGGTATATTGCTTTATATCAGAGTAATAGGATCACTTTATGGAAAATATTATTAACACCAGAAAAGTGAATAGAGAACTCTTCGCATGGCGAGTAGTTGATATTAATAATGACGAGTTTGGTTTTGCACAGAACAACGTCATATATACTTATGTCACTGACTCAAGAACTAAGAGCAAGGGCGAGACTTGGTTGCGCATGCAAAGAACAGGCGAGACGGGTAAAGACCGTCGTAAATACTTCCTGTTTTTTGCAGACGAAACCGAGGCGTCTGCTTATGTCGATAAGCATAATGACATCTACGATATGGAGGGCAACTATGTTGCTTCTCTTGTGAGAAGTAGATTCATTATGTTTCTTGTCATATTTATAGCAGCTGTTATCTTCTTTACTGGACTTGCTATTTATCTTGGTGGTTCCGTGATTATGGATACAACATCACCTTTCTCAGAGGATAAGACTATCCATCTCCAAGGAGCGGATAGTACTGATGGCAAAGGCTCTGCTGAACAGGAAATCAATATCTTTGATACTGGTGATAAGAAAGATGAAAAAGAAGAAAAGAATCCTCTAAAGGATGCTAAGGAAGATATTGACAACCAAGAAGAAATTGTTCTTCCAACAGAACTTGATCTTGCCAAAGAGAGTGCGAAAGATGAGATAAGAAAGGCGGCAGCAAAGGCGAAAGCAGCTATTGATGCAAGCCCTGATCTTTCGCAGGCAGAAAAGGAAATACTTAAAGCTGCCGTCGACGAGGATGCTCGAAAGGCTATTAAAAATATTGATGACGCCAAAGATGTTGACGGCGTCAAAAAAGCTCTTGAGGACGGCCTTCTCGCTATCTCTGATGACCTCGACGACGCTATCGCTTTGGAGTTCGTAAACAAGTATTGCTCTGTTGAGCCTGGTAATCCTTTTGATAAAGAATACGATTTAATCACAAAGGAAAACTATAAAAAAGTAATTGATGGTGAGGATGCATATGATAATCTCACTGATAAGCAACGTGAAAAGGTAAATAAACTCATTATCACGCCTACAGAAGAGGAAGCCTCTATAGGTTATGATAAAGGTGAGGAGACTTTCACGGGATACGCTGAGATGCTTCGATATGCAAAGACTAAACTTCCGATAGCACATGGAAAGATGACCTCAGATGATAACAGTAGACTTATTTGGCCAGGACAGTCTGATAAATTCGTCTTCTATGTTCAGAATGATGGAGAACTTCCACTTAATTATCAGCTCTCATTGTCTGAAAATAATGCTAGTAATATTCCACTTAGATTTAAAATCTTGATGGATGGCAAATACATCGTAGGTTCGAAGAATTCTTGGGCAAGCACTGCAAATTTCAGTGGCAAGAATATTGAGATTGACCCTGGTAAAACTGTTCAGTATAAGATCATTTGGGAATGGCCAGATGAAAATACACCTGAAGCTAACGAGAGAGATACAAAACTTGGAATATCTTCAGGCCAGTATATTATTCAGGCTACCGTTTACTTCGAAGAAATACTATAATTGAATTAACAAATAGAAAGGAGGAGCAAGATGTCAAAGGTTAATATCAACTTTTCGGATGCCAGTAAAATAGGCGAAGACGTAGAAAAAACTAACCAACAGGCATATGAGGAATCACATGGCAAACTTTATGATATGACTCATAAAAATACCGTTCCTTGGAGAAACTGGATATTCTATATCGCTTTAATCTCTATGCTCACATGTTGCTTCACTTTCTCAAAATATGTTTCAAATAGTGCAGGAAGTACTGCTGCAGTAGTAGCAAGATTTGAGGTTGACTGTGCTCACGATATCACAGCAACCGTAAAGATGGATGATAATAAAACATATCCAGTCATGGAATTTGCAGGCGGTATATTTGCAACAAATGGTGGTAGTAGCAACAGTAAAACTGCTACATTTACTGCAAAGAACAGTAGTGAAGTTGCTGTATATTTAACTTGGGAGACATCGGGTGCTTCAAGTGTAACTGCCACTTTAGCTAGAAAAACAAGTGACTCAAGAGATGCTAGTGCAACAAAACTTTATCTTCCACCAGCAACCACTGAAGGTGGAAGAATTATACCAAGTACAAGAGAAATAACCCTAACTGTTACTCCAAATTCTAGTGGTAATGGTAAAGAAAAGCTAAACATAAGTTTTAAATTTGATCAAGTAGACTAAGGGATGGAGGTGTGCTTATGAACGTAAATAGAATTCTTAAAATTGCTATTGTTATCGTACTTACAGTAGCAATTACGTTATGCATACCTGGAACCTTTGCTAAATACTCTGATAATAAAAACTTCACTATAGTTGTTGACCTTTCTCCAACTCTTTATAAAAACGCAGCTACCTCTATGGGTGAAAGTAATTGTAAAACTGTTGATTTTAATGTTGAACACGATGGATATTATGCTATTGTTATTCGCGGCGGTAATGGTGCGAATGGTTTGGTGCTTCCAGGAAACCAGGATTCTAATGGTTCGCTTGGTGGATATGTATATTCTTGTGTTTACCTCAAGGCCGGCGATAAAATGACTGTATATATTGGCAACGCTGGAGAAAATCCAAGCAGAGATAGTTCACAAATTGGTTCAAATGGAACACAGATGTCATTGGGCGGAAAGTCTTCCAATGCCAATAATGTTGCTGGTGGATCCGGTGGTTCTGCAACTGTTGTTAAGGTTAATCAATCTATAATTTCTATAGCAGCAGGTGGCGGAGGAGGCGGTAGCTGTAACGCTGCTCTCGGAACGGTTTTTGCTTATAAAGGGGCAAAAGGCGGTAATGGCGGAAACATATCATCTAGTAGCGCAAAAAGTAGCGGATATATTGTGTTTGACGGTAATTCGGGAGAAAGTGAAAAATACTTTGGTAAGCAGCATTCGGGTACAGGAGGTTCAACTTCTGGTGGAAACGGAGGCGACTCTGGCCAGGGTACTGCTGGAAAGGGTACTGTAATCAATATCTCTGCTCTTTCTGGTGGATCTGGAGGTGCAGGAAAAGGCTCTGGCGCTGGTGGTGGCGGTGGCTACGCTGGCGGCGGCGGTGGTTCTGGTAATGGTAATCTTTCTAGAGCCGGTGGTGGCGGAGGAGGATCCTCTGCGATTATTCTTACTTCTGGTGGAAAGAACACGCTGAAGCTTAAGAGTTCTGCTCTTTCAACGGTGTTTAGTCTTGCTGGTTATAGTGCTGATTTCAGTAGCTATTCAGGTGGATTTGCTATTGTTGCATATTTGAATGATGGTAGCGATACATCACAGTATTCAGACGGAACATTTTAATGTGTATAAAACCCCCTAGATTCTTCGGAATTTAGGGGGCTTTTTTATATATATTTATATATATTATTTTATTACTTCTTATTGATTTTTGTTTATGAGGTGTTTATAATGTTTACTGTATAATTTTGTCTAATTTTACTTAATTATTTATTATAATTGCGAGGGAATTTTATGAGAAACATGCCAATCGGCGAAATGCTCAAAGAGTATGGTTACGTTACAGACGAACAGATTCGTGAAGCTTTAGCTATCCAAAAACAGGACAGATCAAAAAAACTTGGTCAGATTCTTGTTGAGCAGGGCTACATTTCAGAAAAGGAAGTTCTTGATGCTCTTGGTAAGAGAATGGGACTTCAGATTATCAAACTTGATAGTTTTAAAGTTGATACAAATGCGGTTGCACGTATTCCAAAGCAACTTGCAACAAAGTATAACATGATTGCTATCGCAGAGGACGAGAGCAAACTTACAGTTGCTATGTCTGACCCTCTTAACTTCTATGCAGTAGAGGATGTACGTCAGACAACTGGTATGACTCTTGAGGTTTATCTCTGCGAATCAAATAACATTATTGCTGCTATCGACCGCTACTATGCTGAGATTACAACAAAGACAGCCGCTCAGGCAGCAAACGTATCTGTTGACATTCCTACAACTCAGGCAGTCGCAGAGCTTGAGGATGCAGACGTAGGTGACGATGTTCCTATCGTTAAATTCTTAAATTCTCTACTTGTTCATGGTTATACAACACATGCATCAGATATTCATATTGAGCCATTTGAAAAGGAGACAGTAGTTCGTCTTCGTACAGATGGTATGCTTGTTCAGTACGTTACCCTCGCAGCAACTGTTAACAAGCAGCTTATTGCTCGTATTAAGATCATGTCTGGCCTTGACATCGCTGAGCGTCGTGTACCTCAGGACGGTCACTTCAGACAGATTATCGAAGGTTACGATATGAACGTCCGTGTATCTACACTTCCTACAGTGTATGGTGAGAAGGCCGTTCTTCGTTACCTTGCTACAAATAACAAGCTTGACCGTACTGAGTCTTACGGTATGAACCAGGAAAACTACGAAAAGATGCAGACAATCCTTCGTAACCCTAACGGTATCATTTATATCACAGGTCCTACAGGTTCTGGTAAGACAACAACCCTTTACATGATCCTTGATACATTGGCTCAGAAGCCAATCAACGTATCAACAGTAGAGGACCCTGTAGAGCGTACACTTCCACATATTAACCAGACACAGGTTAATGTACTTGCTGGTATGACATTCGCTGCTGGCCTTCGTTCTCTTTTGCGTCAGGACCCTGACGTAATCATGGTAGGTGAGACCCGTGACGGTGAGACCGCAGAAATCTCCGTTCGTGCTGCTATCACAGGACACTTGGTTTGTTCTACATTGCATACGAATGACGCTATTTCATCTATCGTACGTCTTGAGGATATGGGCGTTGAGCCTTATCTCGTAGCTAACTCAGTTGTTGGTATCGTTGCGCAACGTCTTATGCGTAAAGTATGTCCAAACTGTAAGGAAGAGTACGCACCTGATAATGTTGAGTGTGAGGCAATGGGTGCACATCCTGCTACAGTAGTTCGTGGTAAGGGCTGTCACCAGTGCAACGGCACAGGCTACAAAGGACGTATTGCTATCCACGAAATCGTTGTTATTGACAAGACACTTCGTAGAATGATTGCTGATAATGCTGATATCGACGATATGGTAAGATACGCTGTTGAAGAGCAGGGTATGAGTACTCTTAAAGCATCTGCTTTAAAACTTGTTGAAGAAAAGATTACAACAGTTGAAGAGATGCTTAAAATCTGTCAGACAGCAGATTAATTTTGATTTATGGCCGCTTATAAGATTTATAATGCGACATTTTTGGAGGACTAAAGGATATGGCTTTAGGAAAGCGAAAAAAAGGACAACTTTTGACTGTTCTTTTATCATTTCTTATTGTGATTGTACTGACCGTCTTAATTGTAGGCATGTGCGTTTTGGTTTATACCATCTCATTTGTAAATGGTGATGTTGCGATAGACCTTGATGCTTACAAGAACAGCCAAGATCAGACTTCTATTATCTATGCGTTGAAGGATCCTAATGATTATTCAACAGCTTATGAAATCGCTAGACTTCACGGTGAGGAGAACCGTATTTGGATCGATCTCTCAGAAATTCCTGAGGATGTTCAAAATGCTTTTGTTTGCCTTGAGGATAAACGATTCTACAAGCACTCTGGTGTAGACTGGGTTCGTACAATTAAAGCTGCGCTTACGCTTGGTAAAGCAGGCGGTGGTTCAACTATGACACAGCAGCTTATTAAGAACTTGACTGATGAAAACCAGGCAACTGTAGCACGTAAATTTAATGAGATTCTTTACGCGCTTAACTTAGAGAAAAACTTTGATAAGTCTGAAATTCTTGAGGCTTACCTTAATACTATTCCTTTAGGCTCGGGTTGTTATGGCGTACAGACAGCTGCACAGAAATACTTCGGTAAAGATATTACTCAGGTAAATGCTGCAGAAGCTGCTGTACTTGCTTCTATCACAAAAGCTCCTACAAAATACAACCCACTTCTCAATCCTGATAATAACAAACTTAGACAAGAACACTGCCTTAAGATGATGCACGATCAGCATAAGCTCTCAAAAGGCGAGTACAATGATGCTTTGAATTATGAACTCATCTTTACAAACTCTGATAAGTATGTTCCTTCAGAGAAGGTTGCAAAGACTGTTAAGCAGGATACAAAAATCAACAGCTACTATGTTGACTATGTTATCGATTCTGTTATGGACGACTTGAAGTCTGAGTATGGATATACTCAGGGTGAAGCATACAGAATGGTTTACTACGGTGGTCTTAAAATTTACTCTGCTATCGATGAAAAAGTTCAGGACGCTGCAGAGGATATTTATGTAAATCGTGTTGGCTTCCCAGAGGAAGCAGACAGAACTGAAGATGGTTCTAACGGAACTAAGAAGAAAGTTCAGTCTGGTATCACTATTATGAACTACGAGGGACGAGTAGTTGCAATGGTAGGTGGTGCAGGTAAGAAGACTATCAACCGTGGTCTTAACCGTGCTACTGATGCTATCCGTTCACCAGGTTCTTCTATCAAACCTCTCGCAGTTTATGGTCCAGCTATCGATACTAATGTTGCTACATACTCAACACGTATTCCAGACTTTGGTATTATCGTAAATGGTGAGCGCTGGCCAAGAAACTACTCAGGCTCTACTGGTTCTCCAGACAGTTATGTATATCTTCAGGCTGCCGTTTCACGTTCTCTTAATACTACATCGGCTCAGACACTTAAGAGACTTGGTCTTGATAAGTCGTTTGAGTATGTAACTCGGAGATTCCATTTGACAACTCTTGTTGAAGATGGTGATGACACCGATAAGAACTTCTCATCACTTGCAGTAGGTGGTATGACACACGGCGTTACAACTCTTGAGATGTGTGCAGCTTATTGTACATTTGGTAACGGCGGTAAGTACTACAAACCTTATTGCTACTACAAAGTTACTGACTATGCAGGTAAGAATACTTACCTTGAATCTTCTACAACACCTGAACAGGCAATCGGTGAAGATACAGCAACAATCATGAACCGAATCCTTCAGACTGTTTGTTATAATGCTGGTGGTACAGGTTATGGTAAGCAGGTAAAGAACTTCACTACTTTCATGAAGACAGGTACAACATCTGATACTAAGGATAAATGGGCATGTGGTGGCACACCTTATTATTGTGCAGCTGTTTGGTATGGTTATGATAAGCAGGAAGAAATCAAAGTTTACAATGGTGAAAACCCTGCTGCTAAAGAGTGGTCTCTTGTAATGAATAAGGTACATGAGGGACTTGAGGCAAAAGACTTTACTTATTCTGATAAGGTTGTTCAGCGTTCTTATTGTGCTGGTTCCGGCCTCGTATCTGGTTCGGGATGTCCGGCAGGTGGATCAGGTTGGTATAAGACCTCATATACTCCATACTGTGACGGTTCAGGACACGATACTGTTAATACGGAAGAGTAATTAAATTTATATGCGGCGACTATAGTTTGTCGCCGCATTATTT
>JAGHSI010000105.1 GCA_018065925.1 Candidatus Limimonas coprohippi
CAGAAATATAGAGACCGAGGAGAATGAGTGCCATACCAAAAACAGCGAGAATACTGAGTGCTGACATCTTTACAACAACCTGAGCAATAAGTGTTATCGCAGGCATAATGAAAAGATACTTTGCTGTCGTAACAGGGCCGAGTCTCTCCGCCGCTCTGTTCCAAGTATAGAAGCAAACAGCTGATGCAAAAATACCAAGATACAAAATTCCTGCAATTGTTGAGACAGTAAATTTTTCTCTTGATAAATCTGCAGTGATAATAAGTGGAATTGCCATCTCTACGAGAGAATAGAAGAACAGTTTCCTTGTCACTTCAAAGCCCTTAATACCTTTATCTGCAAGAACTTTTATAATAATTGTGTAAATAGCCCAAAGCCAGATGTTGCAGAAGATAATAAGATCTCCCTTAAGGCCAGTATCCAAAATCTTCGAATCACCGAATGTTACAAATCCTACACCGATGATAGATACAATCATTCCAATTACCGTAAACTTTGTAAGCTTACTTTTAAGGAAAATAGCTGAGAATACAGCAGTGAAAAGCGGAGCCATTGCAGTAATAAATGATACACTAGCAGGAGTGGTATACTTTACGCTCAAGTTTTCCATATACTGATAGTAGCTTGTGCCGGTAAAGGATGCTGCTATCAAAGCCAACTCATATTTAATTCCAAGAAATTTAGGCTTCTTAGGATAAATTGCCCAAATTGAAACGTATGCAATAGCATAACGTAAAAATAGAATTTCAAGATTTGAGAACACACCCATGAGCGCCTTTGTACAAAGGAACGTCAGTGCCCAAATGAATATTGTCATAAAGGCCAAGATATGCTCTTTAAGATTTTTGCTCTGCATTATAACGTCTCCAAAAGTTTAATAATTGCTCTATAAGTTTTTTCAGTTGATTTAAGGTCTAAGGTCTCCCTTGGAGTGTGGATATCAAAAATATTCGGTCCGATTGAGACAGCCTCAAGGCCCTCAATCTTCTCGCAGAATATGCCACATTCAAGGCCTGCGTGAATCGCCTCAACTTTAGGTGCGGAAATAAACACTTCCTTCAATGCTTCATACACCTTATCTCTAAACGGAGATACTTTCACATACTCCCACGCAGGATAATGACCGTCAGATGTCATAGTACCCTTAAAATCTGCGGCGAGATTATCGAGTCTCGCGAGAAGTACCTGTTTTTCCCTCTTAACACTTGAACGCACTGAAAAACGTGCAACAAGACCATTTATAGTCAAGTAGAGCTGTCCGAGGTTCAAGCTTGTTTCAACAAGCCCCTCGATATCTTTTGACATGGCCATAATTCCGTTTGGCGCTTCACATAGGAAATTTATAACCCTCTCTGTATCAAGACTTCCAAGGAAACTACAAAGAGCTTCTTTTGTTGTCTCATCCTCTAAGGATCTCGGAAGATTTGTAGGCTTCATATCTATCTTAAGTCCTGGATCTGTAGGAAGTTTAATCTCATCAATAAACTCATCAATTAAAGTTTCAAGTTCATTCTCTTTTTCATCATATCCAGCATAGGATGCAAAAATAGTTGCTGTGGTCTCATTTGGAATTACGTTGTCAGCTTTTCCACCACATATATCAACTATTCTAAGATTATAATCATGGCAGAGTAAGAAATTTAGGAACTCACCCATAATGATATTTGAGTTCTGTCTTCCCTTGTCAATTTCAACACCTGAATGTCCACCGATAAGGCCAGTGACAGTTACTTTGTAGACATCCTCATCGTCCTCGTCATCCAAAGGTAAGAATTGAGGTGTCACTGGAAGTTTTATCTCGGCGCGTGCGCCACCTGCGCAGCCAACGGTCAAAACGTTTTCGACCTCTGAATCAATATTCAGAAGTCGTTTTGACGAGAGTTTGTCTGCGTCGAGCGCCTGCGCGCCAAACATACCCGTCTCCTCGTCAGTTGTAAAGACAACTTCAAGATCCGGGTGTGATATTTCGTTACTTTCGAGAATTGCAAGGCACATCGCCACTGCAATTCCGTCATCTCCGCCGAGTGTTGTTCCGGCCGCCTTGAGCGTATTATCGTCTCTGACGAGCCTCAAGGCGTCTTTTTCAAAGTCAAACTCAACACTCGCCTCCTTCTCACAAACCATATCCAAATGGCCTTGAAGGATAACTGGAGGTGTATCCTTGTTGCCTTTCTTGTAAATGACTACGTTGTTTTGTTCGTCTTGGTAATATTTAAAACCATGTTCCTTTGCAAACTCTACGCAAAAATCCGAAATCGCCTTCGTATTCCCACTTCCGTGCGGGATTTTTGCCAGTTCCTCAAAGTAATATAAAACTCTATCAATCAAGAAAGTCACCTCCTTAAAAACATACTACGTATTATAGAAAAAATAACGATAAGTGTCAAAGCAAAATGTCTATCAATGTCCCAAGTATAGAAGCAAACAGCTGATGCAAAAATACCAAGATACAAAATCCCTGCAATTGCTGAGACAGTAAATTTTTCTCTTGATAAATCTGCAGTGATAATAAGTGGAAT
>JAGHSI010000083.1 GCA_018065925.1 Candidatus Limimonas coprohippi
GTAATATATTAATATTTTCTTCGCCACAGAAAATGTGAAAACTTTGCGCAAAAGCCATTTGCGCGGAAGGAGACTTTTATGAACAATCAAGAAAAAACAATGGAAAAAATCGTAGCCCTTTGTAAGAACCGTGGTTTCGTATATGCCGGTTCTGAAATTTACGGTGGACTTGCAAACACTTGGGATTACGGTCCTTTAGGCGTTGAGATGAAACAAAACATCAAGGATGCTTGGAGAAAGAAATTCATTCAAGAGAATCAGTATAATGTAGGTCTTGACGCAGCAATTCTCATGAACCCACAGACTTGGGTAGCTTCAGGTCACCTCGGTGGTTTCTCAGATCCTTTGATGGATTGTAAACAGTGCCACACAAGACATAGAGCTGACAAACTTATTGAGGATTATGTTGCAGAAAATGGTCTTTCAGATAATCCTGCTAGTATGTCTGATGATGAACTTATGGCATATATAAAGGAGCATTCAATTGCATGTCCAGATTGCGGTGCTCATGATTTTACAGATATTAGAAAATTCAACCTTATGTTTAAGACATTCCAGGGTGTAACAGAGGACAGCAAAGCTGAAATTTATCTCCGCCCTGAGACAGCACAGGGTATTTTTGTAAATTTTGCGAATGTTCAGAGAACAACAAGACGTAAGGTACCTTTTGGTATTGCTCAGATTGGTAAGTCATTCCGTAATGAGATTACACCGGGTAACTTTATCTTCCGCGTTCGTGAATTTGAGCAGATGGAACTTGAGTTCTTCTGTAAGCCAGGTACAGACCTTGAGTGGTTTGATTACTGGCGTAGTTTCTGCCGTGATTGGCTCTATAGCCTTAATATGAAGCCAGAAAACCTTCGTCTCCGTGATCATGACAAAGATGAACTTTGCTTCTACTCAAAAGCAACAACAGACTTTGAGTATCTCTTCCCATTTGGTTGGGGCGAACTTTGGGGTGTTGCTGATAGAACTGACTATGATCTTACACAGCACATCAATGAATCTGGTAAGGATCTCTCATATTTTGATCCAGAGACAAATGAACACTATGTTCCTTATGTTATCGAACCATCTCTTGGCGTTGAGCGTCTCTTCCTTTCACTCCTCGTTGAGGCATATGATGAGGAAGTTATCGATGCTGAGAAGAACGACACTCGTGTAGTAATGCACTTCCATCCAACGATTGCACCTTTTAAAGTTGCAGTTCTTCCACTTTCAAAGAAACTTTCTGAGAAAGCAATGGAAATTTATAACGACCTTGCAAAGGACTTCGTTGTTGATTATGATGATGCAGGTTCTATTGGTAAGCGTTATCGTCGTGAGGACGAAATTGGCACACCATTCTGTGTAACAGTTGATTTTGAAACAGTTGGCGATGCAGAGAAAGAAGCAGATAATGCTGTTACAGTTCGTGATAGAGACACAATGGAGCAGGTTCGTGTCCCAATCTCTGAACTTAAGGCATACATTGCAGAGAAGGTTAAGTTTTAATGATATATAACAACGTATTAGATGCTATTGGTTCAACACCAATGATTAGACTTTCAAGTAGAATGGTGCCAGAGGATTCTGCTGAAGTTCTTGTAAAATTTGAGGGCCTTAATGTGGGTGGTTCAATTAAAACCCGTACAGCCCTTGCCATGATTCTCGCTGCTGAAAAAGAAGGATTATTAAATGAAAATTCAATAATCGTAGAGCCAACAAGTGGTAACCAGGGCATAGGCCTTTCGCTTGTGGGCGCTGTTAGGGGATATCGCACAATTATTATCATGCCCGATTCAGTGTCAGAGGAACGTAGAAAGATCTGTCATCATTATGGTGCAGAGATTAAACTCGTCCATGATGCGGGCGATATCGGCGAATGCATTGATGAATGCATAAAGACAGCTTATAGACTAAGGGAAGAAAATCCAAATGTCTTTATCCCACAGCAGTTTGAAAACCCAAATAATGTTGGTGTACATAAATGCCACACAGCTCTTGAAATAATGGAGCAGGTAGCGGGCCCAATTGATGGATTCTGCTCTGGCATTGGTACTGGTGGTACTATCACAGGTGTTGGAGAAGTTTTGAAAGCTCAGTATCCAGATATTACAATCTGGGCAGTTGAACCTCAAAATGCAGCAATACTTGCTGGCGGTACAGTTAAGACACATATTCAGATGGGAATTGGCGATGGCGTAATTCCTGAAATTTTGGATCAGAATGTATATAGTGACATTTATATCGTCACAGATGAAGAAGCGCTTGACACTGCAAGAAATCTTGCAAGATGTGAGGGACTTCTCTGTGGTATTAGTTCTGGTACAAATGTTGCTGCTGCATTAAAGCTCGCAAAGAAGCTTGGCCCTGGAAAAACAGTAGTTACTATTCTTCCTGATACAGCAGAGCGTTACTTTAGCACACCACTTTTTTATGGTGAATAAAAAGCAAAAAGTGTGATATTAGTATTGATTTGTTTAAATATGAAATAAATGAAAAATAACTTGCAAATGCAATTTATTTAAAAAAAGAAGCCACCTTGCTAAAAGGAGGAACAACCTCTTTCGCAGGTGGCTTTGTTTTATTATTTTGATTTTAATAGTATCTCATGAGACCCACTACTTTACCAAGAATAATAAGTTCATCACAGATGATTGGGTCCATATAATCGTTTTCAGGTTGAAGTCTAAAGTGGTCGTTTTCTTTATAGAAAGTTTTAACGGTTGCTTCGTCGTCGATGAGCGCTACTACCATTTCTCCATTTCTAGCATTTGGTGTCTTTTCTACGATGATGATGTCGCCTTCTAAAATCCCGGCGTTGATCATTGATTCACCTTTTACTTTTAAAGCAAATAGGTCTTTGTCAGAAGAGAACGGACCGCCAAAAGGAATATAGCTTTCAATCTGTTCTGCAGCGAGAATTGGAGCACCGGCAGCGACAGTTCCAAGAAGTGGGACTTCAAGGAAGTTCTTAGCTTCGTCCTGAACGTTAAGTCGAATCGAACGCTTTAGAAGAGGATCACGAGAGATATAGCCTGCCTCTTCAAGGAAGTTCAAGTTTGCTTGAACTGATGAAGTTGATTTGAGGCCTACTGCTGCGCCAATCTCTCTAACTGATGCTGGAACAGCAGTTTTACGAGAGCGTTCGAGTAAGTATTCATAAATGCGTCTTTGAGTGTCATTAAGGTTTCCAAGTTCCATAAAAGAGACTCCTTCCTTTCTGAAATGCACAAATGTTCAACTAGAGTATAGCACATCTGTTCGGTGAATGCAAACTTTTGTTTGAAAAATAGTTTAGACATCAACAAGACCGTTATGGTAAAATGATTTTGTTATTAAAGAAATATGGAGGTCCGCTATGACCCACAAGAAAAAATTATTAATTGTTGTACTTTCGGCAATACTTGGGATTGCTCTTGTCCTAGGCATTTGGTGTTTGATTGCACCTCGTGAGTTTTTGCAGACATTTTTGCCGGATAAAGCTTATGGAGCTGTGACCCTTTCTAAAAATGCAAACAGAGTAATTGATGAATTTGCTAAATTGTCAAAGGAAAATACTGCGCTCCACTATGAAGGTGAATTTGATGCAAGCGCAAGTAAAGATTTCTTCTTTGGCAGTGAAACAGTTGCGGAGAAACTCTCGGATTATGCAAGTTCATTAAAGGTTACTGGTGATATTTATTTCAAAGAAGATGTTGTTAAATCAACATTTGATTTAACTGATGATACCGCAACTGCTTTCTCAGGTGAATTTGATGTCAACGAGAATAGACAATGCTTTAAAGTAACTCAACTTGGCGATGATTGGTATGAATTGTCAAAGGAAAAAGGTATAAAGAAAGTTGATGTTCAAGCAGATAAAGAAGTGACAAAAGAGAGCCTTGGTGAAACAGAGATTTATATCACAAAGGAAAAAGAAATTTCTATTGGTTCAACTTCGGCTAAGGGAGAGGCTTTGACTTTCCAGATGGATAGAGATAGCTTTAAAAATCTTCTTGATTCACTCGACATAAAAGTCGATGGTAGCGGTGCTGAATATTTGAAACTTAGCAAGCGACTTTCTTCCTTCCTTGAATCAGAAAACATTGATGATATTACATTGAATTTGTTTGTTAACAAGAGAAATCATATTGTCGGTGTTTCAATTGATTTAAGTGGAAATAATGAATTCTCTATTTCATTCATTAAGGATGAAAACAAAGAGGGTAGTTATGCTCTCGAATTTGTCTATGGTGAACTTCTTGCAAATGTTGAAGCAGTCCTTTCAGAGGCAACTTTTGAGGACTTCGATATGCCTAGTGCCTCTGCAACAAAGGCAACTGACCTCACCTCACTTAAGACAAATATCGCAAGTTATATTTTCGGTGATTTTATTAAGTCACGTAAAGACCTTAACGAAGTATATAACGATATAATCACTGCTATAGTTGGTGAAAATGTAGGCGGATTTTTAAACTCTCTATTCGGGGGAACTAATTTTGCGGAGGGCCTTACAAGTGGTATCACTGGAATTGTTGATAGTGCTTTAAATGAGGATCCAACAAAAGTTTCAGATATTGTGGATGATTTTCTTTCGGCTTTTGGACTTAGCAAATCTACTGGAGGCAAAGAATGATAATTATTGATATTTCAAGGGATCTTATGGAGTCTCCCGTATATCCTGGAGACCCAGAACCAAAGGTTCAAAAAATCAATGAGATGGACTTTGGAGATATGTATAATCTCTCAGCAATTTATGCATCTCTTCATACAGGAACACATGTTGATGCTCCGGCACATTTCTGTGAAGAAGGGGACTTTATAAATGACATTCCTCTTGATAAATTCATGGGAAATGCGGCAGTTGTTACTTTGCCGGCAGGCCCTATTACCGGAGAGGTTGTAGAGAAATATTTCCCAAAATATGTGAAGAAAGTTATTTTAAGAACTCAGCCGGACAATGTATTTTTTGGCGGTGCAGCCGAGGACGTTGCCGACTTAGGATATGATCTTATCGGTTATGATAAGATTGCGCTTGGCGGAAATAACGAGGCTGCCGTGCACAGAGCGTTGCTCTCTGCAGGCACAGTTCTCCTTGAGAACTTAGATCTTTCTAAGGTGGAGCGGGACGGCACGTATTATCTTTCGGCCCTCCCTGTTAAAATCGATGGAGTGGAGGGCTCCTTCTGCCGTGCAGTCCTTCTCGAAAATGATAAGGGCTTCGCGTAAGCGTGCGCATGTATTAAGGTATTTATATATACTAATAGGCAAAATAAAACCTAGGGTTCATTTTAGCCCTAGGTTGTTTTTATAATCTCTCAAATTTTACAGTGTCGCCGAATTTAGCTTTTAACTGATTTAAAAGATCATCAGCATCATCTATTTCAAAGAAAGCATAAATTTGTTCATCAAATTTTCCGAGACCTGAATTTGCAAATATCAATGTGAAGATATCTTTATAGTTATTTGGGAAGTTGAAGTATAGAGTGCCGACATTATTTTTACGGATGGAGTAACCGACATATTTTAAATTTTCAAGTGGAAGTTGGCGAACTTTTACATTTTTGCCACGCGTATAAATTATTGTGATGTCAGTTTCTGTAATCTCATATGAATACTTTTTACGTTTCTTCTTTTTGTGATGATTTCTAAAGAAGATACAGTAGAGTCCTATAAGTAAAAGGAGGACTGCAAATATATAGAGAAATGTTACTTCTTTTAATGCAATCATCCAGAAAATAGCGGCAAAGAAGATAAACCATGAGAGGGGGAGGAAAAGGAATTCATACTTAGTCCATTTGTACTTTGGATTTGGTTCACCAGTCCAAACGGTTGAAGAGTTAAGTTTTTGAGACTCTTCAAATTCTTTAGTCATTTCACCGGTTTCAGGGTTATAAACATTCTTGGTTGCACGGTCTATGTATGCAGTTTCAAGTTTCGACTTTATGTTAGATTTCAATAATTTCATCTCCTGCGGAAACAAATCCGCCTTTTAT
Organism: Candidatus Limimonas coprohippi; assembly: GCA_018065925.1. Classification (GTDB taxonomy): domain Bacteria; phylum Bacillota; class Clostridia; order Oscillospirales; family Acutalibacteraceae; genus UBA1227. Next base: position 5,961 of record JAGHSI010000083.1, read on the forward strand.
AATTTTTGCGAATGCACATGCTCTTTTAATTTGACATACTCTGCCATTTTTTACATGTTCGCACTCCGGAAAGCATTTTTTTAATGTGCTTGATATTTCAATTTCGACCTCGTTGATTTTAAACTTGTCACCCTCTTTTAGGGAGGAATAATCAAGACCAGAGGTTGTTATGTTTGGCATGAAACGGCTTACGCAGAGACCGATGTTCTCCTCGCGATAGTTTAAAAGACAACGCTCGTCTGAAAGACAGAGCTGTCTGTCTCCACCTTTTGCCTTCTTGTCACCTTTTACACCGTGATCGGCAATAAGTTCAAAACTTTTGAAAGTTTCTTCACCGTTATCGGTTTTAAGCCTTAGAGTTTTTACATTCATTTTATCACCGGGATAATTATACATAAAAAAATAACCCATTTGCAAGTAGATGCAAACGGGCAAAAAAATGGAGCGGATTACGGGGCTCGAACCCGCTACCTCCACCTTGGCAAGGTGGCGCTCTACCAGATGAGCTAAATCCGCATGTGGTGCTCGTATATAATACCCCAAGGTTTTAAAAGTGTCAAGAATGACTTTTTTAAATAATTATTGACAATTTAATATCCTTGGTGTAATATCTTCCTACAACAAAGAAGGACCAACCGTTCTCACCTATAGCTTTCGGCTTATGGGTCAATACTAAAAGAAGTATTGCGTGGACGGATTATTGCGTCCACGCTTTTATTATTTAAATGGAGGTGCATGAACATAGGCACAAAGAACCAGGAAGTCCTTATCAACGAAGAAATTAAGGCGAAAGAGCTCCGTGTTGTTACAGATGACGGCGAGCAACTTGGTATTATGTCTTCAAAGGACGCTTTACAGACAGCAGTTCAGAAAGATTTAGACCTTGTACTCATTGCTCCACAGGCACAACCACCTGTTGCAAAAATCATGGACTATGGTAAGTACCGCTTCGAACAGCAGAAGCGCGAGAAGGAAGCCAAGAAAAACCAGAAGGTTGTTGAAATTAAAGAAATTAGACTTTCTCTTAAGATCGACACACATGACTTTGAGACAAAAGCTAATCAGGCTATGAAGTTCTTAAAGGCTGGTAATAAGGTAAAGGTTTCTATCCGTTTCCGCGGTCGTGAAATGGCTCATCCAGAGAACGGTCTTGTTACAATGAAAGATTTCGCTGAAGCATGCGCAGAATTTGGCAATGTTGAAAAAGAGGCAAAACTCGAAGGACGCCAGATGCTTATGTTCTTAAGCCCAGTTAAAAACAAGTAATTATTTTCAAGGAGGATATACATTATGCCTAAAATTAAGTCACATAGTGGTGCAAAGAAAAGAATCAAGGTTTCTAAGAATGGTAAGCCAAAACTTAACCACGCTTACAAGTCACATATCTTAACTAAGAAGAGTACTAAGCGTAAGAGAAATCTTCGTAAGTCATTTGTTGCTGACTCAACAAATCAGAAGAAGATCAAAAAGATGGTTCCTTACAAGTATTAATTTTTAGGAGGATTGTAAACAATGGCTAGAATTAAAGGCGCTACAATGACAAAGAAGCGCAGAAATAAAACATTAAAAATGGCTAAGGGCTACTATGGCTCAAAGCACGCACTCTTTAAGACAGCAAAAGAAGCTGTAATGAAATCAGGCAACTATGCTTACATCGGCAGAAAGCAGAAGAAGAGAGATTTCCGTCGTCTTTGGATTACAAGAATCTCAGCTGCTTGCAAGATGAATGGTATGAACTACTCAACATTCATCAACGGTCTTAAGAAGGCTGGCATTGATCTTAACAGAAAGATGCTTTCAGAGATTGCCATTTCTGATCCAGCTGCATTTACAGCTCTCTGCGATCAGGCAAAGGCTGCTCTTGCTAAATAATTTATAAAGAGTTACACGCCCGTACGCACATGCGTACGCGGGCGTGTCTTTTGCTTTATTGAGGTATTTTATGGAGAACATAACAAGCGTTCAGAATCCAAAAGTTAAGGCATACAAAGAACTTGTCTCTTCTGCAAAGAGTAGAAGGGAACAGGGTCGTTTTGTCCTTGAAGGACTTAGACTTTGCCTTGATGTTTTGCGCAGTGGATGCGAAGTTTTAGAGCTCTATTATACTAAGGTATTATTTGATAATAATAAAGCAGAAATAGAAGAACTTATTAAAGTTTCAAAAGAAGTTTATGAGATATCAGAGAACGTTGCTGAAAAGATGTCTGACACTAAGACTGCCCAGGGCGTTTTCTGTGTTGTAGAGAGGAAAACTAGTGATAGTAATCTTCTCCCATCGGGCAAATATATTTTGCTTGAAAATATCCAAGACCCTGCAAATATTGGTGCAGTAAGTAGAACTGCTGAGGCACTTGGTATTTCAGGACTTATTGTCTCCGGCGGATGTGATGTCTTAAGTCCAAAAGCATTAAGGGCATCGATGGGCGCATTGCTCAGGATACCAGTAATCGAGACTGAAGATGTGATGATGACAATTGTTAGTGCTCAAAAGAAGGGTATCAAAACATATGCCTCTACACCACGCGAAGATGCCACAGATGTTACTAAAGTAGATTTTAGTGGTGGCGTGATTGTGGTTATAGGAAATGAGGCTAACGGAGTAACCCAGAGTACTTTCTCATGTTGTGGAAATAGTATTACGATTAAAATGACAGGCAGAGCGGAGTCACTTAATGCGGGAGCAGCAGCTTCCATTATTATGTGGGAAATGGTGAAGCCTATCAATGAGAAAAGTTAATTATTATCTATGGTTGCAACAGGCAATTGGAGCGGGTGCTTCAAATACCGCTCGAATTTTTGAGACCTTTTCTTCTGCGGAAGAAATTTTTAAAGCGACAGACGTTGAACGTAGAATTTCAGGTGTTTTTACGCCAGAACAGATTGAACGTCTTCGTGCAACGGATATAGAGGATTCTTATAAGATTATGGGGGAATGTGCCGCGGCAGGTGTTGATATTTTGACACCGCTTGACGACGACTATCCTGAAAATCTTCTTTTAATTCACGATTATCCAATTATTCTTTATGTCAAGGGAAGCCTTGACGTCTTAAAGCGAAAGGTTCCTATCGCTATTGTCGGTACGAGAAAGCCCGCTCCACGGAGTGTCGCTGCCGCACAGGAACTTTCAAAAGCTTTAACTAAATGCGGATTTGTCGTCGTAAGTGGCGGCGCCCTTGGTATAGATACCGCGGCACATACAGGTGCAATCTCAGTTGGTGAAGAGACTATTGCAGTCCTCGGCTGTGGGCATTCTTTCAAATATCTTAAAGAAAATGAACCTCTCCGCGATGTCATATCAATAAATGGAGCGACAATATCAGAATATCCACCTTCCACTAAATCAAGTCCGTGGAATTTCCCAATTAGAAATAGAATAATTTCTGGAATTTCTGTTGGCACTGTGGTTGTAGAGGGAAAGGTGAAGAGTGGCTCTTTAATCACATCAAAACATGCGACTTTGCAGGATAGAGATGTTTTTGCTTTTCCAAGTAGAGAACTTGGAGCAACATCAAACGGTTGTGATTCGCTTATAGAAGACGGGGCGATTCCCGTAACAAACTCCCTAGATATTATCGGTTCTTACCTAAATGTCTATGGAGATCAAATAAAGATTGATGAATCAGTTGATCTTCTTTTTAATCTTTTAGAATTAAATCTCAGCAAAGATGATTTTGATAATCAGGTTGAGAATATTGTAAAAACCCATGAGGATATGGAGAAGGAAAGAAGAGAACGTTTCAAACCTAAAAAACGCGAACTTAATGGAAATCTCTCAGATGAGGCAAAAAGGGTTTATGCCGTATTTGAGCGAGATCCAATAAGCATAAAAGAATTAGCAGATTCAGTAATAATGCCGATGAGTTCTCTGCTCGGTGCTCTAACCGAACTCGAGATAAGCGGATATATTGAATTGCTACCAAACACAAAATACTCAGTAAAATAGGATGGTTTTTTGTATGTCTAAACTTATTATCGTTGAGTCACCAACAAAGACAAAAACAATCAAAGAGTACCTTGGAAAAGACTACACTGTAGTTGCTTCTATGGGACATGTTCGTGATCTCCCAGCTGCAAAGCTCAATGTTGATGTAAAGAATAACTTTGAGCCAAAGTATGCTATTATCAAGGGAAAGGAGAACTTGGTTCGCGACCTCCAAAAAGAAGTTGCTAAAGCAGACGAAGTATATCTCGCAACCGACCCGGACCGCGAAGGAGAAGCTATTTCATGGCATCTTGCTACACTTCTTGGCCTCGATATGAATAAGGCTAATCGTGTAACATTCAATGAAATTACAAAGACAGGTATTATGGCTGGTATTAAAGATCCACATAAGATTGATATGGATCTTGTAAATGCTCAGCAGGCTCGAAGAATCCTTGATAGACTTGTAGGTTATAGACTTAGCCCATTTGTTTCGCAGAAGATTCGTCGTGGCCTTTCTGCGGGACGTGTACAGTCAGTTGCTGTACGTCTTATTGTAGATCGTGAAGAAGAAATACGTGCATTCGTACCAGAGGAGTATTGGACACTTGATGCGAAGTTCATTCCTCATGGTGCTAGAAAAGCTTTTTCTGCTAGTTTTATTGGTGACGAAACTGGCAAAGTAAAAATTGAAAACAAAGAACAATCCGACAAATATTTAGAAAGACTTTCTGGCGCTACATATTTAGTTGATAGCGTAAAGAAAGGTACAAGAAAGAAACAACCGGCACCTCCATTTATCACTTCAACACTTCAACAGGATGCTTCTCGTAGACTTGGTTTCCAGGCAAAGAGAACAATGAAGGTTGCTCAGGAACTTTATGAAGGTATTAATGTTGCTGGTCGTGGCCAGGTAGGTCTTATCACTTACATGAGAACGGATTCTCTTCGTATTTCAGAAGAGGCTCGTGCTATGACTGATAGTTATATCAAGGCAACTTATGGAGAGAAGTATCTTCCAGAGAAGCCACGTTACTTTAAGTCAAGAAATGGCGCTCAAGATGCGCATGAAGCTATTCGTCCAACAGATGTAACTCTTACTCCAGAAGAGGCAAAGAATTCTTTGACATCTGATCAGTATAAGCTTTATAAACTTATTTGGCAGCGCTTTATTGCAAGCCTTATGGCAACTTGTATTCAGAACACTGTTAAGGTGGAAATCAAAGCTAATGATTGTGTCTTTGCAGCAAACGGATACAGCGTTAAGTTTGATGGTTATACAGTTCTTTATGATACGGACCCAGATGATGATGAGGGAACAATGCTTCCAGATCTTGCTGAGGGTGATGAACTTAAGCTTAAAGAACTTGTTGGAAATCAGCATTATACACAGGCACCATCTCGCTTCACAGAGGCGGCCCTTGTTAAGGCCCTTGAAGAAAACGGTGTTGGTAGACCTTCAACATACGCTTCAATCATCACAACAATTCTTTCTCGTGAATATGTTGTACGTGATGGTAAGCTTCTCTGCCCAACAGAACTTGGTGAGGCAACAACAGGACTTCTTAAGTCTAAATTCCCTAAGTTTGTAAATACAAAGTTTACTGCTCAGATGGAGACAAGCCTCGATGAAGTTGCTGAAGGTAAGACAGAATATGTTGGCCTTGTAAGCGAATTCTATGACGATCTTGAAGAGACTTTGAAAAAGGCTAAGGTTGAGATGGAAGGCGTAAAGATTCAGCTTGAAGAGGATAAGACAGATATTCCTTGTGATAAGTGCGGTCGCATGATGGTTGTTAAGTCTGGACGTTTTGGTAAGTTCCTTGCTTGTCCTGGATATCCAGAATGTAAGAATACAAAACCTCTTATCCAGGATACTGGAGCTAAATGTCCAAAGTGCGGTGGCGACGTTATTCAGAGAAAATCAAAGCGTGGCTATGTATTTTATGGTTGTAGCAATTATCCAAATTGTGATTTCAGTACATGGGATGTTCCAGTAGCTGGTGAGACTTGCCCAGAATGTGGAAGCAGTCTCTTCAAACATAGAGCAAATTATGTATGTCTTAAAGAGGGTTGCGGATATGAAGTAGCCGCACCAAGAAAGAGGAACTCAAAGAATGGCTAAGGCTATTGTTATAGGCGCAGGTTTTGCTGGAGTAGAAGCTTCAGTACAACTCGCGAGAGCGGGTGTTGAAGTTCATCTCTATGAGATGAAACCACATCGCTTCTCGCCTGCACATAAAAATGAAAATTTCGCTGAACTTGTCTGTTCAAATTCTTTTAAGGCTTTAAGAGTTGATTCTGCAGCAGGTCTTATGAAAGAGGAAATGACAAGAATGGGCTCAATTTGTGTGCCTATTGCAAAGGAATGCAGCGTGCCAGCTGGCGGTTCGCTTTCAGTTAACCGTGAAGACTTTGCTAGGATGGTCACAGAAAAGGTTGAGTCTTTTGAAAATATATTTATTCATAGAGAAGAAGTCACTGAGATACCAAAAGTCGGCAAAGACGCGGATGCGGTTGTTATTGCCGCCGGCCCGCTCGTATCTGACGCTCTCTCAAAGAAAATAGAGGAGCTCTGCGGAGACTCGCTTCATTTCTTTGATGCGGCAGCTCCAATAGTTGCCGGCGACAGTATTGATATGGAATATGCATTTGCTGCAAGTCGTTATGACCACGGAGATGATGACTATATCAACTGTCCGATGAATAAGGAAGAGTATGAAGCATTTTATGAGGCACTCGTAAATGCCGAGGGTGCTCCTCAGCATGATTTCGACAAGCGTAAGACCGGCTATGAAGGCTGTATGCCGATTGAAGTTATGGCAAACAGAGGAATCGGCACTATGCGTTTTGGACCAATGAAGCCAGTAGGACTACGTGATCCAAAAACAGGTCATAGGCCTTGGGCTTGTCTCCAGCTTCGTCGCGAGACAAAAGATGGAGATATGTTCAATCTCGTTGGTTTCCAGACAAACTTGAAGTTTGGTGAGCAGAAGAGAGTTTTTTCTATGATTCCCGCTCTTCATGATGCAGAATTTTTACGTTACGGCGTAATGCATAGAAACACATTTATTAACTCACCAAAACTCCTCTCTGCTGATTACCAGTTTAGAACTGTACCTGGTTTATTCTTTGCAGGACAGATAACTGGTGTAGAGGGATATATGGAGTCTGCACAGAGCGGTCTTATGGCTGGACTAAATGCAGCAAGATTTATAAAAGGTGAAGAACCTTTAGTTCTTCCAAAGACGACTATTATGGGCGCGCTTGCCTCATATATTTCTGATGAAAGTGTTGAAAACTTCCAACCTATGGGTGCGAACTTCGGTGTGCTTCCAGCAATTGAGCCAAAGATTCGTGATAAGAAGGAACGATATGCAGCACTCTCTGCAAGATCACTTCAGTATTTTGAAAGGGAGGAATAAATTATGAAAATTATTGTTGATGCTTTTGGTGGCGATAATGCCCCTCTTGAAATATTAAAAGGCTCAATTGATGCACAGAACGAATACGGCTGTGAAATCATCTTGACTGGTGATGAAAATAAGATTAAGGCCTGTGCCACTGAAAATAATCTTGATATTAGCAAAATGGAAATTGTACATACTGAGGATGTTATCAGCATGTGCGACAATCCTCTTTCTATGAGAAATGAGCATAAGAATTCATCTCTTGGTCTCGGTCTTCAGCTTCTTGCGGAAGGAAAAGGCGATGCTTTTGTAACGGCAGGTTCAACAGGTGCTTTTGTTGTTGGATCAAATCTTTACGTTAAGAGAATTCCTGGTGTAAAGAAGGCCGCTATGGCATCTCTAATGCCAAATGATGAAGGCAAGTTTATGATGATGGACTGTGGTGCGAATCTTGTTTGTACACCAGAAGTTTTAAATCAGTTTGCTATTATGGCAAAGACTTATATGGAGAAGGTTGAGGGTGTTGAAAATCCACGCGTTGGTCTCGCTAACATTGGTGTAGAAGAGACAAAGGGAACAGAGACACTTCAAGAAGCGTATAAACTCATGGGCCAACAGAATTACAACTTTGTTGGAAATATTGAGGTTCGTGATATTCCGGCTGGTGGAGCAGATGTCGTTATCTGTGAAGGCTTTACTGGCAATGTAATTCTTAAGATGTATGAGGGTGTTGCAGGTGTACTTCTTGGTAATATCAAGAGCATCTTTAAGACAAATGTATTAACAAAGATTGGCTATCTCTGTATCAAGAAAGAGATGGGTGGTTTTAAGAAAAAGATGGATTATAAAGCTTATGGTGGAGCACCTCTTATGGGTATTTCAAAGCCAGTAATCAAGGGACATGGCTCATCAGATGCCAGAGCTTTCAAGAATGCTATTCGTCAGGCGATTGCCTATGCAAATAGCGGAGCAATTGATGAGATTGCAAAGGCGGTAAGTAAATAATGGAACTTCATGATTTTGAAAAAGTTTTAGGATATGAATATAGCAACATTAAGTATCTTGAGACAGCTCTTACACATTCGTCTTATGCCAATGAGAAGGGTAATGGACATAAGTATAATGAGCGCCTCGAGTTCCTTGGTGACTCTGTTTTAGGTTTTGTAACCGCTGATTATTTTTTCAACAATATGAGGGATCTTCCCGAGGGACAGTTGACTAAGCTTCGTGCGGCAACTGTCTGTGAAGATGCCTGCTATGATTATGCAAAAGAGATAGGCCTTGGTGCGTATCTTTTCCTTGGAAAAGGTGAGGAAAAAACCGGAGGAAGGGAACGCAAATCAATTCTTGCCGACGCGTTTGAAGCTGTAATTGCTTCGATTTATCTTGACGGTGGACTTGATCCTGCAAGGGAGTTTGTTCTTCGTTTTATCATTCCAGCTATTGAGAAGCAAAAAATTGCTTTTAAGGACTATAAAACAGTTCTTCAGGAGGTAATTCAGAAGAATCCAGAAGAGACACTCACATATGTACTTGTGGGAGAATCTGGTCCTGACCATGATAAGAAATTTGAGGTTGAAGTTCATCTCAACTCAAATGTTATCGGAAAAGGTGAGGGTAGAACAAAGAAACATGCTGAACAAGAAGCAGCACGTGAAGCATTGGAGTTAATGGGATTATGAGTCACAAAAATATTGCACTTTTTGTGGCCCATATTGGATGCCCAAATATGTGCAGCTTTTGTAATCAACACATAATATCAGGAAAACAAGAGACCGCCACGGCAGCCGATGTACATGACGCAGTAAGGACTGCGTTGAACTCCGGCTGCCGTGACGGCCAACTTGCTTTTTTTGGTGGCAGTTTTACGGCTATTGAAAGGTCATATATGACAGAGCTCCTTGCCGCTGCAAAGGAGCATGTTGACGCGGGAGAAATTTCAGGAATCCGCATATCTACGCGCCCGGATGCTATTGATAAAGAGGTTCTTATACTTCTTAAAGAGTATGGAGTTGAGGCTATTGAACTTGGCGCACAGTCCATGGATGATGAGGTTTTAAAACTCAACAGAAGAGGCCATACCTCGGAGGATATAAAAGAAGCATCTAGGCTTATAAAATCGTTCGGTTTTGAACTTGGCCTTCAGATGATGACTGGTCTTTATGGTGATACAGATGAGGGTGCAATAAAGACTGCTGAGGAAATTATAAAACTCGAGCCAGAAACAGTTAGGATTTATCCAACTGTTGTGCTCTTTGGAACAGAGCTTCACAATCTTTACAACCAGGGAGTTTATAGGCCACAAACTTTAGATGAGGCCGTGACGCTCTGTGCGGAGCTTCTCAAAATGTTTGAAGAAGCTCAAATAAAGGTTATCCGTCTCGGCCTTCATTCCGGAGGAAATGTAGAGGAAGGATATATTGCTGGAGCATATCATCCTGCCTTCCGCGAATTGGTCGAGGGACGTATCTACTATGAAAAAGCACTAAAAGAATTAAGTCGATTTGAAGGTGGGCTTAGCCATACATATAAAATTCGCGTAAATCCGAAAGAAATTTCAAAAATGCGTGGTCAGAAGCGACAAAATATAGTAAAATTAAAAGATAATAATTACATCTGTAATGTAATTTCTGATGAGAGTTTAAAAAAGTACGAATTAGAGATAGAGGAAGACAAAGCATGATTTTAAAAGCACTCGAAATGCAAGGTTTTAAGTCTTTCCCTGACAAGACTGTTTTAAGTTTTGATAAGGGTATGACTGCTGTAGTTGGACCAAACGGCTCCGGAAAGAGTAACATCTCTGACGCCGTTCGCTGGGTACTTGGTGAGCAGTCAACAAAGAACCTTCGTGGATCAAAGATGGAAGATGTTATCTTTGGCGGAACAAATATTAGAAAGGCCCTCGGTTATGCCGAGGTTACTTTGCGTCTTGATAATAAAGACAGAAGCCTTAATAACGATAATGACGAAGTAGCAATAACAAGACGCTATTTCCGTTCTGGTGAAAGTGAATATAGAATTAACAACGAGACTGTTCGTCTTAAGGATGTAAACGAGCTTTTCATGGACACAGGTCTTGGTCGTGATGGTTATTCAATCGTTTCACAGGGCAAGGTTGCTGATATGGTATCGGCAAAATCAAAAGAGCGTCGTGACATGCTTGAAGAAGCTGCAGGTATTTCACATTTCCGTTATAGAAGATCAGATGCTATGCGTCGTCTTTCTCAGACTGAAGATAATCTCGTTCGTCTTCGCGATATTCTTTCAGAACTTGAAGGTCGTGTAGGGCCTCTTAAAGTCCAAAGTGAAAAGGCAGAAAAATTCCTCGTTCTTGCCGATGAAAAGAAGACTCTTGAAATTAGTCTCTGGCTCTATACTATTGACACTTTGAAAGAGAGACTCCGTGATCAGGAACATAAAATTGAACTCTCTGATTCACAGTACAAAGCAGCAGTAGAAGAACTCGAATCAATTGAGAAAAAGACTGATGATATTTATCAGCGTTCACAAGAAATCATAGTAGAGATTGAAAAAATCCGTGAGTCTATGTCTTCGTCAGAGGAACAGATAGGTGAGATAAATGCAAAGATTGCCGTAAATGAAAACACAATTGAGCATAACAACCAGTCAATCGAGCGTATAAACAAAGAGATGCTCGAAGCTACTGACGAGCGAAATGAGACCGAGGCAAAGATAAAAGATGCCGAGGCAAAAGTTTTAGAACTTGAAAATCAAATCAAGAACAAACAGGAAGAGATGGCAACATTGACTCTTAATGCAGAGAGTTTAACAAGTGCCGACTCTGAAAATTCAGATAAAACAATTGAACTTTCACAGAAACTCACAGAGGTTTCAGAAGAACTTGCAGATGCTCGTGTGCGTAAAGCTGAAGCTCTCTCAGGTAGAGAAGAGATTATAGCTCGTAATGAAAACGTAGATGAAAGTCGTGCGGAGCGTCAAAAAGTAATTGATGATTTCAAGAAGGAAAAAGATAAGGCACAGGCTGAACTTGATTCCTGTCTTGAAACAATAACAAGTGTTTCAAACTCAATTAATGGATATAAGCTTCGTGCTGAAAAGCGTGAAGAGAAGTTTAATGCTCAAAAGGCAGAAGTGGAGTCAAAACGTATCGAGGTTGAATCAAAAGCTGAAAAGATTTTGATGCTTACAGAACTCGAAAAGAATATGGATGGTTACCAGGGTAGTGTTAAGACTTTGGTTCAAGAATCAAAGCGCGGAACTCTTCGTGGCATTCATGGTCCACTTTCAAAAATAATCAATGTAGCTGACAAATATACGGTTGCCATTGAAACAGCACTTGGTAATAATCTTCAAAATATCGTTGTTGATAATGATGCAGACGCAAAGAAAGCCGTTAAATTCTTAAAAGATACAAACGGTGGTCGAGCAACATTCCTTCCTATCTCTGCTATCAAACATAAGCCACTTGATGAGAAGGGTCTCGATGATTGCTTTGGCTTTATCGACATTGCAAGTAATCTTGTTAAGTCTGACAAGCAGTACGAAGAAATTGTAAAAAATCAGCTCTGTAGAACAGTAGTAGTTGAGGACCTCGATGCCGCTGTAACTATGGGTAAAAAATACAACCATCGATTTAAAATTGTAACTTTGGATGGTCAGGTTATTAATGCTGGCGGTTCAATCACAGGTGGTTCAAAAGTTAAACAGGCTGGTATGCTTGCCCGCTCTGGAAATATCGAAGCATTACAGAAGACTCTTGAGGCTGAAAAACAGAAACTTGCCGAACTTGAGGCAAACTTTAAGCAGACTTCAGAAGAACTCTCAAAAGCTAAAGCCGAACTTGAGGCATCTGAATCTGATCTTATTACAGCAAACGAAGAAAAGGTTCGTGCAGAGTCTGCCCTTCGTCTTGTTGATAGTCAGCTTCAGACTATGATTGATGCCTTAGGTGACCTCAATGAGGAGCAAGAGAATTCAAAGCTCAGAATCAACGAGTTCGACAAGGTAATCAAGGCGGCTGAAAAAGATGAGGCCGATCTCATAGACAGGGCAAAGGAAATCGAAGAAGAAATCGCAAAACTTACAGGTAGCAAAGAGGATCTTCGTATAAAGAGAGAAGAGATGGCTGAGAAATCAAAAGCCTTAGAAATCGAAGAGATGGCTCTCTCAAAGGATGCTCAGGCTACTCGTGATATAATTGCTGGCCTTAAAGAATCAAGCGAATCTTCAACAAGTCGTGAAGATGGATTTAAAGCAGAGATTAAAGTCTTTGAGGACTTAAACGAATCAGCAACAAAAGAGATTGAAGAATTAAAACTAAAGGTTCAGGAGATACGAAATTCTAATATCTCCTCTGAGCAGAAAATTGAAGATCTCACTAACGAGAGACAGAAGGCTGAGGCAGATTCTTCAAGTCTCCGTCAGCTTGAACGTGATAAGACATCTGAGCGTGAGAGACTCTCATCAGATCTTGCTCGTCTTTCTGAGCAGAAAGCAAATATGCTTCGCGAGTATGAGGAGACAGAGAACAAGCTCTATGAGGAATATCAGCTTACACGAAGAGAAGCTGCTGAAATTTCAGAACCTGCAGAGGACCCAAAACAGACAAAGATTACTCTTACAGAGATAAAGAATAAAATTAAAGCTTTGGGATCTGTAAATGTTGGTGCTATTGAAGAATACAAAGAAGTTTCTGAGCGTTATGAATTTATGAGCACACAGGTTTCTGATATTGAAGTTTCAAAGGCAGAACTTATTAAACTCATTGATGAACTTACATCAAATATGGCTCTCCAATTCAGAGAGCAGTTCGCAAAGATCAACAAGGCATTCGGTGAAACTTTTGTTGAACTCTTTGGTGGTGGTAAGGCTGAACTTATCCTTGAGGATGAACTCGATGTTCTCGAGTCGCCGGTTGAGATTAAGGTTCAGCCACCAGGAAAGAACGTACAAAACATTGACTTGCTTTCGGGTGGTGAGAAGGGACTTTCTGCTATTGCACTTCTCTTTGCAATTCTTAAAGTTACACCTGCTCCTTTCTGTATTTTCGATGAGGTTGAGGCCGCACTCGACGATGTCAATGTTTCACGTTACGCACAGTATGTACGTCGTATGACTCACAACACTCAGTTTATTCTCATTACCCACCGTCGTGGCACAATGGAAGAATCTGACATCCTCTATGGTGTAACAATGCAAGAGGAAGGCGTATCAAAACTTCTTGAACTTAAAACGGCTGAGATGGCTAAAAAACTTGGCCTTAATTAAAGGAGAACCTAATGGGAATTTTTAATAGAAAAATCAGCAAGGGCATGAAAAAAACCAGAGATCAATTCTCTGGTAATATCGACAATGTCCTTGATGCTTTCGATGAAATTGGAGACGACCTCTATGATGAACTCACAGAAGTTTTAATCATGGGCGATGTAGGTGTATCAACAGCGGCATATATTGTCGATGAAGTAAAGAGCCGTGTTGGTAAAAATGGCATTAAGCATCCAACAGAGGTTCGTACTGTTATCAAGGAAGTTGTAGCTGACATGCTTGGCGAAGATCAAAAAATTGACTTCGTTACAACACCAGCAATTATTCTCGTTGTAGGTGTAAATGGTGTTGGTAAGACGACTACAATTGGTAAGATGTCTCATTACTTTGAGTCACAAGGTAAGAAGGTTATTCTTGGTGCCGCTGATACTTTCCGTGCTGCGGCAATCGATCAGCTTGAGATTTGGGCTGAGCGTGCTGGCGTTGAGATTGTAAAGCACAAGGAAGGTGCAGATCCTGCTGCGGTAGTATTTGATACTATCAATGCCGGTATCAGTAGAAATGCCGATGTAATTATCATCGACACCGCCGGAAGACTTCATAACAAGAAACACTTGATGGAAGAACTAAATAAGATTTATCGCGTTATTGACCGTGAACTTCCATACTCTGACCGAGAAATATTCTTAGTACTCGATGCTACTACTGGCCAGAATGCTATTAGTCAGGCAAAAGAGTTTATGAGTGTAACAGAAGTTTCAGGTATTGTTCTTACAAAACTTGATGGTACCGCAAGAGGCGGTGTCGTTCTCTCAATTAACAACGACCTTAAACTTCCAGTTAAATTTATCGGTGTAGGTGAAGGCCTTGATGACCTTCAGCCGTTCTCTGCTGAGACATTTGCAGAGTCACTCTTTGATGTTGAACCTCCTGAGGAAGCATCAAACTATGAACCAATTATCACAGTTAATGAGGAGCGACTTGCTCGTGATAAGGCTGAGGCCGCAGCTCGCGAAGTTGAGCGTCAGAAGGCCGAAGCCGAAGAGAAGGAGCGACTCGCAGCAGAAGCTGCTGCAAAGGCAGCCGAGGAGGCTGAAGCAAAAGCGAACGAAGAAATAATTGCTGAGCCTATAACTGAAGAGGCTACAGAAGAAATCCTCGAAGAGATTGAAGAGATTGCTGAAGTTCTCGAGGAAGTAACAGAAGAAAAGCAGGAAGAGGTAGAGCCAGAAGAAGTTCCTGAAGAAACTGTTGAAGAGGAGCCAGAGGTAATTGAAGAAGCTCCTAAGAAAGAGGAAAAGAAAGAGAAGAAGTCTTTCTGGAAGGGTCTCTTTGGTGATTCAGGGGAGTATATTGGATGATCTTTTTAGTTGCAACATCAAACAGAGATAAGGTTAAAGAATTTCAGAGAATATTAGGCCCGCTCGGCATCGAATTTAAAACTGCTAAAGAACTTGGAATTGAACTTCCAGATGTTGAAGAAAATGGCGACACTTTCGTAGAGAATGCCTTTATTAAAGCGAGAAGTGGAGCAGAGGTTTCGGGATATCCTACTATTGCAGATGATTCTGGAATTTGCGTTGATGCTTTAAATGGGGCACCAGGTATTTATTCGGCAAGATACAGTGCTGATGAAGCTGATGCCCGTATAGATAGGAACGCTGCAAACAATGCAAAGTTACTTCGTGAACTCGGAGACACTCCGTTAGAAAAGAGAACTTGTCATTATACTTGTGCTATAGCATGTGTATTCCCAAATGGTCACGAATTGTCCTGTGAGGAATATTGCTTTGGACATGTTGGGTTTGAAACGGCCGGCAATTTTGGCTTTGGATATGATCCTTTAGTTCTCATAAATGTTGAAAGTGGCGCTGAAAAAGGCGCAAAACCTGGAACTAAAACTTTTGGCGAAATACCTCCGGAAGTTAAGGATACAGTGAGCCATAGAAGTAAAGCACTTCATAAGATGGCAGAATTATTGAAAGACGAAATTTAAAGAGGTTATTATGACTAGTAAAGAAAGAGCAAAGTACAGAGCAGCTGCTCACAGTCTTACACCAGCTTTTCAGATTGGTAAATATGGTGTAACAGAGCCAGTTATCGCTCAGACAGAAGAAGTGCTTGATGCAAAGGAACTTGTTAAAATTAGAGTTCTTTTGGAATCTTGCCCAGAGACTCCTCGTGAGGTTGCCGATAAACTTGAAAAGGCAACTGGCGCTGATGTTATTGGCGTTATCGGCGGCGTAATTATTCTTTATAGATACAGTGAGCCACTTCATGAAAAGGCTATGAAAAAAGCTGCAAACATAAAGCGCGCTAAGAATGCTGCTGCCGGTAACAATTACGGAGGAAGACTCGACAAGGAGAAGAAATGGAAAAGATAGGTATTTTTGGTGGAACCTATAATCCTCCACATCTTGGACATCTTAATATTGCCAATAAGTTTGTGGAAGCATATGGGCTTGACCGATTACTTATCATTCCAACATATGTACCTCCGCATAAAGCGACACCAGATCTTGCATCTACAGAGGATAGAATAAAGATGTGTGAAACAACTTTTTCTGATTCTGTTTTTGAGGTTAGCACAGTGGAGATTGATCGTAAGGGAAAGAGTTACACTCATGATACCCTTAAGGAATTAAAAGGCATTTATAAGGATGCAAAGTTTTACTTCCTTTGCGGAGACGATATGCTCCTCTCTCTTCACACTTGGTATAAACCAAAGTCCATATTAAAGTACTGTACGCTCGTCGCAGCTGTTAGAACAGACGGACTTCCTTACGATGTCTTAAGAGCATATGCTCTTGAGAGATATAAAGGGCAATACGAAGGTGGGAAGATTCAATTTTTAGAAATAGATCCTATGGAACTCAGTTCCACAGAGATTAGAAATAAGATAAAAAATGGTGAAAAAATAGATAATTTGGTCACCGATAATACGCTTTCATATATAAATTCAAGGGGGCTTTACAATGATTGAGCGTAAAGAAGAGTTTATAGATGTGTTACGTGAAAAATTACAGGAGAAGAGATTCGTTCACTCATTAAATGTGGCAAAAGCCGCGGAGGCTCTTGCTGAGCATTATGGTGAGGATGTTGAGAGAGCATATATTTGCGGTTTGCTCCATGACATCGAGAAGAATTCTCCTGAAGAGGAGCAAAAAGAATATATGCTCCGCTTTTCTGACATCCCAGAAGTGGTTGTTAAGACCCCAAAACTTTGGCACGCGCCTGCTGGTGCAGCTTATGTGCGTGATGAACTGAATATCACAGATTCAGAGATGGTATCTGCGATCAAATATCACACAACCGCAAAAGCAGGAATGACAATGCTTGAGAAGATAATCTATATTGCTGATTTTATTTCAGATGAGCGTGATTATCCAGGCGTTGAAGAAGTCCGCGAAGCTGCTTTTGATGATATTAATAAAGCTATTCTTATTGGCACTCGATTTACCCTTGAAGAGTTGCTAAGACAGGATCGCGTAATTAATCAGGATACAATTGATGCATATAATGAAGTTTGCAAATACTTCAATTATTGATAGAAGAGGAATACTATGACAACAGAAGAAAAAATCACTATAATTGTTGGAGCCCTCGATGATAAGAAGGGTACAGATATTAAGGTTCTAAAAATTGCAGATCTCACAGTTCTAACAGAGTATTTTGTTATTGCAACTGGTACATCTACAACACAGGTTAGAGCTTTAATTGATGAAGTTGACTATAAGCTTGAAGAAGCAGGCGAAAAAGGAAAACTTGAAGGTAAAGCAACAGACTGGAAACTTATTGATTTTGATGACGTAATCGTTCATGTTTTCACACCAGAAGCACGCGATTTTTATAATCTCGAGAAGCTTTGGGCAGATGCGGAAGAAATTTCCATTTAAGGAGTTTTGATAAATGAAAAACTATGATTTTAAGGCCACAGAAGCAAAGTGGCAACAGAAATGGGAGGATAGCGGCGTATTCCATGCGGAAGATGGCTCAAGTAAGCCAAAATTCTATGGACTTGTTGAATTCCCATATCCTTCAGGTGCAGGCATGCACGTAGGACATATCAAGGCTTATTCAGGTCTTGAAGTTGTATCTCGTAAGCGTCGTATGCAGGGATATAACGTTCTTTTTCCAATTGGTTTTGATGCATATGGTCTTCCAACAGAGAACTATGCTATTAAGACTGGTATCCATCCTCGTAAAGTTACAGACATGAACATTGAGCACTTCTCACAGCAGCTCAAATCAGTTGGTTTCTCATTCGACTGGACTCGTGTCATTGATACAACAGAAGAAGACTATTATAAGTGGACACAGTGGATTTTCCTTAAGATGTTTGAGAACGGTCTTGTCTTCCGTGATAAGGCCCTCGTAAACTATTGCCCATCTTGTAAGGTTGTTCTCTCAAATGAGGATTCACAGGGTGGCAAGTGCGATATTTGTCATTCAGATATCGTTCAGAAATCTAAAGATGTTTGGTATCTCAGAATTACTGAGTATGCAGACAAACTTCTTGAAGGTCTTGAGACAGTTGATTATCTTCCTAACATTAAGCTTCAGCAGGTTAACTGGATTGGTAAGTCAACAGGTGCTTTTGTAAATTTTGATGTTAAGGGCTCTGATGATGAGCAACTTAAAATTTATACAACTCGTCCAGATACACTCTTTGGTGTAACATTCATGGTTATGGCACCAGAGCATCCAATGCTTGATAAATATGCGGATAGAATCAAGAATTTTGATGCTATCAAAGCTTATCGTGCAGAGTGTGCAAAGAAGACAGAGTTTGAGCGTACACAGCTTGTAAAAGATAAGACTGGTGTTAAAGTTGAAGGTCTTTCAGGTATCAACCCAGTTGATGGCCGAGAGATTCCAATCTTTGTTGCAGATTATGTAATGATGGGATATGGCACAGGTGCCATCATGGCAGTTCCTGCTCATGACCAGCGTGACTATGATTTTGCTAAAGAATTTGGCGTAGATATTATTGAAGTAATTAAGGGTGGCGACATCTCAAAAGAGGCTTATACAGGTGAAGGTGAGATGATCAACTCCGGTTTCCTTAATGGTATGACAAACAAGAAGGATTCTATCGAAAAGATGGCTGACTTCCTTAAAGAAAAGGGCTACGGCGAGAAGGGTGTTCAGTACAAGATGAAGGACTGGGCATTCAACCGTCAGCGTTATTGGGGTGAGCCAATCCCTATCGTACATTGCCCAACTTGTGGTATGGTCGCAGTACCATATGAGGAACTTCCACTCAAACTTCCTGTAGTAGAACAGTTTGAACCTGGCCAGGACGGTGAGAGTCCTCTTGCAAAAATTGAATCATACGTAAACTGTAAGTGTCCAAAGTGCGGTGCCGATGCAAAGAGAGAGACAGATACTATGCCTCAGTGGGCAGGATCTTCTTGGTATTATCTCCGTTATATGGATCCACATAATAACGAAGCACTTGCTTCTCGCGATAATCTTGAATACTGGGGACAGGTTGACTGGTATAACGGCGGTATGGAGCATGTTACTCGTCATATGATTTATTCACGTTTCTGGCATAGATTCCTCTATGATATCGGTGTAGTTCCAACAAAGGAACCTTATGCTAAACGTACAGCTCAAGGTCTTATTCTTGGTCCTGATGGTGACAAGATGTCAAAGTCAAAGGGTAATGTTATTGACCCTATGGACGTTGTAAATGAGTACGGTGCAGATGTACTTCGTACTTATGTACTCTTTATGGGTGACTATGAGAAGGCGGCACCTTGGTCTGAATCATCTGTTAAGGGCTGTAAGCGTTTTATGGATAGAACTTGGGGACTTCAGGATATTCTTGTTCCTGGCGATGAGTTTTCTAAAGAACTTGAAGTACCATTCAATAAGACTATTAAGAAGGTATCTGAAGATATCGAAAACATGAAGTTCAACACAGCTATTGCTGCACTCATGGCTCTTATCAATGACATTTATAATAACGGTAAGATAAATACTGCTGAACTTAAGGCATTCATTACACTTCTTTATCCATTTGCTCCTCATATGACTGAAGAGATGTGGGAAACAATGGGCTTTGGTGGAATGTTGGCCTGCGGCTCATGGATTGACTTCGACGAGGCAAAATGCGTTGACGCAACAATTGAAATTGTTGCTCAGGTCAACGGTAAAATCCGCGCGAAGCTCAACATCGCCGCAGACGCAGCACAGGATGAAGTTTTAGCCCTTGCTAAAGCTGACGAAAAAGTTGCTGCTGAAATTTCTGGTAAAACTATTGTTAAGGAACTCTATGTTCCTGGACGTCTTGTAAACATCGTTGTTAAATAAGGGAGTTTATAATGAACGACACAGTAGCAAATGAGGCGCTTGATACTGTAGAAGAGAATCTCACTTTTCTTGGTGCGATTCAAAAGACCTGGGACACAGTAGTTGACGTTGTCACAAATAATCTTTTTGAGATAGCGCTTGGACTTCTTGTGATTGCCATCTTTATTCTCTTTAAGAAGTGGCTCTCAAAGAATATTGCAAACATTTTTACAAAAATATTTAAGAACAACCCAGTTGTTGGAGCGGGAATTAGAACCTCGGTTCAAGATCCTCTTAAGGCTTTCTTTGTAATTTTTGGCTTTTATGTTGGCTTCTTGATTATGGGTCCTCCGGATAATGTTGTAGAGGGAATCAATAAGCTTTTCAGGATTTGTAATATTGTTCTTATTACTTGGGCGCTTGCGAATTTCACACCTTTCATAACCTCTATGGTTATGAAAATGGAGGAGACTAACAAGCGCGCAAACGCCGTAGCTATAAAGTTTGTAGCAAATCTCCTTAAGATAATTATCATTGCTCTTTCTGTAGTTGTAATTATCAGCGAACTTGGTTATAACATCACTGGTCTTATCACCGGTCTTGGTCTTGGAGGTCTTACTTTTTCACTTGCTGCGCAAAGTACTGCATCGAATTTATTTGCAGGCTTCTCTATCGTTGCCGATAAGCCTTTTGATGTCGGCGACTATATCATCACACCGTCTGTTGAGGGCACAGTTGAAGATACTACAATGAGAAGCACAAGGGTTCGTACTGTTGCGGGAACTGTAATAGTTATGCCAAACTCAAAGCTTGTTGATGAGGCAATAACCAATTGCTCAAAGATGCACAGTAGATTTGTGGATATGACAATAGGTTTAACATATGACACTGATTCTGCTAAGTTGAGAAATTGTATCGAGGATATTAAAAAGATGCTCAGTGAACATCCAGAAATTCTTGATGATCGTATTGTTGTTGTTTTCTCAGGATTTTCTGATAGCAGTCAAGATATAAGAATAATCTATTCAGTAAATACAACTGCTCTTGATCCTTCACTTAGGGTTCGTGAAGATATCAACTTTAAGATTAAAGAAATCGTTGAGAAAAACGGTGCATCTTTCGCTTTTCCAAGTGTTACTGTATACACAGAAACCGAGCAGGCATAAATAATATTTGACTTTAAAAAGTACTTGTTATATAATTTAGCAGTCTACTTGGTAGATTTTGAATGATTTTTACCCTACATTTCGGAGGGAGGGACATAAATGAGCGAAGTTAAAGTAAAAGAGGGCGAGTCACTCGATAACGCTCTTAGACGTTTTAAAAGACAGACTTCTCGCGATGGTGTTATCCAGGAAGTTCGTAAAAGAGAGCATTATGAAAAGCCATCTGTAAAGAGAAAGAAAAAATCAGAGGCTGCTCGTAAGCGTAAGTACAAATAAGAAACAAAGAGCCGGTTGTTTACAACCGGCTTTGTTTTTTATGTATTATAATTAAAAGTGTTATGGTATAC
>JAGHSI010000061.1 GCA_018065925.1 Candidatus Limimonas coprohippi
AGAGTCCAAGCAAATAGCGATTCAGTTTTTTTAGTGATTTTTCCATCTACGGCCATATGCTCATTCAAATAATCATATGTGCGCTTAACTTCTTCCTCAGAAGGATCATGATCTCGAATTACATTTATAGTAACTCCTTTGCAAAAATCCATAGTAAGATCAAAAGTGTACTCAATTTCTTCCTTATAATATCTAATTTCCGGCTTATATCCAAGTTGCCACAAAATATTAAAAAGGCAATAAGTTGAACTATTACCCCATTTGTTTGTAACAGGCTTGCCATATACATTTTCCATGACTGCATTGCGGAGATTATCTTTTCTATATACAAAACTATTATTAAAACACCATCCGCGAGATATCTTGTTCACTTTTTCAATTGATTTAAGGCCATCCATAGCTGGAGTTAATGATGTGAAAACGAGATCATATTTATCAGCCCATCCCTCTGCATCAATATCAAAATCCAAGAAGTCGCAATCAATATAATCGAGATTTTTAAGACCTTCCTCGGCTGCTGCCTCCTTGCAGTATTCAAGCATTTTAGGCGAAATATCAGAGCAGGTCACCCACTTTGCAGTTTTAGCAAACTGCATAGCATAATTACCGGAGCCACATCCAATATCAATAACTTTGGCGTCCTCTGTAATTATGCCGCGCTCCACTAAATATTTCGCCATCTCTTTACACTGCTTATCCTTTGCAGCAGCGACCTCCGGAGGATCTTTTTTCCATCCCCCAGCAAGTCTATCCCAAGTTTCTTTAGTATGCTTCATGCCATCCTTTGGATTTGAATCAGCCCAAAGTTTATCAAAATACTCTACGTCTCTGTTTTCCATGCAATTAATCTCCGTACTTTTTATAATAGTAACAATATAACTCAAAAAGAGTTATATTGCAAAAAAAATAAGCCTCTGTGTTTCCCACAGAGGCTCAATTTTATATATTTTGCTGTATTAATTAAACAAGCTCGATGATGCACATCTCAGCTGCATCGCCGCGACGTGGGCCTGTCTTAATAATACGGCAGTAACCGCCGTTAACGTCCTTGTACTTTGGACCAATCTCGTCAAAGAGCTTCTTTGCTACGTCTTCTTTTGTAACGTAAGCAAGAACCTGTCTCTTATTTGCGAGTGTAGCGTCCTTAGAGAGAGTAATCATCTTCTCTGTCATTGAACGTACTTCTTTAGCACGGGTAACGGTAGTTTCAAGTTTGCCATTTTCGAGCAAGTATGTAACCATACCACGAAGCATAGCCTTGCGGTGGTCAGATGCTCTACCAAGTTTTCTTGTTCCTGGCATTTAAAACACTCCTTCCGTTAATCTTCTTCCTTACGAAGAGCGAAACCTAAAGATTCAAGCTTAGCAACAACCTCATCGAGAGATTTTTTACCAAGGTTACGAACCTTCATCATATCGTCTTCGGACTTGTTTGTAAGGTCTTCTACTGTGTTAATGCCTGCTCTCTTCAAGCAATTGAATGAACGAACAGACAAATCAAGCTCTTCAATGGTCATCTCGAGAACCTTTTCTCTTGAGTTATCGTCCTTTTCAACAAGAACGTCACCCATGTCAGGATTATCTGATAAATCAATAAACAACTTGAGGTGATCGTTGAGGATCTTAGCACCAAGTGATACAGCCTCTTTAGCAGAAATTGTACCATTTGTCCATACTTCGAGAGTGAGCTTATCAAAGTCGATACGCTGACCTACACGAGTATTCTCAACAGTATAGTTAACCTTTAAAACAGGTGTGTAAATAGAGTCGATAGCAATAACACCGATTGGTGGGTTCATCTCTGCCTTATTTCTTTCAGCAGAAATATATCCACGACCTACATCGGCTGTAAGTTCCATTGAAAGCTTAGCGTTCTTGCCAAGACTTGCAATATGAAGATCTGGATTTAAGATTTCAACATCTGAATCTCCCTTGATATCACCAGCAAGTACTTCGCCTTCGCCCGATGCCTCAATGTATAAAATCTTTGGGCCATCGCCATTTATCTTGAGGATTACGCTCTTCAAGTTGAGGACAATCTCAGTAACGTCTTCTTTAACGCCTTCGATTGTTGTGAACTCATGAAGAACGCCATCAATCTTTACGGATGTTATGGCATAACCTGGGAGAGATGAAAGAAGTACACGACGAAGGCTGTTGCCTACTGTTGTACCAAAACCTCTCTCAAGTGGTTCTAAAGTGAACTTACCATAAGTTTCGCCATTGTCGATACATTCAACATTTGGCTTTTCGATACTAATCATTCAAAACCCTCCTTAAGATAATTCTAATGTCGCTAATTTATTATGCGGCATTATTTGGAGTAGAACTCAACGATGTAGTGCTCTTCAACAGGAGCAGCAATCTGCTCACGCTCAGGAAGGTTGATAACCTTACCTGCGTTGTCTTTCTTGTCGAGCCATGTTGGTACTGGTCTTGAACCGTTAGCCTCAATAATTACCTTGAAGCTCTCAGTATCAGCACTCTTCTCCCTGATTGATACTACGTCACCTGACTTAAGAAGATATGATGGAATGTCACATTTCTTACCGTTTACTTTGAAGTGACCGTGTGTTACAAGCTGTCTTGCCTGCTGGCGTGAGCTTGCCCAGCCAAGTAAGTAAACAACGTTATCAAGACGACTTTCGCAAATCTTGAGTAAGTTTTCGCCAGTCATGCCGTCCATTTTCTCTGCCATAAGGAAATACTTGTGGAACTGGCCTTCCTGAACACCATAGTATCTACGAGCCTGCTGCTTTGTGCGAAGCTGGATACCATATTCTGAATTCTTTTTACGACCCTGGCCATGCTGACCTGGTGCATATGAGCGGCGCTCGAGTGCGCACTTGCCTGTGTAGCATCTGTCACCCTTGAGGAAAAGCTTCTTGCCCTCACGGCGGCACTGCTTACAAACGGCACCTGTGTATCTTGACATAATGTTTTCCTCCTAAAATTATACGCGTCTTCTCTTTGGTGGGCGGCAACCGTTGTGTGGAATTGGAGTAACGTCCTTGATAGATGTTACTTCAAGACCAGCTGTCTGAAGTGCACGAATAGCAGCTTCACGACCAGCGCCTGGGCCCTTAACATAAACTTCAACAGTCTTCATACCGTGATCAACAGCAGCTTTTGCAGCTACTTCAGCAGCTGTCTGAGCAGCAAATGGAGTTGACTTCTTAGAACCTCTGAAGCCCATCTCACCTGATGATGCCCATGATACAGCATTACCCTGTGTATCTGTGATAGTTACGATAGTATTGTTGAAAGTGGATTGGATATGTGCCGCACCGCGGTCAATATTCTTGCGGTCACGACGTCTACGTGTGGCTGTGGTTTTCTTTGTACCTTTAGTAGCCAATTGTACCCCTCCCTAATTACTTCTTCTTGTTTGCAACGGTTCTCTTTGGACCCTTGCGTGTACGAGCATTTGTCTTTGAACGCTGACCTCTTACTGGAAGTCCCTTTCTATGACGAATGCCACGGTAGCAACCGATTTCAACAAGTCTCTTGATCTCAAGAGCTGTCTCTCTTCTAAGGTCACCCTCTACCTTAAGGTTGTGGTCAATATACTCACGAAGCTTAGCTACGTCGTCTTCAGTTAAATCCTTAACACGAATGTCAGGGTTTACACCTGTGGCAGCAATGATATCTTTTGCTGTCTTCTGACCAATACCATAAATGTAAGTAAGGGCAACTTCAATTCTCTTATCTCTTGGTAAATCTACACCTGAAATACGAGCCATTTCTGCACCTCCATAATAGTGGGTTTAGGACTAATAATTAGCCCTGGCGTTGTTTGTGCTTTGGGTTTTCACAGATAACCATAACTTTACCATTACGCTTGATTACCTTGCACTTATCGCACATTTTCTTTACAGAAGGTCTGACTTTCATTTGTGTTACCTCCTAAATTTAATAAATTACTTTGATCGCCATGTAATACGACCTCTTGTGAGATCATAAGGCGACATTTCTACTGTTACCTTATCACCTGGAAGAATACGTATGTAGTTCATACGAAGCTTACCAGAGATATGGGCTAAAATTTGGTGACCGTTTTCGAGTTCTACCTGGAACATAGCGTTTGGTAATGCCTCTACAACAGTACCTTCGATTTCGATCATATCCTGCTTTGACATAAGTGTGCCTCCCTTACACTTTTGTGAGAATTACTGGACCATTGTCAGTAATTGCAATTGTGTGTTCGAAGTGAGCGGATAAAAGTCCATCCGCCGTTTTGACTGTCCACCCGTCGGGCAATTGCTTAACTTTATGTGTGCCCTGATTAATCATAGGCTCAATAGCAATTGTCATACCCGGAAGAAGTCTTATGCCTCTGCCGGCTGTACCGAAATTTGGCACGCCGGGGTCTTCATGAAGCTTTGCGCCAACTCCGTGCCCTTCGTATTCACGAACGACTCCGTAGCCGCGTTCCTCGCAGTAAGTTTGCACTGCGTGGCCAATGTCGCCAATTCTGCCACCAGCGACAGCCGCCTTGATACCCTCGTAGAGAGATTCACGAGTAGTATCAAGCAAACGCTGAGCGTCAGCACTTATTGTGCCAACTGCAAATGTAGCAGCATTGTCTCCGTTGTATCCATTAACTTTTGCGCCAAGGTCAATCGAGACTATGTCGCCATCCTTAAGGATACGCTTTTTACTTGGTATTCCATGAATAACCTCGTCGTTTATGGAAATACATGCTGTTCCTGGGAATCCATAAAGACCAAGGAAGTTGGGTTCTGCTCCCTGTTTCTTTATGAAATCATAGGCAATTTTGTCGATTTCCCATGTCGAGATACCAGGCTTAACTGCCTCCCCAGCAACCAGTAGTGCTTCCGCTGAAATTTTACATGCATCACGCATGTATTCAAGTTCACGAGATGTCTTCAGCACTATCATGTATTAGTCCTCTAATGCCTTGATAACATTTGCTGTTATATCAGCAACATCACCAAGTCCTTCGACAATTCGAAGTTTACCAGTTTTTTCATAATAACCCTTCAAAGGTTCTGTCTGATCATGATAAACCTTGAGTCTGTCGGCTACTGTTTCTGGAGCGTCATCCTTGCGCTGTACAAGTTCTGCTCCACAGTTATCGCAAACACCCTCTTTTGCAGGCGTCTTATTAACAAGATGATATGAGGCGCCACAATCTGGGCAAACTCTACGTCCTGTCATTCGCTCTGCAATGGCCTCGTCTGGCACTTCAATATCGACGACTTTGTCGATATTGATACCCATAGAGTCAAGAGCCTCGGCCTGAGGGATTGTTCTTGGAAAGCCGTCAAGAATGAATCCGTTTTCACAGTCACCCTTTGCAAGGCGTTCCTTAATAATTCCAATTACAACCTCATCTGGAACAAGCTGGCCAGCTTCAATAAACGCTTTAGCCTTAAGACCCATTTCTGTGCCATTCTTTAAAGCCTCACGAATAATGTTGCCAGTTGAAATTGTTGGAATGTTGTATTTATCAGCAATTATTTCTGCTTGAGTGCCTTTTCCTGCACCAGGAGCTCCTAAAAATATAATATTCATATCAGAGCCTCCCTATCAATCAAGGAATCCCTTATAATGACGCATCATCATCTGAGATTCAAGCTGACGAACAGTCTCAAGAGCTACACCAACCAAGATGATTACAGATGTACCACCAAGAGAAATGTTCATTGGTGTCTTACAACAAAGTGCTGTAATCTGTGAGAAAACGATTGGGCAAATTGCAACAACGCTTATAAGAAGAGCGCCGAGCAATGTAATTCTTGAAAGTACCTTAGCAATATAATCTGATGTTGGTTTACCTGGTCTAATACCTGGGATTGAACCACTGTTCTTACGAAGATTGTTTGCCATTTCAATTGGGTTGTACTGAATTGCAGCATAGAAATAAGCAAACAAGATAATAAGAATAAAGTAAATAAGACCATAGAACCAGTTAGTTGAATCGAACAAGCTGAAGAACTTATCCCATGCACCACCAGCTGTGATTCTGTTACCAAAGAACATCTTAAGTGTTGGTGGAAGAGAAAGAATTGAGCTTGCGAAGATAATTGGCATAACGCCAGACATATTAACCTTGATAGGCATATGTGTGTTCTGTCCGCCATACATCTTACGACCTACAACACGTTTTGCATAAGCAACTGGAAGTCTTCTCTCTGAGTTGTCGATCCATACTATAAATACTACAAGTGCAAGCATAATAATGAGTGCAAGTGGAGCAAAGAAATAGTAAGCACCGCCGTATGAGAAGTATCCGAAGATGTATGTAAGTGTTGTTGGTATACGTGAAACGATACCAGCGAAAAGAATCATTGAAATACCATTGCCTATACCCTTCTGGTTAATGGATTCACCCATCCACATAAGAAGGCATGCGCCAGCTGAAAGAACAAGGATAATAACAAGAGCTTGAAGAACTGCGCTTAAGCCTGTGAAAGCTGAGCCGTCTGCAGCTGTTGTGATATATCCGCCACTTCTAAGATAGAAGAAGTAAGCTGTTGACTGGAGAATAGCGATGAGAACAGCGCCGATTCTTGTCAAGAAATTAATCTTTTTCTTACCCTCTTCACCCTCTTTAGCGAGGTTCTCAAGAGCTGGAATAGCAACAGTTAAAAGTTGAATAATAATTGATGAGTTAATGTATGGTGTGATTGACATAGCAAACAATGTACCATAATTGAACGCATCACCAGTCATCATGCTGAGATAGTTCATAAAGTTTGAACCGTTAGTATCTTGAATGATACCACCTGCAGCAGCAGTGAATGGAACTGGAATTGCAGCACCTAATCTAAATAAAAGAATAATAAGTGCTGTATAAAGCATTTTTTTACGTAAGTCAGGTACCTTTAAAGCGTTGGCAAGTGTTTGCAACATTTTAAATCACCTCAGCCTTTCCGCCGGCTGCTTCTATTTTAGCTTTTGCAGCCTCTGAATAAGCGTTAACCTGTACGTTGAGCTTCTTTTTGAGCTCACCATTGCCAAGAACTTTTACACCGTCCTTTACATCCTTGATAAGACCAGCTTCGATAAGTGCTGCAGCATCAACCTTAGCACCTGACTTGAAGCATCTTTCAAGATCTGAAACGTTTACTGTAACGATTTCCTTAGCAAAAATGTTGTTGAAGCCTCTCTTTGGAAGTCTTCTCTGCAAAGGCATCTGTCCACCTTCAAAGCCTGGACGCATACCTCTACCAGCTCTTGCGAGCTGACCCTTGTGACCCTTACCAGCTGTCTTACCTTGACCAGAAGCAGGGCCTCTACCGATGCGCTTTACGTCCTTCTTAGAACCAGCAGCAGGTGTGAGTTCATGTAACTTCATAATTGCCCTCTCCTTCCTTAAGCTTTAGTAACGGTAACAAGGTGTGCGATCTTTGCGATCTTACCCTGTGTAGCAGCGTTATCTGGCTGTGTTGAAACATCGCCAATTTTACGAAGACCAAGTGAGTTAGCGGTAGCAATCTGGTCCTTTTTGCTGCCGATAAGGCTCTTTGCGAGCTTAACTTCAACAGTTGCAACTGATGTTTTAGCCATTTTGACCGCCCTCCTTAACCTAAAATCTCTTTAGCTGATTTTCCACGAATCTCAGCAACTTCTTCAACGTTACGAAGTTTTGAAAGTCCGTCAATTGTAGCTCTTACTACGTTGCAAGGGTTGTTTGAACGAAGAGCCTTTGAACGGATGTCCTTGATACCTACTGTCTCAACAACAGCACGAACAGGACCACCAGCGATGACACCAGTACCTGGTGCAGCTGGCTTGAGAAGTACAACGCCTGCGCCGTACTTACCTGTAATCTCATGAGGGATTGTTGTACCCTTAAGAGCTACTTTAATCAAATTCTTCTTTGCATCTTCAATACCCTTACGGATAGCATCTGGAACTTCGCCAGACTTACCAATACCGAAACCAACGATACCGTTGCCATCACCTACAACTACTAAAGCTGCAAATTTATAGATACGTCCACCTTTAACAGTCTTTGATACACGGTTAATGGTAATGACTCTCTCTTGTAACTCTAAATTAGAAGCATCTATTTTACTAGCCAAAAGTTTTTCCTCCTTACCATTATTAGAACTTGAGGCCGCCCTCACGAGCGCCTTCAGCAAGTTCTGCTACGCGACCATGATAAACATAACCGCCACGATCAAAAACAACTTCTTCGATGTTCTTCTTAAGTGCACGCTCAGCAAGGATCTTACCAAGTTCCTTTGCTGCGTCCTTGTTTCCGCCGTATTTCTTGAAGCTCTTCTCATTTGTTGCAGCGCTGCAAAGTGTAACACCTGCTACGTCGTCGATGATCTGAGCGTAAATGTTGTCAAGTGAGCGGTAAACGCAAAGACGTGGGCGTGAAGCTGTACCAGAAATTTTTCCGCGTACTCTCTTATGACGCTTAAGACGAGCTTTATTTGAATCTGCCTTATTAACCATAATTTAAATTCACTCCTTTTCTTATTATGCGCCTTTACCGGCTTTGCCTTCTTTACGGCGAATGAACTCGTCCACATATTTGATACCCTTACCCTTGTAAGGCTCTGGTGGACGCTTTTCACGAACTTCTGCTGCGAACTGACCAACCTTCTGGTTGTCGATACCTGAAATAGTGATTTTCTTATCATTTACTTCAGCTGTGATACCTTCTGGGAAGATCATTTCTACAGGATGTGAATAACCGATGTTAAGAACGAGTTTGTTACCCTCAACAGATGCACGGTAACCAACGCCATTAACTTCGAGTTCCTTTGTGAAACCGTCTGTAACACCCTTTACCATATTAGCAATGAGTGTTCTTGTAAGACCATGAAGAGAACGGTTTTCCTTAGCGTCGTTTGGACGAGAAACATTGATTTCTGCACCGTTAACTTCTACCTTCATGTTCTGATGCACTGTTCTAGTAAGTTCACCCTTAGGTCCTTTAACAGTAACAGTGTTGCCGTCGAGCTTTACTTCTACGCCGGCTGGAATTGCGATTGGCATTCTGCCTATACGTGACATATTACTGTTCCTCCTTACCAGATAAATGCGAGAACCTCGCCGCCTACGTGAGCCTTGCGAGCGTCTTTATCGGTCATAATACCTTTTGATGTTGAAAGAATAGCAATGCCGAGACCCTTCATTACCTTAGGCATGTTTTCACAGTCTGTGTAAATTCTAAGACCTGGCTTTGATACTCTCTTAAGACCAGTAATAACTGGTGATTTGTTTTCACCGTACTTAAGTACGATTTCGATCATACCCTGCTTACCGTCTTCTTCAACAGTAAAGCTCTTGATATAACCCTCATCAACAAGAATCTGAGCAATAGCTTTCTTCATGTTAGATGCGGGAACTTTTACTGTATCGTGTTTAGCTGAGTTAGCATTTCTAATTCTTGTGAGCATATCTGCTACTGAATCTGTGATCTGCATTAGCTTTTTCCCTCCTTAGTTATTGCTCAAATTACCAGCTTGCCTTTTTAACGCCAGGAATCTGGCCCTTGTGTGCAAGCTCTCTAAAACAAATACGGCATACGCCATACTTTCTGAGGTAGGCGTGTGGTCTACCACAGATCTTACAACGGTTGTACTCTCTTGTAGAATACTTTGCAGGACGAGCCTGCTTAACCTTCATTGATTTCTTAGCCACTGTCTACCCCTCCTTATCTTGCAAATGGAGCGCCCATGAGTGTGAGGAGCTCTCTTGCTTCTTCATCAGTATTTGCTGTTGTTACGAAACAGATATCCATACCACGAATAGCATCAATCTTGTCGTATTCGATTTCTGGGAAAATAAGCTGTTCCTTAACACCCATTGAATAGTTACCACGACCATCAAATGAGTCTGGGTTGATACCTCTAAAGTCTCTTACTCTTGGGAGTGCCAAGTTGAAGAAACGATCGAGGAATTCATACATGCGATCACCACGAAGTGTAACCTTTACACCGATTACCATGCCTTCACGGAGTTTGAAGTTAGCTACTGACTTCTTTGCCTTGCAAAGAACTGGCTTCTGACCAGTAATGATTGAAAGGTCGCTCATGATAGCATCTACTACCTTAGCGTTGTCCTTAGCTTCGCCACAACCTACGTTGATAACAATCTTGTCAAGCTTTGGAATCTGCATAACGCTCTTGTATTCGAATTTCTTCATGAGAGCAGGTGCTACTTCTTTGGTATACATTTCTTTAAGTCTTGCCATAAGGTTTAGCCCCTCCTTTATTCAAACTGAGCGCCGCACTTCTTGCAAACGCGAACTTTTTTACCATTCTTATCTACATCGTGACCTACACGAGTAGCTTTGCCACACTTAGGGCAAACAAGCTGAACTCTGTCAGCATAAAGTGCACTCTCAGCCTTAATAAGGCCACCAGCTTCGCCCATCTTGCGAGGCTTTACGTGCTTTGTGATGATGTTGATACCCTCAACGATGATTTTACCCTCTGAAGGTGCAACCTCAAGAACCTTGCCCTTCTGGCCACGGTACTTGCCGTTGATAACGATAACTTCATCACCTGTTTTAACGTGAACTTTATTCATTATCAAGCACCTCCTATTAAAGTACTTCTGGAGCAAGGCTCAAGATCTTTGTGAATTCCTTTTCACGAAGCTCACGAGCTACAGGGCCAAAAATACGTGTTCCTTTTGGGGTTTTATCTTCTCTAATGAGAACTGCAGCGTTTTCATCAAAACGGATGTATGTACCGTCGTCACGACGAACACCCTTCTTTGTTCTAACAACTACTGCCTTTACTACTTCGCCTTTTTTAACGCCGCCACCTGGTGTAGCCTTCTTAACTGAAGCTACGATAACGTCGCCTATGTTGGCATACCTCCTGCCAGTACCTCCAAGCACACGAATGCACATGATTTCTTTTGCGCCTGAATTGTCGGCAACCTTGAGGTAACTCTGCTGTTGTACCACAGTGTTTCCCTCCTTAATTACTTAGCCTTTTCGATGATTTCAACTACACGCCAGTGCTTATCTTTTGAGATTGGACGAGTTTCCATAATAAGAACCTTGTCACCAACATGGCATTCGTTATTCTCATCGTGTGCTTTGATTTTTACTGTACGGTTTACGATTTTCTTATAAAGTGGGTGTTTAACCCTGTCCTTAACTGTAATTACTACAGTCTTGTCCATCTTATCAGATGAAACGAGGCCCACCTGAGTTTTTCTAAGATTTCTTTCCATGAACTAATCCTCCCGATCTCAAGCATCTTCGCCGTGAAGTTCAAGATCACGCTGAATTGTCTTAATTCTAGCGATATCCTTCTTAACGGCCTTAATGCGCATTGGGTTATCAAGCTGATTTATTGCCTGCTGGAAACGAAGCTTAAAGAGTTCATCCTTAAGTTCAAGAAGCTTAGCATCAAGCTCAGCGGCGGACAGTTTCTTAAGTTCATTTGCTTTCATTACTGTTCACCGTCCTCTTTCTTAATAAATTTACATTTGATTGGGAGCTTGTTAGCAGCAAGACGCATAGCCTCACGAGCAAGTTCCTCGTCAACGCCAGCGATTTCAAACATAACTCTGCCTGGCTTAACAACTGCTACCCAATATTCTGGGGAACCTTTACCTGAACCCATTCGAGTTTCAGCTGGCTTTTCTGTGATTGGCTTGTCTGGGAAAATCTTGATCCAAACCTGGCCACCACGCTTAATGTAACGTGTCATAGCAATACGGGCTGCTTCAATCTGGTTAGCTGTGATCCATGCTGGCTCAAGAGCTACAAGACCGAAATCACCATAAGTTACTGTATTACCACGAGTTGCCTTACCTGTAAGACGGCCTCTCTGCTGTCTACGGTACTTAACTCTCTTTGGCATTAACATTATTTAGCTCCCCCTTCCTTTTTATTTGTCTTACGTGTGTCGTGAAGTACTTCACCTTTGTAGATCCATACCTTTACACCGATACGACCGTAAGTTGTATCTGCCTCAGCAAAACCGTAGTCAATATTTGCACGGATTGTCTGAAGTGGAATAGTACCTTCCTTATAGCTCTCTGAACGAGCGATTTCTGCACCGCCAAGACGACCAGATACTTGAGCTTTGATACCCTTAGCACCAAGTCTCATTGTTCTACCGATAGCGAGCTTAAGAGCACGACGGTATGAAACACGCTTTTCAAGCTGAGCTGCAATGCTTTCAGCTACAAGCTGAGCATCGAGGTCAGGCTGCTTAATTTCAACAATGTTAAGAGATACTTCTTTACCGAGTCTCTTCTCACATTCAGCCTTAAGCTTCTCAATCTCTGCACCGCCACGGCCGATTACCATGCCTGGCTTTGCACAGTGAATGTTGATTCGAACACGCTTAGCGTCACGCTCGATTTCAACCTTTGGTACACCAGCAGAAGCAAGAGCTTTGAGAAGGTACTCACGAATCTCATAGTCTTCGTGAAGAATGTCTGCAAACTGGCTCTTGTTAGCATACCAGCGAGACTCCCAGTCTTTAATTACGCCAACTCTAAGACCAGTTGGATTAACTTTCTGTCCCATGTTTTACCTCCTCCTTCTTATTCTGCTTCTTTTAATGTAATAGAGATGTGTGATGTCTTCTTATTGATTCTATACGCACGTCCCTTTGACATTGGTCTAATACGCTTGAGTGTTGGACCCTGATCTACTGAACAAGCAGCTACATAAAGCTTTGTTACATCCATGTCCTTCTGCTCTGCGTTAGCCATTGCTGACTTTAATAACTTAACAAGAACCTCACTTGCAGATTTTGGTGTGTTCTTGAGAATAGCCATTGCTTTGTCAGCTGGTTGGTTTCTAATGAGGTCAAGTACGATTTTTACCTTACGAGGTGCGATACGTACGTGAGTTACCTTAGCTGTTGATTCCATCAATTAAACACTCCTTTCTGCATTATTTACCGGTCTTTGAACCAGCATGGCCTTTGAATGTTCTTGTTGGTGCGAACTCACCAAGTTTATGGCCTACCATATCTTCAGTAACGTATACTGGAACGTGTTTACGTCCATCGTGAACTGCGAAAGTATGACCAACGAACTGTGGGAATATTGTTGAAGAACGGCTCCATGTTTTAAGTACGATCTTTTCGCCACTCTCGTTCATTTTTTCAACACGAGCGAGCAACTTAGGTTGTACGTATGGGCCTTTTTTAAGACTTCTGCTCATTATTCATAACTCCTTTCACAATTACTTTCCGTTACGACGTCTTACGATCATCTTATTGGAAGCCTTTTTCTTATTACGTGTCTTATAACCAAGAGCTGGCTTACCCCAAGGAGTAACTGGTCCTGGACGACGATTGGTGACTTACCTTCACCACCGCCGTGTGGGTGGTCGTTAGGGTTCATTACAGAACCACGAACTGTTGGACGAATGCCTAAGTGACGAGTACGTCCAGCCTTACCAACTTTAACATTAGCGTGGTCTGTGTTGCTAACCTGGCCGATAGAAGCCATGCAGCTGATTGGAACATTTCTAAGTTCACCTGATGGCAAACGAAGAAGTGCATAAGCACCTTCCTTAGCCATGAGCTGAGCTGCGTTACCAGCAGAACGAGCAAGCTGTCCGCCGCGACCTGGGTTAAGCTCAACATTGTGAATGAATGTACCTGTTGGGATGTTAGCGAGTGGAAGAGCGTTACCTGGCTTGATGTCAACGTTTTCGCCTGCTTCTACTTTATCGCCAACCTTAAGACCTACAGGAGCAAGGATGTATGCCTTCTCGCCGTCCTCATACTGGATGAGTGCAATGAATGCTGAACGGTTTGGATCGTACTCAAGAGTGAGTACTGTAGCTGGCATATCAAACTTCTGTCTCTTGAAGTCGATAATACGATACTTTTTACGGTTTCCGCCACCACGGTGACGAACTGTGATTCTACCATAACTGTTGCGGCCTGCGTTCTTGTTAAGAGGAGCAAGTAAGCTTCTCTCAGGAGCAACCTTTGACAGTTCGGAGTAATCTGTAACGGACATGTTTCTTGTACCGTTAGTAACTGGCTTAATGTTTTTAATTGCCACTTTGATTTCCTCCCTTTTGATTACATCATACCGTCGAAGAACTCAATTGTCTTTGAGTCTTCAGTGAGAGTAACGATAGCCTTCTTCCAAGAAGCTGTGTAACCCTCAAAACGGCCCTGACGGCGAAGCTTGCCGCGTACTGATAATGTGTTTACTTTTGCTACCTTAACGTCGAAGAGTTCTTCAACTGCTTTAGCAATTTCGATTTTGTTAGCATCCTTAGCTACCTTGAAAGTGTATTTCTTGTAAGCCTGATTTTCCATTGATGCTTCTGTGATAATTGGTTTGAGGATAATATCCTGTGCAAGTTTAGCCATTATGCATATACCTCCTCAAGCTTTTCTACTGCAGCCTTAGCAATTACTACTTTGTTGCAGTTAACGAGATCATAAACATTGAGAGCGTTTACTGGTGATACCTTTACGCCCTTGATGTTACGAGCACTCTTGTAAATATTCTCATCTGATTCTGGAACAACGATGAGTGTCTTCTTAGCCTCGCCAAGAGCCTTAAGAACCTTAACCATCTCAGCAGTCTTGATTTCCTTAAGCTCAATCTTATCAACAACTGTAAACTCGTCATTTGCTACTTTGTCTGAAAGAGCAGAGAACATAGCGAGCTTTCTAACCTTCTTGTTGATTGAGAAGCCGTATGAACGTGGCTTAGGACCAAGTGCTACACCACCGTGTGTCCACTGTGGAGCACGTGTTGAACCCTGGCGAGCACGACCTGTGCCCTTCTGTCTCCATGGCTTCTTTCCGCCGCCGCTAACTTCTGAGCGTGTTTTGGTAGACTGTGTGCCCTGACGCTGGTTAGCGAGATAATTAACTACTACAAGATGAACAGCTGACATATTAGGAACAATACCGAAGATGTCATCCTTCAAGTCCATAGTACCAACCTTTTTGCCGGTTGTGTTAAGTACTGATACCTGTGGCATTCCTTTCTACCTCCTTACGCTTTCTTCATGCTGTTCTTCAAAACAACGATTCCGCCCTTAGGACCTGGAATAGCGCCCTTAATAGCGATGAGGTTGTTTTCAGCATCTACTTTAACGATGTCTAAGTTCTGGATAGTAACTCTTTCAGCACCGAGGTGACCTGCGAGTTTCTTTCCCTTGAAAACTCTTGATGGATCTGAGCAAGCACCGAGTGAACCAGCATGTCTTACTACAGGACCTGAACCGTGAGTTTCCTTAAGTCTAGAGAAGTTCCAACGCTTGATTGCGCCAGCTGTTCCCTTACCTTTTGATGTACCAACAACATCTACTCTGTCGCCAACCTCGAATGTGTCAGCCTTGAGGATGTCGCCTACGTTGATTGCAGCACAGTCATCAAGACGGAATTCCTTGAGAACTTTCTTTGGTGCTACATCTGCCTTTGCAAAGTGACCCTGCATTGGCTTGTTTACTCTCTGTACCTTAACATCACCGAAGCCAAGCTGAATTGCGTCATAGCCGTCGTTTTCAACTGTCTTCTTCTGTGTTACTGCACATGGGCCAGCTTCAATGACTGTTACAGGAACAACGTTTCCCTTTTCATCAAAGAGCTGTGTCATACCGATTTTCTTTCCGATAAGACCTTTTTGCATGATATGTTTCCTCCTTTAGTTATTGGTTGGCGTTTCCACCAACATGACCATTCGGCTAGATCTCTACGATTAAAGCTTAATCTCGATCTCTACGCCTGCAGGAAGCTCAAGACCTGTGAGAGCTTCAACAGTTTTATTTGAAGGTCTCAAGATGTCGATGAGTCTCTTGTGTGTGCGCTGTTCGAACTGCTCACGGCTGTCCTTGTACTTATGTACAGCGCGAAGGATTGTTACTACTTCCTTCTCTGTTGGAAGTGGAACTGGACCAGAAACTTTAGCGCCTGTGCGCTTAGCTGTTTCAACAATCTTCTCTGCTGCTGCATCTACAAGATTGTGGTCATAACCCTTAAGTCTGATTCTGATTTTTTCTTTTACTGCCATTTTTTATTCCTCCATAAAAATACACACCGCCGGGCGTTTCCTCTCTCAGTGATTAAAAAAACCTGGAAAACGGAACGCTTCCGGTTGGCAAAACGGCATAGTTTCGCCCGGTTTAAAATCGGACATACTCCGCGGGAGTTCCCTACCTCTTTGGGCAGCCACATCCCACATCTTCGCATATCTACGCACTTTTAGACACGTCTGTCCTTGGCGCGCCCCAATATAATATCACGCGTATTATAATAATGCAACAATTTTTCGCAAAAAACTTTGGGCGGTTTACACAAAGGTTAGATGTGCGCGACAACACACCACAACATGTTGACTAAAAGTGCAAAATCAACTACAAAATAGCATATTTTGGGCCAAAAAAGTTTACAATTTATTTAAAATTAGCCTCTTTTTCACTAATTTCTTGCAAACTCTCCTGCGCGCGTATATTATAAATGGTATATAAATATACTTCAACTACAAGTTGATTTGGAGGAAAAATGAACTCACCACTTGCAGATAGACTTCGTCCAGAAAGTCTGGACGATATGGTCGGTCAGAGCCATCTTCTCGCTCAGGGAAAAGCTCTTAGAAACATTATCGAATCTGGAGATATTCCAAACTTAATATTTTATGGCCCATCTGGCGTTGGCAAGACGACACTTGCAAGCATTATTGCGAAACAGACTAACAAGCGTCTCTACAAGCTCAACGCCACCAATGCGTCCATAAGCGATATTCGCGACATAATCGATGACGTCGGTACACTTATGACTCAAAACGGAATTCTCCTCTATCTCGATGAAATTCAATATTTTAACAAAAAACAACAGCAGTCTCTTCTTGAATACTTGGAGAGCGGTGAAATCACCATGATTGCGTCAACTACAGAAAACCCATATTTTTATGTATACAATGCTGTCATCAGTCGCTCAACAGTTTTCGAGTTTAAATCTATTGCCCCAGAAGAGATTGTCCCTGCTGTAAATCGTGCTTTTAAGATTCTCGAAAAAGATAACAATGTTAAATACGAATTTGAGGACGGAGCACAACTTGCAATAGCTCGAGCTGCTGGGGGAGATGTCCGTAAAGCAATAAACACAGTTGAACTTTTAGGCCTCGCAACACTAGGCAATGCAGACATCAATAAGGAAAAAGCAACTTTAATTTCTCTTGAAACTATAACAGAAGTTACTGGCCACACCGCCATGCGCTACGATCGCGCCGGAGACGATCACTACGATATCGTCTCTGCATATCAAAAGTCTTTGCGAGGCTCAGACCCAGATGCCGCACTTCACTATCTCGCACGCCTCCTAGAAGCTGGCGACTTACCTTCGGCAGTTCGTCGTCTTCTTGTCTGTGCCTGTGAAGATGTGGGTCTCGCCTATCCACAGATTATTCCTATCGTAAAATCAGCTTGCGACATTGCTCTTCAAGTAGGACTTCCCGAAGCACAAATCCCACTTGCTGATGCTGTTATACTAGTAGCAACATCTCCAAAATCAAACTCTGGCGAAGCTGCTATCATGGCAGCCATGGCCGATGTTCAGAGCGGCAATACCGGAGCAATTCCCCGCACTCTCCAAAACAAACATTTTGATGGGGAAGATCAAACAAATCCAGGACAGTTTTATAAATATCCACATGACTATGAAAACCATTGGATTCCACAACAATATCTACCTGACGCCATCAAAGATAAACGTTATTATGAATACGGAAACAATAAGATAGAACAAGCAAACAAAGCATATTGGGATAAGATAAAAGGCTAAAGCATTGTCAAAAAGTGAAACAGATGCATAATTAATGCGTTTATTTTTCTATATTAGAAAAATATAAAGATTGACAAATTTTGGCGTATCTTTACAAATGCTTTCACTTGCGAAAAAAACTGAACACGAGTTCAAAAACAACGTAACTATGTTATTTGCACAAATAACATAGTTACGGGATTTCACCCTTGTCAATAGGTTTTTTACAAAAATTTTTTATCTGAAGATCCGAAATTATACGCTCTGTAATACAAAATTTGATGTTAATTGTTAAAAACTCGGTGGAATTTGTGGAAATAAAAAAATTTTTCAACGTAGCATAGGGCTTTTCTCGGCGTTTCATGCCTTTTGTGGAGAAATTTAGGGTTGACACATTATCCGATTACATAATGTTAAATACGCTTTACCTAGAGAAAAATAAATAGCAAAATGCACATAAAACCACCGTTTTTTTGGAAGTATATTTTGCACAAAAGGGACATTAATTCATGGCTAATATTTTTACATTTGAAAATAACAACTGTAACTTGACAGTCAAAAATATTCATTGCTTGAACTTGGATTATACACTCGACTGTGGTCAGTCCTTCCGTTGGGAGAAAAACAACGTCGATCACTGGTGCGCAGTTGTAAACGGAAAATATGCCGAGATTTCTCAAGAGGCATCAGATACTATCACTTTTTACAACTGCACTAAAAGCGAGTTTAATAACTTTTGGACAAACTATTTTGACCTTAACAGAGACTATGATGAAATACTAAATTGCTACAAAGAGGACAAATACCTAAGCAGGGCAATTAATGAATACTATGGCATTAGAATACTAAACCAAGACTCTTGGGAGGCTCTCTGCTCTTTTATTATCTCTCAGAACAACAACATACCTAGAATTAAAAGCATCATAGACCGACTCTGTGAAAACTATGGAGACAAACTTCCAAACGGAACTTACTCCTTCCCTTCTGCAGAGAGACTTGCCAAACTTTCTCCAGAAGACCTATCCCCAATAAGGGCTGGCTTTAGAAATAAGTATATAATCGATGCAGCAAGAAAGGTTGCATCGGGCGAGGTAGACCTTGAAGCAATAAAAAAGCTCCCGCTCGATAAAGCGGAAGCTGAACTTTTAAAAATTAAAGGTGTAGGGCCAAAGGTTGCTCAGTGTGCTCTCCTTTATGGTTGTAGCAAAGTTGACGCCTTTCCAATTGATGTCTGGGTAAAACGAATCATATCGGAGCTTTATCCAAGTGGTCTGCCAAAGTGTGCCTGTGGAACTAAAGGAATTGCACAGCAATATCTCTTTCACTGGCGACGCAACACAAACTCAATTTAAACTTGATATTAAAAAAAGAGGCAGTCAAAAGACTGCCTCTTTTTTGGTGACCCGGACGAGATTTGAACTCGTGTTACCGCCGTGAAAGGGCGGTGTCTTGACCACTTGACCACCGGGCCAAACTGGGACCACTTTTGCAGTCCCTTACGCTTGGTAGCGGGAGTAGGATTCGAACCAACGACACCCCGGGTATGAACCGAGTGCTCTAGCCAACTGAGCTATCCCGCCATTTGTAAAGCGCAAAAGTTATTATAACGGACCATAACACAGTTGTCAACGATTTTTTATACCTTATCAATATAAGCTATAAAAACCACCACGAGCAAATTCAGTAATCTCTCCATTTTCATTAGTTGTTACAGACATATAGTAAGGATCATCAACCTCATAATATATAAGTAAATCTGCAAGATCCTTACATTCATTAGATACAGGAACAGTAATCTTTCCAGTTCTAAGTGTTATAG
Organism: Candidatus Limimonas coprohippi; assembly: GCA_018065925.1. Taxonomy (GTDB): domain Bacteria; phylum Bacillota; class Clostridia; order Oscillospirales; family Acutalibacteraceae; genus UBA1227. The sequence goes on from JAGHSI010000061.1 coordinate 19,525, forward strand.
CATCTGATTCATTGCCCTGCGGATCGGACTCCTTAATATCATACTTATCTGCAAAGGCATCGCGCTCTTCTTCAGTTTCAAAAGTAAGAACAAAATCAGCTGTGATATACCACTTGTTATCTATATCGTTAAGATAACTAAATCGCTGGCGCCCAAAAATAAATTCAGGCATTATGTTGATTGCAGAATCAGAAAGAATTTTTGTGTTTACTTCAGGTTCCGACGTATGACGTGCATATCTAACAGAATAATATGTATCATATCCACCTTCATAATTCTCCCCTTGCCAAAATGTAACCACGCCATCATTACTCTCATAAAGTGCAGCAACAGGCACCCATTTGTTATTTTCAAAACAATAAGATATATTCCATGCAAATTTACTATCACTTACTTCACGAGAGTTGACCTCAACCGAATTTGCACCGAAAGGTTTGTCTTTGTTAAGGTCAGAAAGGCGTACGGTATAAGCATCACTTGTAATTATCACACCTTCATCATAATAGGAACAAATTAAGTCCTTTCCTGAAACTGACTTCATATGATATTTAAAGAAAGTTTCACCATATCCCTCACCGGACTCATAAACAACCGTTCCTTTGGCATCTTTATAGTATATATCTATTATTGAATTATCAATTTTTTCAACCTTTTCCTCTTTAAGTCCTGTTGTATCAAATTCCTTATAATAATCAACATTTTTGATATCTTTGAATATTTCCTTGACAGACATTGCATTTGGAACTTTTTCAATCACTTTAGTTTCTCCGCCAAATTCAAATTTTGAACTACAGGCAGAAAGCGATAAAACCAACAATAAACAAACGGCAAAAGCTAATAATCTTTTCACGTGATTTTCCTCCTTAAAAGAGAATGGTCTTTAAATCTAGCACCTTCTCGGCAATTATATCTGCTCCATATTCTTCAAATTCTGCTCTATTTCCAAATCCATATTCAACGCCAATTGATGTTACTCCTGCAGTATTCGCACCTTCTATATCATAGAAACGGTCACCAATCATAGCCACCTTCTTTGAAGGCTCAATATTAAGGCGTTCACATGCTCTATTCACAAGCCATGTCTTATTTGCTTGATGATTCTCAAGTTCAGGTCCAACAATCTCATCGAAAAGATCATATACACCAATATGTTTTGCGCATATATCCAAAAACTTCTGTGGTTTTGAGGATGCTACAGCAAGTTTTACTCCTTTTGCTTTTAACTCCTCAATAATCTCAATAATTCCAGGATATGCTTCTACCTCATAAACGCCGGTATCCTTATAATAGACCCTATATGTGTCAACAAGTTCGCTTGCAAATTCAGGAGTCACGCCATACATATTCTCAAAAGTTAGATAAAGTGGGGGGCCTAAAAATTCATTAAGCCTATCCTCATATATCGGCATTTCATACTTATTTAACGCATATCTAACGGCATTTCTAACACCTGGTCCGGTGTCTCCAACGGTACCATCAAAATCAAAAATAACCGCTTCAAAATCCATCTATATCACCTCTTGTTTACTTGTCAATTATACACAATTTTGCTATAATCGGCAATGGTGATGACATGACAATTGACAGAGGCAGAATTGCCCTTCTAGACGAAATTCGAGGCTTTTGCGTGCTCTGCATGATTTTCTATCACGGTTTTATTTTTGCGTACGAGCAATACGGTATACAGTTTGGATACGATGCCTATACATTTTTTCTTCCTGTACAACCATTCGTGTCTTGTATGTTTCTTTTTATCTGCGGCATTTGCTGCAGACTCTCTCATAGCAATTTAAAACGTGGTCTAAAACTTGCAATTTTTGCGTTGGCCCTAAACTTTATATCAATAATTCTTCTTCCAAAACTTGGATTTTACGACACTGAGATTTGGTGGGGTGTGCTCAACTTCTTTATGGTATGCATATTAGGATATGCACTACTTGAAAAGCCAATCATATCAAAAATACCAACTTGGATCGGATTTATCCTCAGTGCATTTTTATTTTGGATATTTAGATATTGGGAAACAGACAGTATGATTGCACTTACGGACAGCATATACTGGAAGCTTCCAGAAAAAGTACATGAGATAACCTGGCTTTTCCCTATTGGAATTATGTCGCAAGATTTTTATTCTGCAGATTACTTTCCACTCCTCCCGTATGGATTTATCTTCAGCATGGGAACCTTTGCTGGAGTGTGGGTAAAAGAAGGAAACATTCCGAAATTTGCATATCCAGTTCACTCAAAAGCACTAACTTGGCTTGGCCAAAAATGTTTCATCATTTATCTTCTTGAACTACCAATTCTCTTTGTTCTATTTGAGTTTGTCCGTTGGATTATAAACACAATTTAATTCCCTTAAGGAGTAATTTATGACCAAGAAAGAGCGCGCAGAGCTCTGCGTCGAGGCATTAAAAAAAGAATATCCAGAGGCGCTGTGTTCGCTTCAATACAGCGACCCTTTTCAGCTCCTCGTCGCAACACGCCTCTCTGCGCAGTGCACAGACGCCAGGGTAAACCTTGTAACTCCTGACCTCTTTGCAAAATACCCGACAGCCGAAAAGATGAGCAAAGCGAATCTTTCCGACGTTGAAAACCTTGTTCACTCATGTGGCTTCTATCATGCAAAAGCAAAAGATATCATAGGCGCAGCAAAGAGAATTCTTGAAAATTTTGATGGAAAAGTACCAGACAATATTGATGACTTAACTACCCTTCCAGGAGTCGGCAGAAAAACAGCAAATCTCATCGTTGGAGATGTATATAAAAAACCTGCAGTTGTTGCCGACACTCATTTGATTCGTATTTCAAATCTTTTGGGGCTTGTCGATACAAAGGATCCAAAGAAAGTTGAACTTGAACTCAAAAAAATTCTTCCGCCAGAGGAAAGTAACGATTTTTGTCATCGAATGGTTCTTCACGGCAGAGCAGTCTGTATAGCAAGACGACCGCAATGCGACAAATGTTGTCTTTATGAATATTGTAAAAACAGAAAATAAAACAAACGGCACTCGCAAAAAAGCGAATGCCGTTTTATTTTTTAAATCATTTCAACTTTAATGAGATTTGTATTGCCCGATACAGTTGATGTGCCACCTGTAATTACTGCACGTGTGCCTGGTTTTAGATCAAACACCTCTTTAAGCTTTTGCTTTGCTGTATAAAACATAACATCTGTCGAGTCATATACATCAACAAGAATCGGTATGACGCCCCAAGAAAGCGCAAGCTTATAATAAGTGCTCCTATTTGTTGTAAGACCAAGAACATCTACTGCAGGTCTAAAGCGAGATACCATTCTTGCCGTTGTTCCTGAATGTGTGCATACAGCGATAGCATCCGCCTTAATATCAAAAGCCATTCCAACAGTAGCGTGACTTATAGCGTCAGCAGTGTTTTTGATTATAAAGTCTGCATCATCAAAGCGCTTACTATAATGAATGTTTTCCTCTGTCTTCTCAGCAATTTTTGCCATTGTTTCAAGTGCCAAAACAGGATATTTACCAGAAGCAGTTTCACCCGAGAGCATTATCGCACTTGTGCCATCGTAAATTGCATTTGCAACGTCAGAAATTTCAGCTCTTGTAGGTCTAGTGTTGCTTATCATAGACTCAAGCATCTCAGTCGCTGTGATAACGCGCTTACCAAGAAGTCGACAACTTGTAATAAGTCGCTTTTGAACAGCTGGGAGTTCTTCGAAAGGAATCTCTACTCCCATGTCGCCACGGCCAATCATAATGCCGTCGCACTCCTCGCAGATCTCTTTTATATTATCTATACCAGACTGATTTTCAATCTTTGCGATGAGATTATCTGTGCACTCATAGTCAAGCGTTTTAAGATATTCCTTAACATCCAAAAGATCCTGTTTACAGGACACAAAGGAAAGTGCAAAAAAGTCTACACCGTTTTCAACACCAAATTTCAAATCCTCTTTATCTTGTTCAGAAAGGAAAGGCTGCTTTAAAACTTTGCCTGGGAAACTCATAGACTTTCTATTTGAAAGCTCGCCACCAACCAAAACTTTCGTAATGATATCCTGGCCATAAATCTCTGTAATTTCAAACTTAAGAAGACCGTTATTAAGCAATATAGTATCGCCAACCTCTAAATCTTCATGAAGCCTACTATAAGTTACGGATACTATCTCTTGATTTCCAACAACCTCTCTTGTTGTAAACTTAAATATATCTCCCTCATTCAAAAAAATACTTTTATTTTCAAAAGTCTTAATTCTATACTCAGGACCTTTTGTATCAAGAAGTATAGCAATAGGCATATTTAGTTCTTTACGAACTTCTTTTATTTTATTAATTTTATCAAGATGCTCCTCGTGGGTACCATGGGAGAAGTTTAATCGTGCAACATTCATACCAGCTTTTGCGAGAGCTGTCAAAATTTCTTTGCTGTCACATGCTGGTCCAATAGTACAAACAATTTTTGTCTTTCTCATTGTGCGCCTCCTATATACCAATGCCTAAAAGCTCAATAAGAATTCCAAATACTACACCGAAGCAGTAGAGTATGCCAATTATCATGGCGCTCTTCTTTTTATCTTCATTCATTCTAAGAAGAACAAGAACACCAATTCCCGCTCCAACAAGAAGCCCACTCATCATGGCGCCAAAGCTCAATGCTCCAGAGAGATAAAGCTGTGTAATAACAACTGATGCCGCACAATTTGGAACAAGACCAACAAGCCCTGCAATTAGTTCACCCAGCACTGGCTTGTTAGTAACAAAGTTGGCAAGCGAATCAGCTCCAACAAATTCAATTACAAATGAAAGTGCTAAAGATACGAGAAAAATAAAGACTGTTATTTGAAGTGTGTGATGAAGGGCAGATTTTAATATGCCCTCTTCCTCGCAATTGCAGTGATCATGCTCACAAAGATGATGTATTTCTTGGCCGTCTTCTTTTTTACCTTTGTTTTTATATCGCACAACAAAGTCAAGCATCAATCCAGCAATAAGGCCTATTACAACCTTTAAGCCGATTACCTTTAAGATATCTAAAAAAGGTACCTGCTCAGAAATAAAGATAGGAAGCATCTCATCAGATGTTGAGAGATAAACAGCCATAAGTGTGCCGACAGTAATTACACGTCCGGCGTAAAGGCTCGAAGCGGCAGCAGAGAATCCGCACTGTGGAACTGCACCAAGTAAAGCTCCCACTACAGGCCCATAGTATCCAGATCTAGCAATTCTCTTTTTAGCCTTCTCGCCCGCCTTATGTTCAACATATTCCATCAAAGAATATGTGAGAAAGAGGAACGGCAAGAGCTTCAAAGTGTCTTTGCACACGTCTATTAAAATGTCGAGTATTAGCTCTTTCATTTTTTAATCCTTTATAACAATTATAATTTTACACTTAATGCCTTAAAACTAGATGAAAAGAAGTGAAAGTGCAATAAGGAACTGACCGATATAATAAGTTCCGTGATTTACAACTACGTCAACCGGTCTATCTTTGCCCTCACCAAAATATGTGCCTGAAAGAACAAGGTCAGAGATCAAAAAGAAAACCTCGCCTGCGAGCAAAAAATCAATTGCGATATTCTGGAAGCCAAACATAATTGCGAGTGCAAGCGAGAGAAGAGGCATTGAAATCAAAATTCCGCCATAAAAACCTGAAACTTTCTTATACTCGCCATAGTTAAGCTTCATTGGCTTTTCAAGGAAAGCAACGTTGATAATACCAGCACCAACACCAACTACAATCATAAGAACAGCTATAAGGATGTTCTTTGTCTCCATCTTAATAATAAAGTTTAAGAAGAGACCAATAGCGATGAGCACGTGCTGAACAGCAAATACATAAAATCCAGAGAAAGTCCAAATCTTAACATCGTTTGGATAAACCCATTTAAGATCGAGCCAAATATCACCGAGAAGACCAAAGAGAAGTCCAAAGATTACAAAGAATCCAAATGTGTTCATAGTTCCTGCTGACGAAGCAAAAAGAGCAGAAATTGCGATTCCCATAAAGCAAGCTGAAGCAAGTGACTTTAAAACAACCGCCTTAGGTGAGAAAGCTTTAACCCTCTCCTTACAGAAGAGAACAAGGAACAAAAGTCCAAGGCCTAAAAAAACGAATGATAAGATTTTCATAACTTTTTCTCCTTATCTAAAATCTAATTATCACGTGGCTGATTCTTTCTTTGGAAAAGAACCGCCCAGAAAGTCCATACAAGACTTATTCCAAGTGCAATACCTAATGCATACTGGAAAGTAAGTTTTCCATAAAACCAGCCATCCTCGAGATCCCTTTGAACCAAACTACTCATAGCATAATAGAGGGAGCTTCCTGGAATGAGTGGAATAACTGAAGGAATAAGTAATACTGTTACAGGAATCTTATTTATCCTTGCAAGAATTTCAGAATAAAGAGTACAGATAACAGATGCAAATAAGCATGCAACAAATATATTATCTGAAAACTGCATTCCCAAAAGATATGCGCCCCAAGCAAGAGCTCCTCCAAGTGTCGCCAGAGGTAGATGCTCAGGTCTGAGTCTATAAAGGAGTGCAAAACCAAGTGAGCCGAGCGCACCTGTAAGAATTTGAATAATCATTTCTACTGTCATACGCTCACCACACAATCCAAAATGCCATAATAAATCCAGCCGCTAAAGCGCCTGCCCACATGACTGATTCTATCAAACGCATTGTGCCAGACATTGTATCTCCGATCAAAATATCTCGGATAGCATTTGTCATGGCAACTCCAGGGATAAGCAACATGATGTCGCCTATCATTATTTTATCAATATTTAGTATTGGTATTAGTTTTGCAAAGAGGCAAACTCCAAGACCAACAACAAACGAGCTTACAATATTATAAACAATAGTGTTTGGTGAAACCGGTTGGAGTTTGCGCTGGAAAAGACAGATTAATATTCCAAACAAAGCGGCGATGAGACCGTCCCAAACCGTTCCGCCGAAAAATACAGCGAAAGCGCCGGCAGCTACCGCGCTACCGATATAAAGGCGAATCGGTTTTGTGGTTGGTCGAGTCGCCTTCACAAACTCTGCCTTCAAAACATCAAGAGGCATAACCTCATTACAGAAGGCACGACTAACATCGTTAATGCGTGAGAGCTTTCTAAAGTCAGTTCCTCCTGGTGAACTTATACGGCGAGTAAGAGTAACGCTATTTCCCTCTGAAAGTTCCATCGTTACAACAATTGATGTTGTAATTACAAATACATTCATTTCAATAGCACCATATGCCATGCCCATTCTTGAAATAGTGTCTTCAATTCGATTTACTTCAGCACCACAACCCATTAGGGCCTCACCCATTTCGAGTGCTATTGTTAAGAACTCGTAAGCATCTGCTCTACTTCTCTCCATAAGTTTCACCTCCAATTTCTATTCTAAACCAAATATAATAATACCTTTAAAAGCAAAATAAAGCAAAGGAATATTAACACTTTTATATGCTGATGTCAAAATAATTTTTATAACCAAAAGGAGCGACCAGAAAAATACTGGTCGCTCCCTTTTTATGGGAATTCTCCTCTTTAGTTTTGATTATTCCTCTTCTACTTTATAAGCTTCAATAACTTTCTGAGCTACTTCATTTGGACACTCATCATAACGAGCAAACGCCTGTGTAAATGAGCCTCTACCCTTTGTAGTTGAACGAAGAACTGTTGGGAAGTCAGCAAGTTCAGCTTCAGGTGCCTCGGCAACAAGCTGTTGCATGCCTGGTTTTCCTTCAGCTGGTTCCATACCAAGAACACGACCACGGCGCTTTGTAAGGTCGCCCATGATATCGCCCATGTTATCGTCTGGAACAAGTACATTAAGACTTACTACAGGTTCAAGAATCACAGGATTTGCCTTTGGAATACCATCCTTGAAAGCGAGAGAAGCGGCTGTCTTGAATGACATTTCTGAAGAATCTACTGGGTGATAAGAACCATCATAGAGAGTAGCCTTAAGTCCAACCATTGGGAAGCCAGCAAGTACACCGTGCTCAATAGAATCCTGAAGACCCTTTTCAACTGCTGGGAAGAAATTCTTTGGTACTGAACCACCAAATACTTCCTCTGCAAATGTAAGGCCAGGATCATCGCAAGGTTCGAAGCGAATCCAAACATCACCAAACTGACCATGTCCACCAGACTGCTTCTTATAACGTCCCTGTACTTCAACTTTTTTCTTAATAGCTTCTCTATATGCTACCTTTGGAGCTCTAAGTTCAACGTCAACACCGAACTTAGCTTTAAGTTTACCAATAATAACATTGATGTGCTGCTCACCGAGACCCTTAAGAACCTGTTCTTTTGTCTCTTTATTTGTACCAAAGGTAATGGTTGGATCCTCATCCATAAGTTTGATAAGGCCCTGTGCAATCTTTTCCTCTTCGCCCTTCTTTGTTGCATATACTGCCATTGGCATGCAAGGTGTTGGAAGATTAAGTCCCTTAAGAGTAAGTGGGTTCTTCTCTGAAGAAATTGTATCTCCTGTCTTAAGGCCATCAAGCTTTGTAAGAATAGCGATGTCACCAGCTGGAATTGATGTGCCATCCTCCTGCTTTCCGCCATGAGGATAAAGGATTTTACCAAAACGTTCTGTCTTACCTGTACGAGTGTTATTAATAGGTGTATCCGCCTTAATTTCGCCAGATACAACCTTAACATATGAGAGCTTACCTACAAATGGGTCAGCAATTGTCTTAAAGCAGATAGCAGCAAGAGGTCCTGCAGAATCACACTTAAGAGCTACTTCGTTATCGTTTGCATCAACCGCAATTTCACCAGTCTTAGCGAGAGCTGCTGGAAGAAGATGTGTGATACCTGAAAGAAGAAGATCAACACCTTCAAGTGTCAATCCTGAACATGCAAATACAGGATAAATTTCACCGTGTGTAACACCCTCAAGAAGACCGTCTTGAACTTCTTTCTCAGTAAATGCTTCACCTGCAAAGAACTTCTCCATAAGTTCTTCAGATGCGCCTGCTACCGATTCATTGAACATGTCGCGCATAGCATCGAGTTTTGCGCTTGATGGCATTGGGATCTCAGTCGCCTTACCATTTACATATTTAAACGCCTTGTTCTGACCAAAGTCTACAAGAGCTGTGATTTTTCCGTCTTCAATATATGGAACTACTACTGGGCAAAGTTTTGTTCCGTGAATTGCCTGAAGTTCCTCAAAAAGATTACCAAAGTTCGCATTTTCTGCATCAGTTTTATTAATTACGAACATTGTTGAAAGATTACGTGCCTTTGCAGCTTCAAAAGCCTTTTCAGCACCTACATCATATTTTGCTTTTTCTGCATCGGTTACAATAACCATACAACCAGCAGCACGAGCTGCCTCAGAGAGACCTCCAGCAAAATCAAAAAGACCTGGAGTGTCCATAATATTAAGTTTAATATCTTTCCAATCGAGGCTTGCAACAGCACTCATAAGAGATGCTCCGCGCTTCTTCTCTTCAGCGTCGAAATCCATAACAGTAGTTCCGTCAGCTACTTTTCCGAGTCTGTCAGTTGCTCCGGCCACATAGAGCATTGCCTCACAAAGCGTTGTCTTACCGCGTCCTGCGTGGCCAGCTATCGCAATATTTCGGATATTGCTAGAATCATATTTTTTCATGAAAATTCCTCCTTGTTTATAGTTTTCCGATAAAATAAAGCAATTTAAGTATAACATTCAGAAAGAAGAAGTAACAACACTTTAAAGTGGAGAAATTTCCGAACCATTTTTGTGTATATATCCTATTATTGCAACAAACGTTCCCTTTATTAATATATGTAATTGACATATTAGACG
>JAGHSI010000051.1 GCA_018065925.1 Candidatus Limimonas coprohippi
GTATTGCATTCTTATATATAAAAGTCAATTAATTACATTAAAAAAGTCCTCAAAAAATGAGGACTTTTTACTATTGGATAACAATATTATTCATTCCCAAGATTTCAGATGCTGCCGACATGAATTCATCCGTGCAGCACATTTCTCCTATCTCCTTGTACGACTTAGTATCATTGAAGAAAAAGTAGAGTTTTTTCTTTGAACCTTGAACGTTTTGCGCATTTAAAACTAAAGCTTTGATCTTTTCAATTCGATCATCATTTTCATTTTCAAAACGTACAAATATGCCCTCTTTCTTTTTCTTAAAAGACGTATTCTTTGAGTATGGAGTTATTCGCATAACTTTAAGCGAAGGCTTTTCATCTGGTGAAATCGAGAGACGGGCATCGAGAAGGAAGACACCATTTTCAGTAAGAAGATTTCCGTATTGCTGGTAAATCTTCGGAAAAATGGTGAGCTCGATGCCGCCGGTAAGGTCTTCCGCCAAGGCAGTCGCCATAGTGGCGGACGACCTTGTGACCTTAACCGATATGCTTGAAATCATACAGAGTAAAACAACTGCATCATTGTCATTATACTTTGAAGCCTCATCCTCTTGTGCATCAAGAAGATCGCTTATCTTCACCGAATGAAGTCTCTTTGCATCTTCAGCATAATCGTGCATAGGATGACCAGAGAGATAAAGGCCTGTCATTTCCTTCTCATAGAGAAGCAAATCAGTCTTTGTAAATTCCGTGAGATTTGGAGCCTCTGGACCAGTTGCAGAACTCTCAAGTGCTGATCCCACGTCAAATAGACCTATTTGGCCCTCTACGTTATGGCGCCTTGTGTTATCAAGTTCGCCGACGATATCCGGTATCATAGTCATCATCTGTCGGCGATTAAGTTTAAATCCATCAAGCGCGCCACTCTTAATAAGAGCTTCAAGCGCTTTTCTGTTGAAACTTTGCCCATGAACACGCTTCACAAATTCATAGTATGAAGTGAAAGGACCACCATTCTCCCTCTCTGCCACTATGGTATTTATAAAGTTATATGAAAGTCCTTTTATGCCAAGAAGACCGAAGACAATATTACCTTCATCATTTACAGTAAACTCAGAAAAGCTGTGATTTACATGTGGCGAAAGTACTTTTATACCAAGATTTTCACAGTCTGCTATGTACGCAGCAACTTTCGTTGTCCATCCGAGTACGCTGGTGATTTGAGATGCCATATACTCAGCAGGATAATGGCATTTAAGATATGCAGTTTGATACGCAAGATTTGCATATGCAGCTGCATGAGATTTGTTAAAAGCATATGAAGCAAAACTTACCATATCGTCAAAAATAGAGTTGGCAGTATTATCATCAATGCCATTTTTGACACAACCATCAACAAAATTTGCTCGTTCTTTTTGCATGACATCATGCTTTTTCTTTGAAACCGCGCGACGCATGATGTCGGCGTGACCAAGAGAGTATCCTGCAAGTTCACGACAAATTTGCATCACCTGCTCTTGATAGACGATGCATCCATATGTGACATCGAGTACATTTGCAAGTTGTGGCGTTTTATATTTGATATCTTTAGGATTATGCCTGTTATGAATATAAGTTGGGATTGAATCCATTGGTCCCGGCCTATAGAGTGAAGTTAAGGCTATCAAATCCTCAACGGATGTTGGCTTAAACTGAATTAGTACGTTTTTAAGTCCTCCTGATTCAAACTGGAAGACACCGTTTGTATCGCCTCTACCAAACATCGCAAAGGTATCTTTATCAGAAAAATCAATCTGCTTAACACTGAAGTTCGGCTCACGTCTTCTTATAAGTTTTTCGCAGTTGTCAACAACTGTCAGGGTACGAAGACCGAGGAAATCCATTTTTAAAAGACCGATTTCCTCGAGTGTCGTCATCGTATACTGAGTGACAACTGCGCCATCCTTCTGTGCCATCGGCACATAGGTATTTACAGGGTCACGTGTAATAACAACACCCGCAGCATGAGTAGAAGTATGTCTCGGCATTCCCTCAACTTTTAGCGAATATTTAATGAGTTCAGCTATCTCAGGATCTGAACTTATAAGTTCTTTAAGTCCTGGAGTAAGTTCAATAGCCCTCTTTAAATCATGTCCAAGTTTCCAAGGAATCTTCTTTGTAATAGAGTCAACTTTCGCATAAGATATATCAAGCACACGACCAACATCTTTAATTGCAGCACGTGCAGCAAGTGTTCCAAAAGTCACAATTTGAGCGACATGATCAGCACCATATTTCTCTATTACATAATCAATTACTTCTCCTCTACGTTCATAGCAAAAATCAATATCAAAATCCGGCATAGATACACGCTCAGGATTTAAGAAACGCTCAAAGAGAAGATTGTATTTCATAGGATCAATATCGGTAATTCCGACACAGTATGCAACAATACTGCCCGCTCCCGAGCCTCTGCCCGGTCCCACCGGTATGCCTTTGCTCTTTGCAAAGCGAACAAAGTCATAGACTATGAGATAATAATCTGTATATCCCATATTATCAACCACAGAGAGCTCATAGTCTAAACGTTTTCTATAAGATAAAAGGGTCTCCTCATCAAAGTCTCTATATCTCTTATTAAAGCCAGCGGTTGCAAGAGCACGAAGATATTCCGCATGATCGCGTCCATCTGGCACTTCAAAGTGAGGAAGAATAATCTTTCCAAATTCGAAGTCTACATTGCAACGTTTTGCAATAAGTTCAGTATTATTTATAGCCTCTGGAGCCATAGAGAAAAGATTACTCATCTCATCCTCTGACTTTACATAAAACTCATCAGTTCTAAAGTCAAGGCCAGTATCTTCATCTATAGTATGGTTAGTCTGGATACATACGAGTATCTTCTGTACTTTAGCATCCTCTTTTGAAATATAATGACAGTCATTGGTCGCAACAAGTGGTATACCTGTCTCCTTTGATAGTCGTATAAGTGACGGAAGTATGCTTATCTCATCAGGGAGACCGTGATTTTGTACCTCTATAAAGAAGTTCCCATCCCCCATTATCTCCTTATATTCAAGCGCTATAGTTTTTGCGCCCTCATAGTCCCCATTTCTAAGGCGAACTGGAATTTCTCCCTGTAAACAAGCAGAGAGAGCTATAAGGCCCTTACTATGCTTTCTCAAAAGTTCTTTATCAATTCTTGGCTTTGAATAAAACCCGTCTGTATACGAATCAGATACAAGCTTAATGAGATTTTTATATCCCTCATTGTTCTCACAGAGAAGTACTAAATGATATCTAACCTTTGCGGAGACTGATACCTTATCATACATATCATCAGAGAGATAGCACTCACATCCGATTATAGGTTTTACTCCTTTTGCTTTACATGCTTTGTAAAATTCAATAGCCCCGTACATACAACCGTGGTCAGTAATAGCCACAGCGGTCTGTCCGAGGTCATGAACCTTATCTACAAGTTCACCTATTCTACAGGCACCATCAAGTAGACTGTATTCTGAATGTACATGTAAATGAGTAAAACTCATCCTTTCCACCCAAGTCCTTCTGCCATCTCAAGTATCTTTTTAAGTCTGTGATTTACACCCGACTTAGAAATTGGTTCTTTCAAATTATCTGCCAAATCAGAAAGAGTGAAATCAGAGTTTTCGAGTCTGAGCTGAGCAAGTTCGCGAAGCTCATCCGGAAGGAATCCAAGCCCCTTCTCCTCCTCAATAAATCTTATAGCTTCAATCTGTCTGTATGCGGCATCAAAAGCTCTACCTGCATTGGCATTTTCAAAGTTCATTTTTCTATTTACTCTATTTCGCATATCCTTGTACATGCGGATACCCATAACTTCAAGAGAAGCATCTGGAGCCCCCATAAATGTAAGAACATTTTCAATAGATTCACTATCTTTAAAATATACAACGTGTACGCCACGTCTTAGGATATATTTTGGATCAAATTCATTTTTATTATAATCAATAGAGCCATCCTCTAACGGGAGGTGAATCTCTGTTATAAGTTTTAAAAGGTCATTTGATAACACCTTGTGAGACATTACAAATTCAAGGTGGTAATCCTTTTCTGGATCTGTAATAGTTCCACATGAGAGAAAAGCACCTCGAAGAAGTGCAGCAAGGCAGCAATCATCTTCAAGATTTGACCTATACATACGTCTATTCACTTCTTGGCCAGTGTGACCAAAATGCTCGAGTATCTGTCTTCTCTCATCAGCTTTTTTAATATTTACTCTGTATTTTCCTGAGGAAGTCTGTTCAAGAGTGTAACTCTTACCAGTAATACTTTCAGCATAATTTGCGAACATCAAAGCTACGGATTGGTTCTCCGTCTTGATACTTATGTTAGTTGAAGAAAAGTCTCTACAAAAAAGAAAAATTCCATACATCTCAGCGTGAATACAACATTCTTTCATACCGCCCATAGCGCGAGCAAGTTCAGACTTTTCAATTAATTCATCCTTAACATCTGATGCAAAAGACACTTGTATTCACCTCCAAGACAAAATGATTTAGAACTAGATAATTCTAACTTCAGGTTCAAGGTCTACACCCTTCTCCTCTTTAACTTTCTTTTGAACATCTGACATCAAGTTTAAAACATCAGATGATGTTGCAACGCCGACATTTATAACAAAGCCAGCATGTTTTTCTGAGACCTGTGCTCCACCTACGGTGTAGCCTTTCATACCGCACTCATCGATGAGTGCAGCGGCAAAGTAGCCCTCTGGGCGCTTGAATGTGCTACCAGCAGAAGGGTATTCAAGCGGCTGCTTTGCCTTACGACGTCTTTGGACGTCGTCCATCTTATTCTTAATAGCATCAGGGTTTTCCTGTTCCAAATGGAATATTACAGAAGTTATAATGAGATCAGAATCGACGTATGCAGAATGGCGATAAGAGAACTCAAGGCCATCACCCTGGAACGAGCCTCTGTTTCCATCCATATCCATATGGTTTACAACCCAAACTACGTCTTTCATTTCTCCGCCGTAAGCGCCAGCGTTCATAAATGCTGCGCCACCAACAGTGCCAGGGATACCAAAAGCAAATTCAAGTCCCCCGAGAGAATATTCAAGCGCAAATCTGCATAAGTTTACAAGTTTTGCACCTGCCTGAACTTTAACGAGGTCATTTCCAGCATACTCAATCTTTGAGAAAGCCTCTCCCATTACTATAACTACGCCATCTATGCCCTCATCACGAACTAGTACATTTGAGCCATTTCCGAGTACTATTGGTTTTACACCTTCAGCCTTACAAGCCTTTAAAATCTCAGACAAAGCATCTACTGAGTTTGGTTCAACGAGAAGTTTTGCTGGTCCACCAATTCTAAAAGTGGTATATTTTGCCATATCGGCATTTTCAACGAAGTTGCAGCCAAAATCGGTTGCAGCTTTAATTATCTTTTCATACATACTTATTCACCAAGGTTTGCAGCGCCAATAATTCCCGCATCGTTTCCAAGAATTGCTGCACATATTTTAGTTTGTTTCTTTGAGAACTTTGTATATCTCTTCTTTACAACGATATCATAAAGTGGGTTAATCAAGTTGTCACCTTGAGCGGCAACACCACCACCAACACAAATCATATCAGGTTGGAAAATATCTATAAGGTTTGTAATACCCACTGCAAGATATGAGATATAGTTCTTAATTATTGATGCTGCAATAATATTTCCAGCATCACGAAGTTTAAATACATCATATGCACATGTTACGGGAAGTCCTGCTTCTTTTGCATCATTTACAAGTGCTGTTGCTGAGGCATATGTCTCAAAGCAACCATTGTTTCCGCAGTTACAGAGCCTACCATCTTTTTCAATACACATATGGCCAATTTCACCCGCAGCACCATTTACACCCGTCAGCAACTTGCCACCAATAACAATACCGCCACCAACGCCAGTTCCAAGTGTAACAGCAATAAAGTTCTCTGTGCCCTTACCAGCACCGGCCACCTGCTCGCCTAAAGCGGCGCAGTTAGCATCATTGGCAACAAATACAGGCTTTTTAATTCTCTCTGCGACCAAGTCTCTAATTGGTGTATTAACAAAGCCTAAATTAGCATCATTTTCAACAACGCCATCAGCATTTACTGCTCCAGGTGTTCCAACGCCAACATAAGCGACATCAAAGATGTCGATACCGGCGTTTTCACAAGCAAGTAAAGCAGCCTCTTTTATACTGTCGGCGATACCCTCTGCCGGCTTCGGCAAACCGGTTGGGATGCTGGCCTTTCCAACTATTTTATTCTCTTCGTCAACGACGCCGGCAGCGATATTCGTACCGCCGAGGTCAATTCCAATTCTAAACATACTAATGCCTCAAATATTAATATACTTATACAATTAAATATTTCACCATAGATAAAGGCATAAAAAAAGACCTCGTCTTTAAAAGACGAGGTCAATTTTTTATAAGTTACATAGCAAGATCCTGAATATAGAACATATACTCAGAAAGCTGCATACCGAACTCTGGGCCACCCTTCATAACAAGCTGACGATTAGCTGTCATCTTGAACATATCGCCCTTGCCCATGAGAATCATAAGAGCTGACTCTGGACAGTCAAAGAGCATTGTGAAGAATGGGTCTGAGCGAGGATACTCACCCTTACCAGCCTTTGACTTACCACCGTTTACACGGAGATAAGCTGTGAGTTCTGGATAACCAGCAACTGCCATCTGATAGCAGCGGTCTGGTGACTTCTTAACCCATGGAGCAACTTTCTCATCACCCATCTTATTGAGAGCTGAGATACCTGTTGTAAGAAGGTAGAAGAAGCATTTGATTGTGAGAAGCTGAGTTGCTTCATCTTCTGGGATTTCAGTAGCTGTAAGAATTGAAGACATCTTAAGAAGTACTGCCATGAAGAGACCAAACTTAACTGGGTTACCAATCTTAATAGCTGGAAGTTTTGTAAAGTCGCTCTTCATGAAAGCGTTCATCTTCTCCATAGATGAGAAAGCGAGTTCGCCATCAATCTTAGCTGTTCCCTTATAAGCACCCTGATAAACTTCCCAAACACCGTCAGTTACGATAAAGTGAACAGCTTCTTTACCACCGTCAGCTTTAGCAGAAACCTGGTAAACAGCATTGATTTTAGCTGTTGTGAAAAGTTTGTTGAGTGTAGGATCATCTGTTGCAATGACTTTCATAAGAGGTAAAGCACCTGCCATGAAAACCTTATTTGCAGAACGTGTTTCATTTGTTGGCATATTCTTTTCCTCCTTTATTAATATTCATTTTCCCAGTCATCTTTACCGCCGATTTCAACGTTAAGGAGCTTAGCAGCTGCCTTAGCTACGCCGTTAGCATCGATGCCTGCGATTGTGAGAAGGTCTTCCTGAAGACCGATTGTTGAGAAGCTGTTGTCATGACCAAGCATCTTGAATTTGCATGGCTTACCGTACTCAGCAATAACTTCTGCAACTGCTGAACCGAGACCACCCTGGATAACGTGGTCCTCTACTGTTACGATGCAACCTGTCTCATCAATAGCCTTGATGATAGCTTCCTTATCAATAGGCTTAACTGTATGCATGTTAAGAACACGAGCCTTTACGCCACAGTCATATTCAAGAATGTTAGAAGCCTGGAGAGCCTGATAAACGCCAGCACCAACACCGATGAAGCAAGCGTCATTACCCTTCTTAAGTTCGTCAGCCTTATCCCATACGAAGTTAACTGAGTCTGGGCCACCCTCGTATACAACTGCGTCGAAACCACGGTTGATACGGATGTATACAGGACCTGGAATATCATATGATGCCATAACAAGCTTATAAGCTTCAGCACCATCAGCTGGGCACATTACTGTCATGTTAGGAAGTGAACGTGCAGCAGCGATATCGATGATAGCGTGGTGAGTAGAACCAGCCTGACCGAAAGATGTACCTGCATGAGATGCGAGGATTTTTACAGGAACGTTCTGATAGCAGATATCTGTGTGAATCTGGTCAAGAGAACGAGCAGCTGCGAAGATTGAGAAAGTAGATGCGTAAGGAACGAATCCGCACTTTGCCATACCAGCAGCAATACCAAACATGTTCTGCTCAGCAATACCAACGTTGATAAGTCTGTCTGGGAATGCCTTTACGAAAGGAGCAATCTTTGTTGACTTAGCAAGGTCAGCTGTGAGAGCAACAACGTCTGGATGAAGTTCACCTAAATCGTGAAGAGCTTTACCATAATATTCTGCAGTAGTGAGCTGTTCAGCTTCAATACTGGTGTAAGACATACCACCCATTATTATTTGCCCTCCTTTTCTGCACGAGCACAACGTGCTTTATAAGTCTCATCAAGAGATGCATAAGCCTTTGCAAGCTTCTCATCATCAAGAGAGCCATAATGCCAGAGGTAATTATCCTTCATGAAGTCAATACCTTCACCCTTGTATGTGTCAAGAACGATAGCTGTTGGCTTGTCGCCTGTCTTAGCGTTCTTAACAGCCTCTTCAAGAGCTGCATTAAGCTGTGAGAAATCGTGTCCATCAACACGATATGTCTTGAAATTGAAAGCCTTAAACTTGCCGTCAATTGGTTCGATGTTCATTTCATCAGCAACACGACCATCGATCATGCACTTATTGTTATCTACCATAACAACGAGGTTTGAAAGCTTGAACTGAGCAGCACTCATGATACCTTCCCAGTTTGAACCTTCGTTCATCTCACCGTCACCGCAAAGAACGAATGTCATGTAGTCCTGGCCCTTAAGTTTAGCTGCAAGAGCTGCACCTACGCCAAGAGAGATACCGTGGCCAAGAGAACCTGTTGAATAGTCAACACCCTTAACCTTGTTTGAGTCAAGGTGCATACCGATCTTTGCACCTGTGAGGTTGAAGATTTTGAGTTCTTCGATTGGCATATAGCCATAGTCAACGAGTACAGGAGCATAACCTACTGCTGCGTGACCCTTTGAGAGAACGAAGCGATCTCTGTCTTCATAATTAGGATTCTTTGGATCGAGCTTCATGAATCTATGATAAAGAATAGTCATGATGTCAATAGCTGACATAGCACCGCCCAAATGTCCTGAGCCGCCCCAAACAGAAGTCTGAACTGTTAAACGACGAAGTTCATCAGCCTTCTTCTCGAGGCGAAGCCATTCGGCTTTATCAAAAGTACCATAATTTGCAGGCATTTTTGATTTCCCCTTTCAAATAGATTTATAAAATTTTAATAAAACCCAATATTAAAATACCTTATTTAATAAGGCCAAGTTCTGGATGACGCTCAGCAACTACTGAGAATGCATCGTTGGCTACATCGATTGTGTAGTCGATATCTTCATTTGTAAGAGCTGCATTGATGAAGTGGTTGTGGTGTGATGCGAAGAAGATACCACGGCTTACGCACTCAGCAATCCATTCCTGATGAAGATAGAGATTATCATCATTAGTAATACGGAAGTAGAAGAGAGCTGGCTCACCAGAAACCTTAAGGTCGATGTTGTGCTCTTTACCAGCTGCAACAAGACCATCAAGAAGTCTTGTACCCTTTTCGCGGAACATTGTAGGTGTATCAAGTCTCTTCATCTTATTGATACAAGCGATACAAGCAGCAAATGGTTCAGCTGAAAGCCAATAAGAACCTGTATAAACTACTGATGATGCAGTTGACTTCATGTGTTCCTGTCCGCATACACAAGACATGTTATAACCATTAGCAAGAGCTTTACAGAAGCAGATAAGGTCTGCTTTGAAGCCATAGTAGTGGTCAGAACCAGCAAGGTCAAGACGGAAACCTACACGTACGTCATCGATGATGAGGAGCATACCGTGGTCATCGCAGAATTTACGAACTGCAGCCCACTGCTCTGGTGTAGCACAAACGTTATCATAGAAGTTACCATGGTCATATGGCTGAGCAATAATAGCAGCTACATCGCCATGAGATTCATCATAAACTCTCTGAAGAGCTTCAAGATCAAACCAAGGAACTATAACGTTGTTTGCAACTTCGTCTGGAAGAATACCAGGATAGTCAGCCTTCTGAGCCCACTGGAAGTCACCGTGATAGTAACCCTTGAAGAATACGATTTTCTTTTTGCCTGTATGAGCACGAGCGCACATTACAGCAAATGTTGTTGCGTCTGAACCGTTCTTCATGAAGAAAGCCCAGTCAGCGCAGTTAACTGTGTCCTTAAGAAGTTCTGCACATTCAACCATCTTATATGATACAGATGTAGTACAGTTACCTTTTCTAAGCTGCTCAATAGCTGCTGCGTCAACTTCATCATCGCAGTAACCAAGAACGTTAGGACCATAAGCGCACATATAGTCGATGTATTTATTACCGTCTACATCCCAGAAGTATGTGCCCTTTGCGTGGTCACACATAAGTGGCCACTTTGTGATTGGAAGGAAAAGTCCTTCTGATGGGCCAAGATGGCCATAAACGCCTGATGGAACAGCATCGAGTGCTCTATCAAACCATTTTTTTGATTCAACGTGTGAATATTCTGGATATTTACTCATTACCTGTCCCCTCCTTATGCAAGATATACAGCAACTCTATCAAGAATACGGTTGATGTTATCAATCATGTTGATCATACCAGCCATGTAGATGTTGCCTGCGCAGAGTTCACCCATTGTTGAAGCTGTGCCGTTGAAAAGACCATTAGCGAGCTCGATAGTTTTGAATTCCATCTTAGCTCTTGGATCCTTTGCCTTATCCTTTGTGAGAGTAAGGTAGTGATTTCTAGAAGTGATTGTGATATACACCTTGTCAGTGATACCCATAGAGATTTCACCGTCAATGATGTATGAAGCTGAAAGTCTTGAGATAACATCATTGTTACCAAGTGCACAAATAGCACCACCGATAACATACATAGTTAAAATTGTTGACTTCTCAAAGAATTCAGGGTCTCTCATGTCTTTATCACTTGGCTGTAAATATCTCTGCATGATATTTGTGAGCTTTGTGAAAGGACCAAGCAAGAATGAAAGAACCTGAATTGGGTTCTTTGTAGGAATGCCTGGTACAGAATTATCGATGAGATTATTGAAGGCCTCTGGAGATGTAAATGACATCTTGCATGTGCATCCGTCAACACCCTCGATGAATTTACAACCTTCGTTTGTGAAACTGAGTGTGAATGATGGACCATTGTTAACAGCGAAACCAAGTGCTACTGGCTTATCAAGGTCAGCACAGATTGCTTTTGCTTCGTCAACGAGGTCACATACGTTCTCAAGACAAGCGAGAACACCATAAGCGTTTACGAACGCCATTGCTCTAGCATCTTTCAATTTAGTCTCCTCCTTTTTTGTTGCGATTTTACGCGAAAGATGTACGGTATTATTTTAACATCATATTACACTATAATTCAACTAATATATTTAATATTATTAAAGTATTTTTGTGTCAAATGTATGGCAATAAAGCTACCTTAGTGTTATAATTCGAATTGGCTTAAAAAAATTTAATACTTATCGGAGGGAAATACAATGATTATTGGTATTCCAAAAGAAATCATGCACGAAGAAGATCGTGTAGCAGCTACTCCTGAAACTGTTGCTGAGTATGTAAAACTCGGTGCAAAAGTTTTAGTTGAGAAAAATGCTGGTGCCGGTGCTTTCTACCCAGATGCTGACTACGTTGCAGCTGGCGCAGAAATCATCGACGACGTAGAGGATCTCTACAACAAAGCAAGTGTTATCCTTAAGGTTAAAGAGCCGCTCTTTAACGACGCTAAGGGTAAGCACGAGATCGAAATGATGCATGAGGGCCAGTACCTCATCACATTCATCCACCCTGCATCTCCTGTTAACCATCAGATGGTTAAGGACATGGCAGCTAAGGGTGTTATCTCTGTAACACTCGATGGTATCCCACGTATTTCACGTGCACAGTCAATGGATGCTCTCTCATCAATGTCAACATGTGCCGGCTATAAGGGCATGATTATGGCAGCTGATAGACTTCCTTGGTTCATCCCTAACATCATGTGTGCTGCTGGCCAGATCAGACCTGCAAAGGCTCTTGTTCTCGGTGTTGGCGTAGCTGGTATGAGAGCTCTCACAACAGCTAAGTCACTCGGCGCTCAGACATATGGTGCTGATATCCGTCCAATGGGTCAGGAAAGCGTTGCAGCTTGCGGCGCTAAGCTCATCGACGTTGACGTTCCTGCAGACCTCGCTGTAGGTCCTGGCGGATATGCTCTTCGTCTTCCAGACGACGTTCTTAAGCACGAGCAGGAAATGCTCGCTAAGGTAGTTCCAGATATGGATATTATCTTCTGTTCATCACTTATTCCTGGAAAACTTGCTCCAATTCTTATTACAGAAGAAATGGTTAAGTCAATGAAACCAGGTTCAGTAATCGTTGATATCGCTATCGACCAGGGTGGTAACTGTGAAATCACTCCTAAGGGCTCTATCGAACAGAAGCACGGCGTTACAATTATTGGTACTAAGAATATTCCTGGTATCCTTCCTACATCTTCAACATGGATGTTTGCTAACAATATGCTCGAACTCGTTAAGTTCATGACTAAAGACGGCGAGATCGCTCTTGATATGGAAGATGAAATCATCAAGTCAGCACTCACAACAATCGACGGAAAAATTGTTCACGCTGGTGCTCTTGAGGCTATGGGTCTTTAATCCCTAATCGCATCAAAGTTTTTGGCGCGGCTTCACTCATCTGGGGCCGCGCTCTTTTTAAAATATAACAAAGGAGAAATTCCAATGAATCCAATTATTCTTGTAATCGTTTTCATTGTCTCAATGATTGTTGGTTATAAACTTATCAACAACGTACCAAGTCTCCTTCATACCCCACTTATGTCAGGTATGAACGCCCTCTCAGGTGTTACAGTACTTGGTGCTATCTCTTCAACAGTTATCGCCTGCAGAGCTGGTGATCCTGTTGTTGGTTACATCTTTGGTGCCATCGCTATCATTCTCGCCATGATCAACGTAGTTGGTGGTTTCGGCGTCACTGGTAGAATGCTCAAGATGTTCAAAAAGAATAATAAAGGAGGTAACAAATAATGCTTGGTACAGCTTATTACATTATCTCCGCTATTTTAGTATTAGGTGTTCTTCTCGGCATTTATCTTATGAGTAAAGTTGAGAAAGCCTATAACGGCAATTTAATTTCTGCCGCATGTATGGCAGCTGCTATCATTCTCACAATGCTTCAGTATGAAGTCTTTGGTTCAGATGTTAAAACCGCTCTTGCCGTTATCATCATTGCAATGCTTATTGGTTCCGCTATCGGTGCTTGGATTGCAAAGAAGGTTAAGATGATTCAGATGCCTCAGACCGTTGCCCTTCTCAATGGCTTCGGCGGTGGTGCCTCTGCATTTGTTGCAGCTCTTACACTTCTTGCTGGACTCGATATCGCATCAAAAACACTTTGGTTTGATATCTTCACCGGTATGCTTGCTCTTGTAGTTGGTATCATAACACTTGTTGGTTCACTTGTTGCCGCAGCAAAACTCCAGGGCATCATGAAATCTAAGCCAGTAGTAATCAAGGGTCACAGCCCTCTTACTATGGTTGCTCTCTTTGGTTCTCTTGCTCTTTGTGTTGTAGCAATATTTGCTCCAAAATCAATGATTGTATTTGTTGCATTAGGTCTCTTACTTGCATGTGCATTCGGTCTCCTCTTCTCTATTAGAGTCGGTGGCGCCGATATGCCTATTACAATTTCACTTCTCAACTCCTTCTCAGGAGTTGCAGGCTCTATTGCAGGTCTCGCAATCGGCGACGTTCTTCTTGTTGCAGTAGGCGGCATCGTAGGTGCTTCTGGTCTCATCCTCACACAGATTATGTGTAAGGCTATGAACAGAAGCCTCCTTGACATTCTCCTTGGTAAAACATCAGCTGGCGCTGCAAAGAAAGCTGAAGTTAAGGCTGACGCTCCAAAAGCTGAAGTTAAGGCTGAAGAGCCAAAAGAAGAACCAAAAGCAGAGCCAGCAAAGGCTGACAAGCCATCAGTTGGTACTCTTCTTAGAGAAGCAAAAGATGTAATCATCATTCCAGGTTATGGTATGGCTCTTGCTCAGGCACAGGCAAACGTTAAGCAGCTTGCTGATAAGCTCGAAGCAAATGGTGCAACTGTACGTTATGCCATCCACCCTGTCGCTGGCCGAATGCCTGGTCATATGAATGTACTTCTTGCTGAAGTGGATGTTGACTATGACCAACTCTTCGAGATGAAGGCCATCGATGACGACTTTAAAAATGCTGACCTCGCTATTATCGTAGGTGCAAATGACGTTACAAACCCTGCAGCAAAAGAGGCTGAAGGCACACCTATTTACGGCATGCCAGTTCTCTCAGTTGCAGACACGAAGAATATCATTATCTGCAACTTCGACTTAAAGCCTGGGTATGCCGGCGTAGAGAACCCTCTCTACACACGTGAAGAAGGCGTAGAAATCTTCCTCGGAGATGCTAAAGAATCAGTTTCAAAGCTCATCACTGCTATGGATGGTGACGACACCGCAGATGCTTCTGATACACCAGTTGCAGAAGGCAAAGCAAATGTCGGTAAAACACTTAAGAACGCAAAAAGCGTAATCATCGTTCCAGGTTATGGAATGGCTCTCGCTCAGGCTCAGGCAAACGTTAAGCAGCTTGCTGATAAGCTCGAAGCAAACGGTGCAACTGTACGTTATGCCATCCACCCTGTCGCTGGCCGTATGCCTGGCCATATGAATGTACTTCTTGCCGAAGTAGATGTTGACTATGATCAGCTCTTCGAGATGAAGGCCATCGACGACGACTTCAAAAACACAGATCTCACCATCGTTGTTGGTGCAAACGATGTTACGAACCCTGCAGCAAAAGAAGCTGAAGGTACACCTATCTACGGTATGCCAGTTCTCTCAGTTGCAGATTCAAAGAATATCATTATTTGTAACTTCGACTTAAAGCCTGGTTATGCTGGCGTAGAGAATCCTCTTTACACAAGCGATAAGGCTGAAATCTTCCTCGGTGATGCTAAGGAATCAGTTTCAAAGCTCATAGCTTCTATGGACGGCGCAGATGAAGAGCCAGCAGTTGATGCTGCTCCTGAAAAATCTTCAATGGACCTTTCAGCAGTACTTAAAGATGCTAAAAATGTAATCATCGTTCCAGGTTATGGTATGGCTCTCGCTCAGGCTCAGGCAAACGTTAAACAGCTTGCTGATAAGCTTGAAGCAAACGGTGCAACTGTACGTTATGCCATTCACCCTGTCGCTGGCCGTATGCCTGGTCATATGAACGTACTTCTTGCCGAAGTAGATGTTGACTATGACCAGCTCTTCGAGATGAAGGCCATCGACGATGACTTCAAAAACGCCGATCTTTGTATCGTTGTCGGTGCAAATGACGTTACAAACCCTGCAGCAAAAGAGGCTGAAGGCACACCTATCTACGGTATGCCAGTTCTCTCTGTTGCCGACGCAGAGAACATCATCATTTGCAACTTTGATACAAAACCAGGTTATGCTGGCGTAGAGAATCCTCTCTACACAAGCGATAAAGCTGAACTTCTCCTCGGCGACGCTAAGGAATCAGTTTCAAAGCTCATCGCACTCTTCTAGTCTTTTAGAAATAAAAGAAGGCTGACTCTTACCGAGTCAGCCTTCTTATTTTTATATTATTGATGCCAAACATCCAAATCAGTTGGAGTATTGTCATTTTCTTCATCAAGCATACCGAGGTTTGCAAGAAGTTCCTTAGCTGAGTTGTATCCCATCTTCTTCTGACGATTGTTGATAGCTGCAACCTCAATAATTACAGCAATATTTCGTCCAGGAGATACCGGCACTGTGCAAAGTGGAACATTTACACCGAGGATATTTATAACCTCATCATTAATGCCCATTCGTTCATAAGCCTTTGTTTCATCCCAAGCTTCAAGGTCCACAACAAGGTCAATTCTTGAAGTATTCTTTACCGACTTCATACCAAAGAGTCTGCGGGCATCAATAATGCCGACGCCGCGGAGCTCGATAAAGTGTCGAATATTATCAGGTGCAGAACCTACAAGCGTCTTCTTTGACACTTTACGGATTTCAACTGAGTCGTCGGCAACAAGACGATGCCCGCGGTTGATAAGTTCAACAACGTTCTCAGATTTACCCACACCACTGTCACCAGTGATGAGTACGCCCTCACCAAAAACTTCTACCAAAACACCATGTCTTGATTCACGCTCTGCAAGTTCAACATTCAAGTATGAAACAAGTGATGAAATTGCATAAGAAGTCTCATCCTCACTCTTGAGAAGTGGGACAGAGTACTTCTCTGCATATGGCATAAATGTTGATACAAGTTCTGGAGTTACACTTATTGAAAATACTATAGCTAAAGGACATGCAGACATAAGTCTGTTGATACAATCATGCTTTATGTCCTCTCTTGGAAGATTTTCAAGATAGAGCATCTCAGACTTTCCAATAAACTGAATACGCTCCGGTGAGAAATTCAAATCATTTCTCGCAAGCATAAGAGCAGGACGAGAGACCTCGACACAAGTGACGAGGTACTCCTCTGCTGGTTTGGGCATATATATTTTTATATAACCTTCAGCATCAATTACCTTACTAAGTGGAACTGTATATTTCATTATTTAACCTCTAATGCTGCTTTATAAGCTGTATGAATAGCGTTTGCTACACGGCCAGATTTTACTGCATCGCCGATTGATATAGTAGGTGCAATAGCCTTAATCTCATCATCAAGGCCATTTGCCTTAACGCCGAGAGCAAGAACGATATTATCACAAGGAATTGTCATGCGACGACCAGGAACGTCTGCATCTTCAATGATTGCGCAGTTTTCCTTCATCTCAACAAGTTTGTAACCCTTGATAAACTGAGTTCCCTTTGCTTCAAGCTTTGGAAGAATGTCATCAAGATGCTGTTGCCATGTACCAGGAGCAATTTCTTTTGCCATCTCTACGATAGTTACTTTATTACCTGCTTCAGCAATAAGCTCAGCAGTTTCAAGGCCTGACATACCAGAGCCTACAACTACAACATTCTTACCGATAGGCTGTACTTCACCTTTAAGGATCTCTGTAATTGTGCATACGTTTGGAAGATCATATCCAGGAATTTTTGGTTTAACTGCAGCACCACCTGTTGCGTCGATAATAGCAACTGGATTCAACGCCTTAACAGCCTCTACCGTTGCAGGTGTTGAAAGTTTGAAGTCAACTCCAGCCTTCTGGCAAGCAACCATAAGGTCCTCTGTAGCCCAACGAAGTTTTTCCTTCTTTGGAGGTCTTGCAGCAAGTTCAAACTGACCACCGAGGTAGTTCTCTTTCTCAAATACGGTTACTTTGAATCCGCGCTGACCCAAAGTCTTTGCAGCCATAAGTCCAGCAGGACCACCACCGATGACTGCAACTGGTCTTGAAGCGCCGTCCTTTGGAGGCATAAGCTGATACTTTGTCTCGTTACAAGCACGTGGATTTAAAGCACACTGAAGAGACTGATTCTTCATGGCACCTTCCATCATTGCCTCGATACAATAGAGACAGCAGATACAACGCTGGATATCCTCCGGATGTCCTGCCTCTGCCTTTGCTGCCCAGTATGGATCAGCAATAAGAGGACGACCAAGACCAATCATATCCTGTGTGCCTTCAGCAAGCTGAGCCTCAGCCTGTTCCGGTGTACGGATAAGGTTTGCAGCAATAACTGGAATGTTTACTGCCTTCTTAACAGCTGCTGCATTGCCCTTTCTCCAACCAAGTTCGTATGTTGTTGGCTCAAGCCAAGAGTTCATTGTGTCATATGTACCAGATGAGATATCAAGAGCATCGATGCCATAAGACTCAAGTTCTTTTGCAATCTGTACACCCTCATCAAGTACGATACCCATATCGTAGCCGTAAAGACGATAGTACTCATCTACTGTAAGTCTAACGATAATTGGGTAATCACGTCCGCACTTCTCACGGATCTTTGTGATGATATTCTTAATAATACGGCAACGGTTCTCAAGTGATCCACCGTATTCATCTGTACGCTGGTTTGTGTATGGTGAAAGGAACTGCTGAAGAAGATAACCGTGTGATGCGTGAAGAATTACACCATCGATTCCGGCGTCCTTACAACGACGAGCGCCCTCAGCAAATTCATCCTCAATCTTACCAATTTCCCACTTTGTAAGAGCACGAGTCTTCTGTGTCTTAACAGGTGATGAACCAATACCTGTTGGAACATTTGAAGCTGATACTACTGGGAAGTAGAAATTATGCATTGTTGGATTTTCAAAGTAATCAAAGTACTTTGTCATAGTAAAGAAAGCTTTCCACCAAGCAGGACCAATAGGTGTTCCAGCAAGAACGTCACAGAGTTTCCATGCTGTAACTACAAGCTGATATGTCTGACGGCCCGTGTGATGAAGCTGTACAAATACTTTTGAATCATATTTATGGCATTCCTCAGCAAGCTTTGCAAGGCCAGGAATACAGTGATCATGTGTTACTGAGAGCTGAAGTGGACTAGTTGCACCTGTCCAGTCAGAAATACGTGTAACCTCAGTCTGGATAAGGCCAGTACCACCCTTTGCACGCTCACCATAATAAGCGATAAGTTTTTCACCTGCGTCACCGTTGAGTTCTGCTACACCTACGAGCATTGGCTCCAAAGCAACGCGGTTCTTTATCTCTAAATTACCAATTTTAATTGGTGAAAAAAGATTTGGATAATTGTTCATGTTTACAACTCCTTATCAAATGTGTCCTCAAAAAAACTAACACTATAATTATATACAAAATAAAGGCAAGTAACAAGTACTTGCCTTTGTTTATATATTAACATTTCGTTAAAGCAAATCAAAAGAATGTGGAAGAATCTCCTCAAATGTATATGAGGAAATCATTCCTTCTTTATTCTTAAAATAGAACTTGAAAGTCTGATCCACAAATTCTGAAAGTGCTTGTCTGCAGACACCACAAGGATAACAGAAGTCCTCTATGATACCTTCTTTTCCACCGACGATAGCGATAGATAAGAATTCTGTATAGCCCTCAGAAACCGCTTTAAATAGCGCCGTACGCTCTGCACAGTTGCACACACCATATGCGCTGTTTTCTACGTTACAACCTGTGAAGACTGTGCCATCTTTGCAGAGCAGCGCAGCACCAACTTTAAAGTTGGAGTACGGCGCGTATGCTTTAGCCATAGCCTCCTCAGCTTTTGTTAAAAGTTCTTCCGGTGTAATCATTTTCTAAACCTCGCATATTCATGTGGTGTAAATGTGACATCCTTAAGGAAACTTTCGCCAGCAATATCTGTTGCATATCCGAAATAGTCCTCAATAGTTTTTCCTATGTCCGCGTATGTTTTACGAGTTCCAAGATCGCAGGCAGGTCCACCGCGTGTATACCAAAGAAGTGGAATATATTCGCGTGTATGGTCAGTATGAGCCATAAAGCTTGGATCGCATCCATGGTCAGCTGTGATAATCAAAACATCATCGTCACGAAGCTTTCCAAGGAAGCTTTTAAGCCAAGCATCAAAATCGGCTGTCGCCTGCGCATAACCATCGATATTACGGCGATGTCCATAGAGCATATCAAAATCAACAAGATTGGCAAAACAGAGACCATTAAAGTCGCGTTCTACAATTTCATCGAGAACTTCCATGCCATTCTTATTTCCTGTTGTAGGATGGCTCTCAGTAACACCTGAACCAGCAAAAATATCGTTGATTTTACCGATAGAAATTACATCATTTCCATAGTATTTAAGAACATTCAAAAGAGTTCCTGGTGGCTCGAGCGCATAGTCGTGTCGTCTTGGAGTACGAGTGTAGTTACCACTCGTACCAATAAATGGTCGTGCAATGACACGACCCACGGCGTGCTCGCCCTGCAAAATCTCACGTGCTATTTCACAATATTTATATAGTTCTTCAACTGGAACAATATCCTCGTGAGCCGCAATTTGGAAAACAGAATCAGCCGATGTATAAACTATGAGCTTGCCTGTTTCAACATGCTCATCGCCATAGTCATCAAGAATCTGTGTGCCTGAATAAGGTTTGTTTACAAGCCAACCTCTACCAGTTCTCTTTTCGAACTCATCCATAACTTCCTTTGGAAAACCATCTGGATAAGTTGGCATTGCCTTTTCGCTAATTGCACCACAAATTTCCCAGTGTCCTGTGACAGTATCCTTACCACGAGATGCTTCTTCACAACGACCAAAAGATGCAAGTGGTGAAGAGTACGAAGGAAGATAATCAACGCCTAAAATATTAAAGAATCCAAGTTTTTCCAAGGTTTCTGCTTTAAACTTTTCTGAACTTGAAACAGCCTTTAATGTGTTGGCACCAACGTCACCAAAATCAGCGGCATCTGGAAGTTCACCAACACCAAAGCTGTCAAGCACAATCATGAATACACGTTTCATTTTTACTCCATTGCGACTGCTGTCTCTAAAGCAATCTTCATCATATCAGTAAATGTATTCTGTCTAGCATCAGCATCAAGAGCCTCACCTGTTGTGACAAGGTCAGAAATTGTGCAGATGCAAAGAGCATTTTTCTTTGCCTTGATAGCCTCACAGTAGAGAGCAACTGACTCCATCTCAACTGCAAGAAGTGGGAGATCAGTTTTTAAAGGATCATCTCTATAGAAAACATCTGATGAATAAATCATACCGTTAACCATAGGCTTACCAAGGTCCTCTGCGACCTTGTTAGCAGCAGCAAGCAAAGCATCAGAAGCATGTGGTATAAATCCCGGCTCAAATCCCTCAAGTTCAGGGAAATTTGAGTCAGTAAAAGATGTCTCTGCAGCAACGACATCACGAAGTTTAATGTCGTTTGACATACCACCTGCAGATCCCACTCTTATAATGTTTTCAACACCATAGAAATTAAAGAGTTCATGGCTGTAAATAGCAATAGAAGGCATTCCCATTCCCGATGCCATAACAGATACTTTAACGCCCTTGTATGTTCCTGTATAACCCTGTACTCCACGTACATTGTTGACTAAAACAGGATTTTCTAAAAAGTTCTCTGCAATAAATTTTGAACGAAGTGGATCACCTGGCATTAAGACTGTCTTGCCGAAGTCGCCAGGAGCTGCACTTATGTGAGGTGTAGGAATTAAACTCATTACTTTCCCTCCTTAAAAAAATCTTTTATCTCATCCATACGGGACATGGCAAGTTCATAGCCATGGTCGTAGAATCTTGAAAGTTTTTTAGCGTCACTCTCAAAGGAACTAATCATCTCAAACTCAGAAGGTCTAAGTATTATGGCCTTCCCCTGTCTCTCAAGTTCCTCGCAGTACTCTAACTGCTTCATATACACATCATTACGCCTATAGAGAGCCTTTGCAAGATTTGGATACTTACATTTAACTGCAAGTCCGCCAAATACGAGCTTTGGGTCAAATGAGCCCTTCTTATAACCCTCCTGACGAGTCAGGACAATTAGAAGCTTGTCACAACCGTCTTTTACGGCTTTTTCCGCAGGGATTGAATCTGCAATACCACCGTCATAGTATGGCACGCCATTAATCACTCTTGCGGGGAATAGAACAGGCTGAGAACAACTTGCGACTAGTATATCCGACTTCTCATCGAGAGTGTCTCCATCAAGATACTCAGCATCACCTGTCAATGCGTTTGTGACGCCAACGAGAACCTTAGTATTGCTACTTCTGTAAGTCTCAAAATCAAATGGAACAATGGATGTTGGTACATCCTCAAAGAGGAATTTTATACCGAAAATACTTCTATCAGAAATAAAGTTTCTGAGGCCAAAATATCTCTTGTCGTTTCTAAAACCTACAGTTATGTCATAATTCCTATGTCTCTGTTTAGAGACATAGGAAACACCGTCAGTAACACCGGCAGAAACGCCTATAACATAAGGAAATTCAATCCCCTCATCGAGCAGTGCATCCATTACACCGCTCGAGAATATAGGCCGCATGCTTCCGCCTTCAAGTACAAGTCCTTGCATTATAAGAGTCCTTCGCTTTTAACTATTTTAACTATACGGCTGGTGCCGAGTCTGTCAGCACCGAGAGCCAAGAACTTTTCCGCATCCTCAATTGATGAGATTCCGCCGGCAGCTTTAATCCTTGTGCTGCCATGCTTTTCATCAATTGTCTTCTTGAAAAGTTCAATATCGTGGAATGTCGCACCAGCCTTTGAAAAGCCAGTTGATGTCTTAATGAAATCAGCATTTGATTCATTAACGATTTCTGTAATCTTTACTATCTCATCATCAGTTAAAAGACAAGTTTCAACGATTACTTTTAAAAGTTTACCACAACAGTGTCCCTTTATATCATTGATTTCATTAAGAATATCGTCATATCGCTTATCCTTAAGCCAACCAACATTTATTACCATGTCGATTTCATCAGCGCCCTGTCTTACGGCCTCATATGCCTCATAGCACTTTGAAGCGGTTGAGTTATAACCATTTGGGAAACCGATAACTGTGCAGACTGGAACTCTCTTATTGAGATAATCAGCGCACTGTTTTACATATGACTGAGGCACACAAACTGATGCCGTATGATATTTAATTGCATCGTCACAAATAACCTTAATATCGTCCCAAGTCGCATCAACAGCAAGCAATGTATGATCAACTTTAGAGAGAATATCATTAATATCCATTATAAATTTACCTCATTCCTTTATCATATGGGATACCTTCTGCCTTTGGCGCACGTGAACGTTTTGAAGTTAAAGCCAAGACAAGAAGTGATACAACATATGGAAGCATATTATAAATAGCGCTTGGAATATGTAATGCTACAAGGAAGTTAAATCCTGTGTAAACATTTGAGAGAGCACGGAACATTCCAAAGATTACAGCAGCCCAAGCGATATGCTTTGGTTTCCATTGACCAAAAATCATAACAGCGATGGCAAGGAAACCGAAACCGGCAACACCGTTTTCAAACTTCCACTGAGATACGCCAGCAGTGATATATACAAGACCACCGAAGCCACCGAGTGCACCTGAAAGAAGTACACCAAGCCAGCGCATCTTAAATACATTGATACCAACAGATGCAGCAGCCTGTGGGAATTCACCACAAGCCATAAGACGAAGACCTGTACGTGTCTTATAAAGAAGTACTGCAATCATGATAAGCATAACAACAGTTACAGGCATAAACCATGAGAACTCAAAGCCATTAATATTCTCAATAAATGCCTTCTTCTCCTGAACGTAGCTGATTTCTGAAGATACATTGTCAGGATTTTCTGCTGTATTTATAGCTTTAACAATAACAGTTGCTGCCGCTACAGCGAGCATATTAAGAGCTGTACCAACAATCGTCTGGTCAGCTTTGAAATTTATACAAGCGACAGCAAGGAGTGCCGAACTCAGCATACCAGCAATAACAGCGCAAGCAACTGATACGACAATTATTACGATAGCCGAACTATCTGGCGACAAGTATTTCATTGCCAAAGCACCGCCAAGTGCACCAAATACCATTTCACCTTCAAGACCCAAGTTGATGATACCTGAATGTTCAGATACACAACCACCGAGAGCTACAAGAATAAGAACCGATGCAAAGATCAAAGTATATTGAATAAGTAAAATCATTTCTTTGCACCTCCTGCCTTCTTCATAATAGTCTTAAAGAAGAGCACAAAGCCACAGAGATAGATGATAATTGATGAGATAAGATCAGAAATCTGTGAGCAATATACTGTCTTATCAACATAACCACCACCATTTGTGATGTGCTGAATAAAGAACGATGAAATCAAAGTTCCGATAGGATTCAAGGCACCGAGGAAAGCCGATGCAATTCCGTTAAAGCCCATGTTTGGGACTGCGGAACTTGTACACATCCACTGTTCTACGCCAGTGAGATAGTAGAAAGCAGCACCTGCACCAGCAACGCCACCTGAAATTGCAAGTGAAATAATAATATTTTTCTTCTCTTTAATACCTGCATATTTTGCAGCATTTTTATTAAGACCAGTTGCCTTAAGCTCATAACCAATCTTTGTCTTATCAAGAATTATCATAACAACAATAGCAACGACAATTGCAAGAGGGATAGCAATTGTTACGTATTTATTGTTTCCAAACAATTTGTCAAGACCGAGATTTGGAAGTAAAGCTTTTGTATTTTTGTTGGCGATATTATAGGTGTAAGGGCTTGAAGGCTCCTTAACATTCTTCAAAACGCCATTTACTGTATAAAGGCAAATCCAGTTAAGCATAATGCCCGAGATAACCTCGTTAACATTACAATATGCCTTGAGCATACCAGAAGCTGTACCAAGTATGCCACCAGCAACAACAGCTGCAAGTAAGCAAAAATACCAAGGAAGGTTTAATGCAAGAGCGCAGTAAATAGATGCGCCGATACCTGCACAATACTGGCCTGCAACACCGATGTTAAAGAGACCAACTTTATATGCAAAAAGAATTGAAAGTGAGCACATAACAAGTGGTGCAGTCTTAACAAGAGTTGCGCCGAAATATTTCATTCGTGCTGGACCTGAAGGATAGAATAAGAAATTCTTAATGATGGCAAGAATAGCTTCAAAAGCTCCTTCAGGATTGATTATAAGTAGGACAATATATCCGATGAAAAGTCCTAAAATGACACAGATAAGTGATGCGATCAATGACTGGAAGCCATCTGATTTTAATACTTTTTTCATGACTTCACCTCATCTCTCTTAGCACCAGACATATAAAGTCCGAGTTCTTCCTGTGTAACATTTTTAGGGTCAAATTCACCAACAATTTCACCCTCGTACATTACAAGAATTCTATCTGGTACATCCATAACCTCATCAAGTTCAAGCGAGACAAGAAGTACTGCTTTTCCTTCATCACGTTCTGCTATAAGTTTCTTATGGATAAATTCAATAGCACCAATGTCGAGGCCACGAGTAGGTTGAACTGCAACAAGCAAGTCAGCTTCATCACGATTCATCTCTCTAGCCGCAATAGCTTTTTGCTGATTACCACCAGACATTGAACGAGCGATAGTGGATGGTCCCTGACCCGAGCGTACGTCAAACTCTTCAATGAGTTTTTCAGAATATGCTCTGATGTTTTTCTTCTTTAAGAAGCCTGCCTTGTTTGTAAATTCAGGCTTGTAATAATTTTGAAGAACCATATTGTAGTCAAGTGGATAATCAAGTACAAGACCATGCTTATGTCTATCTTCCGGAATGTGTGCCATACCGGCAATTGAGCGCTTCCTTACAGGATATTTTGAAATATCCTCACCATTGAGTTTTATTGTTCCGCTCTTTATTGGTTCAAGTCCAGTAATGCCGTAAACAAGTTCTGTCTGTCCATTTCCGTCAATACCAGCGATACATACTATCTCACCAGCACGTACTTTAAAACTGACATTGTTTACAACCATTTTTTTACTTGTTTTTGAAGCAACTGAGAGACCTTCAACTTCAAGAATAGGTTCTCCAGCTTCTTTATTATCTTTTTCAACGTGGAAGTTCACATCTCTACCAACCATCATTGCAGAAAGTTTTTCCACAGTTGTTTCATCCGTATTTACTGTACCAATGTACTTACCTTTTCTAAGAATAGTACAACGGTTTGATACCTCCATAATCTCATTGAGTTTATGAGAAATAAAGAGAATTGATTTTCCTTCAGAAGCAAGGTTTTTCATGATTATCATGAGTTCCTCAATCTCCTGAGGTGTAAGAACAGCGGTAGGCTCATCAAAGATAAGAATTTCATTATCTCGATAGAGCATCTTTAAAATTTCAGTACGCTGTTGCATACCTACTGTGATATCTTCAATCTTTGCATCAAGATCTACATGAAGACCATATTTTTCTGAAAGTTCAGTGATCTTTTTACGAGCTTCAGCCTTATGCAAAAATCCCAATTTGTCTGCAGGCTCTGCACCCATAATAATATTGTCAAGTACCGAGAAACACTCAACAAGTTTAAAGTGTTGGTGTACCATTCCGATGCCGAGATTATTAGCATCGTTAGGATCGTTAATTTTTACTTCTACACCGTCCTTTTTAATAATACCCTTCTCTGGTTGATAAAGTCCAAATAAAACACTCATAAGAGTTGACTTACCAGCACCATTTTCACCAAGGAGAGCATGTATTTCTCCCCTTTTAAGAGTTAGGGTAATATCATCGTTGGCAATAATACCAGGAAAGACTTTAGTAATACCGAGCATTTCGATGGCATATTCAGCCATATTGTCAACCTCCCCTCTTTCTAAAAAAATGAGGCGGGCGTGTAGCCCGCCTCAAACGTATTTAGGCTAATTAGATAAATTGTATGTATTATAAGACTAAATCAGATTATTTAATGTTACCCTGATCATCAACAGTAGCATTTGCTGTCTCTGGCATCTTATCGATAGCGTTAGAAACAGTAATCTTACCATTGAACATATCAGCTACAAGAGCCTTATAATCATCAGCAGTGAACTTACCATCAACGAACTGTGTTGAAGCCATAGGAATCTGAACATAGTTAGCTTCTGGATCCTCTGATACAAGACCAAGAGTTGCAACCTTTCCTGCGTAATTATCCCACTTGCCAGCAAGGATGTCGTCAAGTGTTGTTGTTACTGTAGGAGCAAGACCCTTCATTGCAGATGTTACAGTCATACCTTCAGCATATTTGCCGTCGATAATGCCAGCCTGGTCAACGTCAACGCCGATAACCTTACCATCAACCTTTGCAGCAGCTTCAGCAGCAGAATCAAAGATACCGCCACCACAAGCAAATACAACCTGTGTTCCTGCTGTATACCAAGTGTCCATCTTGGCTGTGATATCAGCATCACCGTAGAACTGGTTACCATAAGCATACTTAATGTCTACTTTCTTATCAAGTTCAGCAGCTGCAGCGTCAGCGCCCTGTACGAAACCGAAACCATAACGGATAACTGCTGGAACTGCCATACCACCGAGGAAACCAAGCTTCTCATAACCGAGTTTAACAGCTGCATAACCAGCCATATAACCACAGAGCTCTTCCTGGTAAATAGCGCAATAAACATTTGAAACGTCTACATAATCTTCAAGCTTCCAGTTGTCAGGATTAAAGTCATAATCCTTACCAACAGCTTCCTGAAGAAGATCACCAAGAGCTACGTCAAGAGCTACAAACTTAACATCTTTATAAGTTGGAGCAGACTCAACAATAGCACCAGCAAAAGCATAACCTGGCATTACGATAATATTATAGCCATCAGCTACAGCTTTATCGATCATTTCAACACGAGCCTGTGTTGTATCACCAGTTGGCTTATAGTATGTGAAATCAACGCTGTTCTTTTCACACCATGCTTTAGCAGCCTCATAAGTTGTCTGGTTAAAAGACTGGTCTGTAATGTCACCGTAGTCAGTGATCATTGCAACTTTGTACTCTGACTTTTTAACCTCACCCTTATTGTCAGTCTTTCCGCAAGCAGCAAGTGAAAGAACAAGAACAAGAGCAAGTACAAGAGCTATAAATCTTTTCATTTTTCTACCTCCAAAAATATAAAATTAGCCTAGCGTTTCTTTTTTAGGCTAGTATTATCTTATCATAACAAAAGAGCAAGTGGCAATAAATACCACTTGCTCTCATCCACAAAATTTAATATAACTTTTTATGCAAAAACGACACATTTTGAAAAAGCGAATATCCAAACCACAATATATAGTGGTTTATTTGATGACCTTGTATATAAGAGTCTCTTCTTTTTGTTTATCTTGTGAGAACTCCAAAGCGCCGAGAATCATATCGCTAGCCTCAGTAATCTTCGAGTCATCATCAGTATAAAGCACAGCGATAGTATCACCGGCAAAAACCTTATCTCCTGTCTTCTTTAAGAGTGAAATACCAGCTTTATAATCGATGCTATCCTCTAATGTCTCACGACCAGCGCCTAAAACAACAGAAGCGATTCCAACAGTCTCAGCATTCATAGAGATAATATATCCATCTTTTGGTGACTTAACCTCATACTTATACTTTGACTCCTCAAAGAGAGATGTATCTTCAATATATCTAACATCTCCCCCCTGTGCCTCTACCATCTCGCAAAGTTTCTTAAAAGCATTGCCAGATGAAATGGCATCTAAAACAAGAGGTCTCGCATCGTCTGCACTACAATCAAAACAAGAAGCATACATAAGGCTCGCAATTTCTACGCATACATATTTAAGATCCTCAGGGCCAGCGCCTTTAAGAACTTCAACCGCCTCTTTAACTTCAAGAATATTACCGATATTAATGCCGAGTGGTGTATCCATATTAGTTATAACAGCAGTCATTTTTCTACCTGCCATATTACCAATCTCAACCATAGCTTTTGCAAGCTCTTCAGCAGCCTCTGG
The DNA here is from genome assembly GCA_018065925.1 of Candidatus Limimonas coprohippi. Classification (GTDB taxonomy): domain Bacteria; phylum Bacillota; class Clostridia; order Oscillospirales; family Acutalibacteraceae; genus UBA1227. Next base: position 28,315 of record JAGHSI010000051.1, read on the forward strand.
TGTCTTCATAAAAGCACCACTGCCACAGGTTACATCAAGTACAATATGACGGCTACCACCAGCAAGTTTCTTTGAAATGATAGATGAAGCAATCAAAGGTAAAGACTCAACAGTAGCTGTAACATCACGAAGTCCATAAAGTTTCTTATCAGCTGGAGTCAAATTAGCAGACTGACCGATAACGCTGATACCAATATCTTTAACTTGGCCAAAGAACTGCTCAGGAGGAAGTTCAACCTTAAAACCTGGAATTGATTCAAGTTTGTCTACTGTTCCGCCGGTGTGGCCGAGACCTCTACCGCTCATCTTCGCCACCGTGCAGCCAAGGGCTGCAGCAATAGGTGCGACGATGAGAGTAACCTTATCGCCCACACCACCTGTACTGTGCTTGTCGACCGTCTTATCGCCAAGCACCGACAAATCAAGCATGTCGCCTGACTTTGCCATAGCAAGAGTTAAATCAGTTGTCTCCCTTGGAGTCATACCCTGAAAAAACACAGCCATAGTCATAGCCGATGCTTGATAATCAGGAATTTCCCCTTTGGTATATCCATCAACGAAAAACTCAATCTCTTCAGTAGTGAGTTCTCCACCGTCTCTCTTTTTCTTTATGATATCGTACATACGCATAGGAATCACCTCTAGTCACATTATAGTATATACTTTTATTTTTTCAATAGATTAGGTGTATTGCCATTTTGAGAAAGGATTTGGTAATGTTGTAGCGGTGCTTACAACAGGTTAGGTATATTGCCATTTTGAGAAAGGATTTGGTAATGTTGTAGCGGTGCTTTCAATAGGTTAGGTGTGTTGCCATTTTGAGAAAGAATTTTGTAATGTTGTAACGATGTTTTCAACAGGTTAGGTATATTGCCATTTTGAGAAAGGATTTGGTAATGTTGTAGCGGTGCTTTCTCAAAATGGTAATATATCTAACTAAATAATAAAAAAGAAAAGAGCTCATCTTTTGTAAGATGAGCTCTTTCCTGTTTAACGGGATGTATATTAGTCGTCGTTTGATTCATCTGTTGCTCTTACAAAGATAGCCTCTACCTCTGCTGAAGGAGCCTTAGTGAGAAGTGTAGCAACTACTGCTACGATAGCACCAATGATAAAGCCAGGAACGATCTCATAAACACCTGTAGCTGTTGAAAGTGGTGTGCCATTTACTACTGGTAAGAAGAGCCAGAGAATATCAACAAGTGCACCAGTAACGATACCAGCGATAGCACCAGGATAGTTGAAACGCTTCCAGAAGAGTGAAAGGATGATTACTGGGCCAAATGCAGCACCAAAGATACCCCAAGCGTTTTCAACCATATCCATGATTGCTTGAGCGCCTGTGCCCTTTGAACTTGCGATGAAGTAAGCAATCACAGCAACAACAAGTACAACAATACGGCCCACCCAGAGAAGTTCCTTCTCTGAAGCATTCTTTCTAATAATTGGTTTATAGATATCTGCTGTGAAAGCAGATGAAGCTACGAGGAGCTGTGAGTCAGCTGTTGACATAGAAGCTGAGATAATAGCAGCGAGAAGAACACCAGCAAGGAAGCTTGGGAAGAGGCCACGAGCAAGAGCAATAAATACTGTCTTCTGGAGACCTGCAGTAAGGAGTTCCTCACCGATCATCATACGTCCAAAGTAAGCAATAAGAATAGCGCAAAGAAGTGAAACTACTACCCAAACGCTACCAACGATAGCTGACTTTTTAATCATAGATGGCTTTTCAATAGCCATAAATCTTACTATAATGTGTGGCATTCCGAAGTAACCAAGACCCCAACCGAGACCAGATACGATATCCTTCCATGAAGCATCAAACAAGTTAGCTACAAATGCTGGATAAACTGTACCGTCTGCTGAAACAATTTCAGCGAGGTTCTTTGCCATCTCTGGAGAGTTCTGCTTACCAGTTACAACGATAAGAATTGGAACTGCAAGAAGAGCCACAAACATAAGTGTGCCCTGGAAGAAGTCAGTCCAAGAAACCGCCTTAAATCCTCCGAGGAATGTATATACAATAATGATAGCTGCAAAGATAATCATTGCAGTGCTTGTTGGAAGACCATCAATAAGAGTTGTAAATACAGTTGCACCTGCAATAAAAGCAGAAGCTACATATACTGTGAAAGCAAAAAGGAAAATTGCAGCACAGATAATTGAGAGAGCTTTTGAATTTGAAGCAAAACGATTTGTCAAATACTGTGGAAGAGTAATTGAGTCACCTGAAGCCTTTGAGAACTTACGAAGTCTCTTAGCACAGATGAACCAGTTTGCAATAGTACCGAGAGCAAGACCGATACCAATCCAAGCCTGTCCCATACCAAAAGCAAGCATTGAACCTGGGAGACCCATAAGGAGCCAAGCAGACATATCAGATGCCTGAGCTGAGAGTGCTGTTACCCATGGACCCATTGAACGTCCACCGAGGAAGTACTCCTCTTCATTTGCGTTATCCTTTGTTTTAATAAAAAAGAAAACGCCTACACCAAGCATAAATACGAAATAAAGTACAAATGCAAGAATTTCACCATTAAACATAATAATATACGTCCCTTCTAAAATTTACTTTGAGATTTTAACACACTGTTATTATGAATGCAATAGAGAACAAAGTCTAATACTTTGTATAGACTAAATA
>JAGHSI010000030.1 GCA_018065925.1 Candidatus Limimonas coprohippi
GTATTTTATCACATATTAGAATTGGTTACAATATAAAATGGCAAAAAGAAACAGCCCCTTCAATCACTTGAAGGAGCTGTTTTAATTTTTAATTAGTCAGGAAGTGTCTCAAGGAAATCAATCCAATAGTTGTAAGTATTACGATACTTCTTTGGCTTACCAGGACCGATGAATGAGAGTGAACCACCGATTACTGTGCCGTGGTCACCGATAGCGTCTGGAAGTACATTCCAGATACCCTTCTTAACGTTGTTCTTATCGAACTGTGTATGTGCCTCGAGGTGAGGATAACGGCCAGATTCAAGAGATACAAGACCGTCGTTCTTACGCCAATCTTCTGTGATTTCAGCGCCGTTGATGTTCTGACCGATTGGGAAACGGCCCATAACCTTTGCAAATGGAATGAATGCGAAGATCATGATTGGTGCACGTACATAAGTACCATCACCTACAGGCTTAGTTCCGTCACCAGAAACTGAGAAATAGTAAACATCCTTTGATGTGTGGATAGTTCTATTCATGTCCATAGCCTGGCCGATTTCAAGATCATCAAATACGTTATCCTTAGACTTTGCAATCTTACGGATAGTCTTAATATTAAGAATGTTCTTCTTATCTGTTGGAGCGTTTGGTACCTGTGCAAGACCCCACTGGCTCATCTTCCAGTCATAGTATGTACGAGAACCAACATTACCAAGAATTGAAGCAAGAGCTAAAACACCATATGTTACGCCAACCATGAGTTTTGGGAAAGCGTTAACGAATGATGTACCGTCATGTGGAGCAGAGACTGCAGTTAAAGACTTAACCCAGTCGCCGTGGCCACCTTCAAAGAGAGGTGAAAGTTCACCAGCTGGTGTTGCCTTACGCTCTGCCTCTGAACCATTTGTAAGAAGTTCAACGAGCATTCTCATTGTAGCGCCACCAAATGAGTGACCGATGAGATGAATCTTCTTCTCTGAGCCCCATCCCTCTACGAGTGGTTTCTCAAATGTCATACCGAAACGGTTGTGTCCCTTAGCTTTTGCATGAGCCTCACCATAGTCAACTGTTGTACCTGTGAGCTGTGCATAAAGTTCACATGCACGGTCCCAAGCAGAACCAATTGGTGATACCTGTGGAGCGTAAGCTTCAATGCCCTTAGCACGGAGCTGCTTCATCTGGTTTCCAGCAACCATGCCCCAGTAAGGCATAATGTTGTAGAGCTTATTTTCTTCGCCCCAGCCCATCATGCCGTGAACGAAGATATAAGGATACTTATTTTTGTATGCCATAATAATTCCTCCAAAAATAAAATGCCTAAATATTATAACTTATAAATGAACAAAAATAAACCCCGTCATTTTAATGAACGGGGTTAATATTTTTATAAGTAGTACTCTACAACAATAGCGTCTTTCTTACACTTTGTTGCACAGTAACCGCACTTGATACATTTCGCAGGATTGATTGTGAATGGGCTCTTAATCTCGCCTGTAATTGCATCATTAGGACAATTTCTAGCGCAGAGTGAGCAACCAATACAGTTGTCCTCATTGATGTATACTGTACGGATCTTCTTCTGATCCTTTGTTGGATGAATTGCTGCTACAGGGCAGATATCCTCGCACTGTCCACAGCCTATGCACTTATCCTGTGGAATCTCAACTTTATGTTCCATCTTGTGCTCAACTGGGATTTTGAATGGACATGCAAAGATACAAGCACAGCAGCCAACGCAGTCATATGCTTCAATTTTATAAGCCATTTTAATGCCTCCTATTAGCCGCCTGCTGCTGGTGACATGAGCCAAACCTCATCGCCATCTTTTACAGCAAAGTCTTTTTTAGTTGTACGTGTGTGATTTACAAACACCTGTGAATCGTCAAAGGTGAACTTGTCGGCGTCTTTTGCGCTCTTGATATTAAGGACATTGAAACAATCAGCAACCGTCTTTACATGTGCAGTGTCTGTCTCAAATTCTTTAACGCCTGAACCAAGTCTTATTACACCAAACATTCTAACTTTAATCATTGACGTTTCCTCCTTAATAAGCATATGGATAAACATCTATATCAGGGATGTCTATCTTAAGTTTCTTAAGTACTTTGCCTGTAGGAGCACCATTGTTCCACTGACGGTTTTCGTTGAATGCCTTAAGCATTACATCAAGTGGAACGCGAGTTCTAGGATCACTTGGATCCTGGCATTCATCTGTAAGCTTCTTAGGAAGTTTATCAGCACCAGGCTGCTGGCCTAAAACCATATTTGCAACACGCTCTGTGTTCCAGCCGCGCTCACCGATTGTGAGGAATGTACCGAGCTTCATCTTCATACCTGTAGCAAGTTCAATAGCCTTTGTATGAGGAATAAGTGGAATATAAATCTGGAAAACAGATGCATAGTGGTTGATGATCTTAATTACTGGACCGAGGTGAGGCATAGCCCATGTTACGGCCTTAGTAATAGGAGCATTTGGATGATCAAATACATAACCAGGGAATACTGGGTATGATGTGAAGAGGCAGAGACCTGCAGCTGAAATTGCTTCCATGAGGTTCTGGAACATTACGCAGAGAGCGCCTTTTCCGTTTGGAGTAAGGTTATCAATATCAAGTCCAAGACCCTCGATGAATACGAGATAACCAGCATTCAAGTGACAACCACCACGGTTAGATGTTGCATAGCCGAGGCCCTGGCCAACTGCACGGCGAGGCTCGTAAGCTGAGAGTTCCATACCCTTTGACTGGATGGCGAAGTCCATACCACCGAACTTCTCAGCCATCTTACGAGAACCGTTAGCGAGCTCGTCGCCAGCGCCTTCTCTATGAGCAATAGCCTTGATCATATCAGTGATGTTGTCATTCTTACCAAACTCAAGGCCGCAGTCCCAAAGGCCCTTCTCCTTAAGTTCCATAGCGAATGCTATAGTACCAGCAGTTGAGATGGCATCCATGCCCATCTCATCAATCCAGTAGTTCCAGTCAATAATCTTCTGAAGATCATTATTCAAAATGTTAGGACCCATGAGACCTAAGATTTCAAGCTCTGGTCCCTTAACATCTTTTCCATCTACGTAGCAACGGCGAGTACACTGCATTACACAAGTTGTACAACCGCTGTTTCTGATAAGTTTTTCCTCAGAGAGTGTCTCACCTGATACCATATCGAAGTCCTCAAAGTGACCATCTGAGAAGTTCTTTGTTGCGAGAAGACCACGTGCCTCCATTGGAGATACAAGACCAGCTGTACCGAGAACTGGAAGTTGACGTCCTGAAATTGGGTGGTTTCTCATCGTATTAGTCCACTTCTTGCAAAGCTTTACAAGGCTTGCCTTATCATAAACTGTTGGGTGTTTAAAGCCCTTAGCAGTAACTGCTTTAAGCATCTTGTCACCGAACACTGCACCTACACCACCACGTCCAGAGCAACGTTCGCCTGAGAGTACTGCTGAGTAGAGAACTTTGTGCTCACCAGCAGGACCGATAACAAGTTTTGCGAATTCTCTTGGAAGTGCCTCCTGAGCTGGAGTACATTCCATGCCCCAAAGATCTGAGGCATCAAGGAACTCAACATCATCTTCCGTGATGTGAATTCTTGTAGGTGTTGTAGCTTTACCGGTGATGATACAACCATCATAGCCACAACGCTTAAGCATGAGACCAAAATCACCGCCACTGTTTGAAGATGTAAGTACACCTGTAAGTGGAGAGATTGTTGAAATGTTAAAACGTGATGAACTTGGAACGCCACAACCAGTAAGTGGACCAGTTGTGATAACAAGCCAGTTGTCCTCATCCCATGCTGTCATTCCTGGACGGATGTGATGATAAAGAATGTCGCCGGCCATAACTTTACCGCCGAGAGTTCTTTTTCTGTCCTCATCAGACCAAGGAAACTCTTCGAATGTCTTTTTTGTAAGGTCTATAAAAAGAACCTTACCCATGTATCCGTTATACTTGGACATAAGACAAACATCTCCCTTCTTTTTTATAACTTTTTGGATTCCATAACCGAGTTAGTACTACCGTTTAACATTATATTATGAAAAAGACAGCCCCGTCTATTGATAGGGCTGTCAATTTTGCATGTTCGTATTTGTACATAACAATATTTTGCGTCAATTATTTAACAAAAACAGGCTAATTTGTCTCGTTTTTTAGAGCATCTCTGAACACCACGAACTTGTCATAGACAAATTCAGTTGTAAGATTTGCAAACATTGTAAGACCTAAAACAAGATACTCATTCGCACCGTTTGCAGTAAAGTGGTTACCGAGAATAGTTGACACAGGTGTGAATACAGCATAGAAAGCGAGTACCTTAAGCATTGCAACTGGAACATTTGATGCTGATTGGAAAGTAAACTTACGATTAAAAGTGAAATTCCAAAGCACTGAGAGTAAAAGAGCTATCAAGTACATTGGTCCGTATTCATTTTCCATAATGCGAGCAAAACCTGGATGGTCAGCTAAAAGCCTCTGGAAAAAGTCAAGTTTGATTATTACCTCGTTCATTAGGGTAAAGCTTCCCACCTGGATAAGTCCAGCTGAAGTTGAGAATAAGAAGAACTTTAAAGCCTGAAGTTTAGTACTGTTTTTCTTCATATCAAATCACCTTGTATCCCTTTTCTTCGATAGCTGCTTTGATTTTTGCGTCATCAAGTTCAGCGTTCAATGTGATTACAGCAGTGCCATCCTCGTGAGATACAACCGCATTGTCAATCTCATCAAAAGCTTCGAGTGTATTTTTAACATTTGCCTCACAGTGTGAACACATCATTCCCTCAATCTTAATGGTCTTTTCCATAAGTTCATTCCTCTTTTCAGAAATATCTATAGGTTCTTGCTTTTTCATTTTATCATGATTTGCACTGTGAATGTCAAATAAGTTTATTCTAAGTGCATTTGTCACTACAAAGAAACTTGAGATGCTCATTGCAGCAGCGCAGATCATCGGGCTTACCGGCGTTACGGCAGCAACTGGAATTAGGATAATGTTATAGAAAAACGCCCAGAAAAGATTTTCATGAATTGACTTTAGCGTTTTTCTAGAGAGACGAATTGCTGCCGGCACATCAGATAGTGCGCTATTCATCAAAACAACGTCTGCGGCGTCTATTGCGACGTCGGTACCAGCACCTATCGCAAGGCCCATATCTGCAGTTACAAGCGCTGGAGCGTCGTTGATTCCATCACCGACCATGAGCACCTTGCCAAAGCGCTTGTACTGTTTTACAATCTGCGCCTTGCCATCTGGCAAAACACCAGCTACGACGTCATCCACGCCGCACTCCCTTGCAACGGCATTCGCCGTGCGTTCATTATCACCCGTGAGCATTACAACTCTAAGGCCTAAGCCTTTAAGTTCTTTAATCGCTTCTTTACTATCAGGTTTTATGGTATCAGCAACCGCTATGACACCGAGAATCTCTTTTCCCATTGCAAAGATAAGAGGCGTCTTACCCTCATTTGCAAGGTCTGCACACTGAGTCTTAATGTGGTCCGGAACAGTTGCCACAGTCTTTATGTACTTATAGTTTCCAGCAAAGAACGTTTGCTTCTTATTTAGGGCCTTAAAACGCGCTTTTAAGCCATTTCCTGGCATTTCTTCAAATTCTGTAAAGGTTAACGGCTTTACACCGTCGGCTTTTGCGGCTAAAGCAACAGCTTTTGCAAGTGGATGAGAGCTCAAAACCTCAATAGAATAAGCATATTGAAGGAGTTGGTCCCTCGTCACATCATTTGGAATAATATCAGTTACAACAGGTTTTCCCTCTGTGATAGTTCCAGTCTTATCGAGAACAATCACCCCTGCTTTTCCGACCTCTTCAAGAGACACGGCTGTCTTAAAAAGAATACCGTTCTTTGCACCGAGCCCACTTCCAACCATGATGGCCACCGGTGTCGCAAGGCCTAAAGCACATGGGCAGCTTATTACGAGAATCGAAACTCCACGGATAATAGCAAATGAGAGTGTCTTACCAAGTATAACCCAAACTCCCATAGTGATAAGTGCAATTAAAATTACCACTGGAACAAAGATACCAGATACTTTATCTGCAACCTTTGCAATAGGTGCCTTTGTTGCTGCAGCATCAGACATCATCTTAACTATCTGTGAGAAAGTAGTATTCTGTCCAACTCTTGTTGTAACGCAGCGTATAAAGCCCTGCTTATTAATAGTGGCGCCACATACGAAGTCATCCACCTTTTTATCAGCTGGTATACTCTCGCCAGTTAAGGCTGACTCATCAACAGATGTCACGCCCTCAACAATCCTGCCATCCGTTGGGATGGCCTCACCAGGGCGGACAACGAATTCGTCGCCAACTTTAAGTTCCTCTACAGGAACTTCTACCTCTTCTCCATCTCTAATTACATTTGCAACCTTCGGTGCAAGTTTTAAAAGAGATTTTAGAGCATCAGTTGTTTTTCCTTTTGATCTCGCCTCAAGCATTTTTCCAACAGTTATCAAAGTCAATATCATAGCAGATGACTCAAAATAGAGTTCCTGTGCAGAATGACTTGAAATCAAAAGATAAATGCTATAAATAAAGGAAGTTCCCGCTCCAAGAGATACGAGCGTATCCATATTTGGAGAGGCATGAGCAACACCCTTTATACCATTTACAAAGAACTTGTTGTTGATAATCATAACAAGAAGAGCAAGTGCTCCCTCTATTATTCCAAATACAAATTCAGTTTTATGGCTCATTGAAAAATACATCAAAATGATGCAGAGAACTGCCGATACTATGAGCCGTCTCAAAAGTTTTGGTGTCTCCTTGTCCTCAAGAATAGCGGAGTCGTCAGTCTTTAAAGAGCAACCATATCCTACAGCCTCTACCGCCTTTATTATCTCTTTATCCTTTGCAGTACCTTCGACTCCCATCGAATTCGTAAGGAGAGATACAGCAACACTTTCTACTCCTGGCACGGCGCCCACTGCCCGCTCCACACGAGCTTGGCAGGCGGCACAACTCATACCAGTTACGTTATATTGTTTCATTTAATAGCCTCTATATACTTAGGTGTCGTGCCACAACATCCGCCAATCATGGTAGCACCTATCTTCTCAATTTGTTTCATATATTCTTTAAACTCTTCCACGCCAGTGGTATAGACAGGTTTGCCGTCTACTACCTGTGGCAGGCCAGCGTTTGGTTTTGCCCAGATAGGAAGGTCAGTAAGAGTTTTATAAGCTTCAATAATAGGGATCATAAGATCCGGTCCGAAAGAACAGTTTGCACCGACAGCATCCGCACCGAGTGACTCGGCAATAGCCACAACGTCCTCTGGCTTGCCACCGGTTGTCATTAAACGGCCTCTCTTTCCGTAAGCGCATGAGACGATGACAGGGAGAGATGAATTGTTCTTTGCGGCGGAGAGCGCCTCTTTCATCTCGTTCTGGTCGATCATCGTCTCGATGATAATAAAATCAGCACCACATTTTACGCCCTCTTTTACAACTGCTTCAAAGTATTCATACGCCGTCTCAGGTTTAAGTTGGCCCATAGGGTACATGAGTTCTCCAATAGGTCCAATATCAAGGCCGACATAAGGAGCACCAGCTACCTTTGCATTTTCTATCGCAGCAGCAATTATCTCTGCATAGTTCTCATATCTCTTTGGATTTACATCAAAAGTATTCGCAATAATGAGTTGTGAGCCCGCATCAACATAGGATTTATGCACAGCTCTTATTATCTCCGGATGTGTGATATTGAGAAGTGATGGGTCTTTTCCGCTGTACTCTGGATAATTGATAAGCTGAGAGCCCATTCCGCCATCGAGAATAAGTCTCTCCTTCTTTGCTATTATCTCTTTAAGCGTCAACGCTCTCACCTTCCTCGTTAAACCTATCAGCAAATAAATGCTCAACACCTTTTGACTTGTAGTTCACCATAGTGTCAAGCTGACAGTTGTGAATACTAGAAAAAATGCTGTTCTCAATATTTGGATTTTTAACTTTAAGTTCTTTTATAAGTTCCTTTATCTCCTGTCGCTTTGAATCACTAATACCTGTTTCAGTGTTCTCAGTGAAGCGACAGGCACACTGTAAAAATTCAAGTTCATTATAATTCTTCCAGGCAATTATCGAATCCTCATGAATACAGTAAAGAGGACGGATAAGTTCCATACCCGGGTAATTTGTTGATCTAAGTTTTGGTGGCATAGCCTGAAGTTGTCCACCATAAAACATCGCCATAACAGTAGTCTCAATAACATCTGAAAAATGATGGCCAAGAGCAATTTTGTTACAGCCGAGTTCTTTTGCCTTTGAGTAGAGATGTCCTCTTCTCATTCGCGCGCACATATAGCAAGGATTCTTATCAAGTTTGTTTGCAAAATCAAAAATATCTGTCTCAAAAAAGGTTATAGGTATTGAGAGAAGCTCCGCATTCTTTTCAATCTGCTTCCTATTCTCCTTATTGTAGCCAGGATCCATACAGATGAATTCAAGTTCAAAAGGCACATCGGATATTTTCTGAAGCTGTTGCATAAGTTTTGCAAGGATCATCGAATCTTTGCCACCAGAGATACAAACGGCAATTTTGTCGCCCTCGAGCACGAGTTCGTATCTCTTCACCGCAGCGATGAAGGGATTCCAAATATCCTCTCTATACTTTTTTATAATACTGCGCTCAACGAGTTGCGCCCTGCTAAGTTCACGTTTCAAAAAGTTTACCTCTAAACCCTAAAATATTCCTCTGGAAGTGCCATCATATAAGCAAATTCAAGTGCACTATCATGTGTTGAAATCATCGAAAAAAGATTCAGCGTCAGAATATCAAGCTCATCCCGATAATCCTTTGAAAAATCAGCAAAGAAAGTTCCTATCTCAGCTATGTATTTCTTCGCCTCATCGATAGTTTTTTCATCAATTCCCGACTCCTCTAAAGCCTTATAAAAGACTTCTTTACCTCTCAGAAGTTTTCCGAGTGGAATAGATGCTCCACTTTCCGGAAATACTAGCAATTCCAAAACCCGTTGAATAGCTATAAAGATATCTTGAGCGTCTTCTCGATTGCCCAGTTTTGCAGAAAATTTATCAAAGAAGTCCTCGATAAAGTCTGCAACCGCTCCCTTGTCAAACATCTTCTTAACAGACGGCATCATAAGAGAATCAAACATAAATCTTGGATTTAGACGCTTTATCTCCTCTTTGCTTGTATTATCAAAGATCTTATTTATGTCGTCACGGATTTTATTATACTCATCTTTTTCAGTGTTATCTTTTACTGGCAAGTAGATATCTGTACCATACCTTGCAAACCCCATAGCTTTTGGAGCTGTGTAAATAATAATGTCATTTTGATTCACAATGTTGAAAATATTCTTAAATCCCGTAATTTCGACATTATTTGTCATGGCGCCACGTGGGGCCTCAAATGTGTAGAAGAAGGCTCTCCCTGCGCTTAGAGTCACGCCTTCAAAAGGTTGCTCTCCGCAGGCGAGAATCTTATCGATCCTTGCTCCAAGAAGATTTGTAACGGCACCTGCACGGGAAAAGCCAGATACCCAAAGTATCACGTCACCCTTAATCTCAAAATCACAGATATATTTCTTTAAATGGTCAAAAGCCTTATTGGTTGCAATTTCAAAGCCATTGTGGTCTCCGGTCGTACCGACATTGAAATTGCCGACCCATTCGGCATAATAATTACCTCCGCGGAGGCCTATAGCAAGAATCGTATATTTAGAAGAACCTATCATCACTTCTTTTCTTGCTATACCGACGCCGAAACTGTTTGCCCTTGGCATAATTTTATAATCTTCATTTGGACAAAAATCTTTATATCCACAATTAGAAAAAAACTCCTCGAGGTTTTTACTTCCCTCAAAGAAGTCTTCTCTTTCTTTTATATTCTTTGAAGCTATGGCGAGAGCTAAACTCTGTCTTCCAAGCTCATGAGAATACTTGAAGGCAGAAGCAAACAAAGGCGCATCCGAATACCTGTAATCGTATTTTGCTGCGCTTGTGTTTATTGTTCCTTCTGCTACTTCTTTTACTTCAAAAATCTCCATTCAACAAACCTATCCCTCATATATTCGTCATCAAATTTATTTTCCACTAATTGTTCGACTTTTTTATCCACCGGATTTCCATAATGACGCGCACTCCAGAATTTGATATTTACAAATGCTGAAATAATATCAACAACCATTATCACTGCAAAAATGATTGTGATAATTCTAAAAGCATCACTCGTAAACCATGCCGGTCGTTCAAGTTTTTTATTTTCAGCAATCTTTCTAAAGCCCCTTACTACTACCAAATATCCAAACGCAAAGAGCATCCAACAAAAGAGAAATTCTAAGCAGATAATACCTAATATATTAAATCTGGCACCTGTATAATCCCATGCTCTCATGCCATATCCATAATAAAGTAGAAGACCACAGAGGAACTCCATAAGTGTCGCAGCCGTGCCTATAATTATGGATTTGAAAATGATATTCACATGTGGGAGCGAGTGATCAATATAGTAAAACAGTACTGAACCAAGGCCGTAAATTGGACAAATTGGGATAAGCATAGTAATAACATGGCTCTCCCAGTGGCCTGTGAGATACAAAGTATAAAAGCCTTCACTCAAAAGACCAATTAAACTGCAAAAGAAAAACATCCAAACTATGTCAATAAAGCGTATTCTCTTTTCTGTCATATTCCTCACCTCGTTTATTTCAAGTCGCGAATTACCTCGCCTGCAATAATAAGCCCGGCAACAGAAGGAACGAAAGCAACAGAGCCAGGCGGAGTTGATGCAATTACAGGTTGTTCTGTCGAATAGACAACCTTGAGTGATTTAACTCCGCGCGCCTTGAGTTCCTTTCGCATGACGCGTGCGAGCGGGCAAACTGTTGTCTTATAAATATCTGAAACCTGGAATTTTGTAGGGTCAAGCTTGTTGCCCGCTCCCATCGAGGAGATTATAGGCACACCCGCTTCTTTAGCCCTTAGTACAAGTTCAATCTTTGCTGATACAGTATCAACTGCATCAACGACATAATCATATTTTGAAAAATCAAACTGGTCCGCAGTATCCGGGAGAAAGAAAGTTTCAAAAGCGTTTATCTTAACACCAGGATTAATATCAAGAGCACGACTCTTTATAACCTCAACTTTTGACATGCCGACAGTTGAGTGAAGAGCAATTATCTGACGATTGATATTTGAAGGTGATACCGTGTCCTTATCAACAACAGTTATCTCACCAACGCCAGAGCGTACAAGTGCCTCAACGACATAGCCGCCAACGCCACCTACTCCAAAAACCGCAACATGGGAATTATTCAGTTTTTCCAACGAGCCCAACAGTTGCTCAGTTCTTGAAAATTCTTCCACCGTTTTTACCTCTTATATTATTAGATACCAGTATTATACTTTTTACCTTGATAAGTATCAAGTTCAGTAAAGAGTTTATCGATAGTGCCGAGAACTCTTATTTTATCTTTTGACCAAAGTGGCGCAAGAAGTGTTCTCTTATCGCCATCACCTGTCACTCTCTCTATAACGGTCTCAGCGGGAATATACTCAAGTTGCTCTACGACCGTCCTCGTATAATCCTCAAAAGTCATTGGCACATACTTACCCTCTTTATAAAGCCGTGCAAGTTCTGTGCCCTCCGCAACATACGTAAGATGGATTTTAAGAGCGTCCGGTCTCAGTTCTCCGACCGTTTTTGCAGTATCCATCATCATCTCTTTAGTCTCCCCAGGAAGACCATTCATCAGATGAAGGCAGACCTTTATACCACGCTTTTTAAGCTCATTATACTTTAAAAGAAAGAGATCATAATCATCTCTGTGAATCGTCTGAAGACCGAGCTCAACCGTAGGGCTATACTCCTCCAACAAATCAAGCACCTCATCCGGAAGGCAGTCGAAACGTGTCGCAATAGAGAGCGATGTAACACCTGGAAAAGAAACTGCCTCATCATAGAGCACTCGAAGTTTTTCAACAGGTGCATTCGTATTAGTACCCGACTGAAAATATGCACAAAGAGGCACCTCGCCATGCTTTTCAAATATCCTGTCACGCTCTTTCTCAAGCTGCTCAGTTACGCTACCCTTTGTTGTAAACAAGTGACTTCTATCCGCGCAAAAAGCGCAGAAGGAAGGACAAGGAAGACCTGCGTCGATACAGGCTTTCCATACCCTTCCCTCATATGCTCTTGTGTGATATCGTTTGTTGTCGTTTGAATACTTAAAAACGTTCATTAGTTTTGCTTTCTAACTATTGAATACTCATCTCCAAAGCGGAAATATGGACATTTCTTTGTTGAGAGCCAGCGGACATACTCATCCTCATCCATATTGATTGAACAAGCATATTCCTCAAGTTCTTCATCGTATTCATAATTCATGCAGTTTTCGCAATCCATATGGACCTCCTTAGAGAAGATAGGTGATTATGAGTTCTGTTGCAAGCACTCCGAGGCAAGATGCTATCGCAACGGTCGTAAGGCTCTTATTTTTAAGAGCAAAGAATACTGCAACAGCGAATCCTACAATCGCTGAAGCGACAAAGTTTGTAGCTGTAAAAATAGCTGGAATTGTCATAACGGAGAGTACCGCATATGGCATGTAGTAAAGGAAAGAGAGAATAAACTTATTCTTAATCTCCTTCTTCACGAGTAACATAGGAACAACTCTTACAAAATATGTAGTTCCTGCAGTCACCAAAAGATAAATTAAAAATGTTTTGAAATCCATCAGCCCCTACCCTCCTCAATTGGCTTTAAATAAGCAAAAATTGCAGAGGCAACGACTGAGCAGATGATAATTACAAAACCGCTCTGTACACCCTTAAGGAACGGTACAAATGCAAAGATGCATGAGAGTGCTATAGCGAGAAGTACACAGTAGAGAACATTCTTATTGTCCCTTGCTGGAGGTACAACGATAGCGACAAACATTCCATAAATTGCAACAGCTAATGCTGTGATTACGACTGATGGCAATATATTTCCGGCAGCCGCACCTAATAATGTTCCAGCAGCCCAGCCAAACCACGGTGTGATCATAAGACCATAGAAATACTCCTTTGGAGGCTTACCATCTTGAGATGATGCGACACCGAAAATCTCATCTGTGACCATAAATGAGATCGCGCATCTTCTTCTAGCATTAAATGTCTCATCAAGTTTTTGTGAAAGTGAAATGGACATGAGTGAATATCTGAGATTAATAATTACCTGAGCCATAGCAAGTTCGATTAGACTTCCGCCCTGTCCTATGATAGGAACTGCGGCAAGCTGTCCTGCCGATGTAACACATGTCATTGAAATAAGTAATGCCTCAAGCACTGTGAGGCCCTGTTCGATACAAAAAATACCAAATGCAAATGATACTGAAAGATATCCAAGACAAATTGGTATTCCGTCTTTAACTCCCTGCTTATATGCAGACCTTTGCATTATCTAATGCTCCTTAAACTTACAAATTTGCTTAGAGATTATACCATAAATAGTAAAGAAAAAGAACCTGTAAAAATACAGGTTCTTTTTTTGGAGGCACCACCCAGATTTGAACTGGGGCATAAAAGTTTTGCAGACTTCTGCCTTACCACTTGGCTATGGTGCCATATAAAAAAATGGAGCGGATTACGGGGCTCGAACCCGCTACCTCCACCTTGGCAAGGTGGCGCTCTACCAGATGAGCTAAATCCGCATTTGTGGTGCTTCCGGTCGGAATCGAACCAACGACACGAGGATTTTCAGTCCTCTGCTCTACAACTTTATAAACATAATAATAAAAAAAATTCGCGACCCGGAACGGGCTCGAACCGTCGACCTCTAGCGTGACAGGCTAGCGTTCTAACCAACTGAACTACCGGGCCATTTTCCCTTCGCCATTTTAAAGGGTGGTGGGAACAACAGGGCTCGAACCTGTGACCCCCTGCTTGTAAGGCAGGTGCTCTCCCAGCTGAGCTATGCTCCCACACCGTATCGCGTATTCGCGACGTCTTATAATATACAACACATGATAACTGATGTCAAGCAATTTTTTTAAAATTTTCAAGCTTTTGCTGACTTTAAAATGTGTGTTATATCAGCGCGAGAAAAAACGTACTTTTTATCGCAAAAATGACAGCATACTTCTGTCTCTTCATCCTCGAGAAGCTCTTTAAGTTCTTCCTCTCCCATACTGATCAAAGCTTGTTCAACCTTGCCCTTAGAACAGGTACATTTATAACCTGTCTCTGACTCATCGAGAAGTTCAAGTTCAAAGTTTGGAAGTACTCTTCTGCAAATATCTTCAGGTGTCAAACCATCTGTGAGCATTTTAGTAACTGATGGTATATCGCGAAGACCTTCCTCAACTCTTGTTATAGTGTCCTCTGTTGCAGTTGGAAGAAGTTGGATGATAAATCCGCCTGCTGTAATAATATCCTCTGAATCCGGCGCGCAGAGAACGCCAAGAGCGCAGACAGAAGGCAACTGCTCTGAAATTGCAAAATAACTTGTAAGATCCTCTGCAATTTCACCAGATATAATTTCTGTCTGGCCGATGTATGGCTCCTTAAGACCCAAGTCCTTCATTACAGTGAGGCTGCCCTGACGGCCAACCGCGCCGGCGACGTCAAGTTTTCCGACTTTGTTGAGTGGCAACTGAACATGCGGATTACAGATATATCCGCGAACGTTGCCCTCAAAGTCTGAAACAGCAATAATGGCGCCGGCCGGGCCGTCACCATTAAGTCTAAGTGTAATTGAATTGTTTTCACCTTTTAAAGTTGCACCCATAAGTGAGGCAGCAGTTAAAAGTCGTCCAAGGGCTGCAGAGCATACGTTAGTAGTATCATGAATTCTATGTGCCTCAGCTACTATGTCTGTTGAATCAGTAGCTATAACAGTGAGGTCACCTTCAGTTGAAATTAAACGTACAACCTTACCCATTATTTTGCCTTCCTATCAAGTCTCTCAAAAATATCATCATAACCGCCAGCACCATATGAGAGTGAGCGATTAACACGAGAGATAGTAGCAGTTGATGCGCCTGTCTTTGCAACGATATCAGAATATACGCAATGCTGTGTAAGCATCTTTGCAACAACTATTCTCTGAGAGAGTGATTTAAGTTCATTTATTGTGCAGAGATCCTCAAAGAATCTTGCTGCTTCATCTTTTGACTCAAGTTCTAAAACAGCTTCATAAAGAAAGTCCATGTTGCTATCAGTAATTGGTTTTTGAGGCATAATTATCTCCCTTTCACATAGTAATACTTTAATACGCTAACCATTTTATCACTGGTGTTTCATACTGTAAAGTGCTAAATTGCACAATAAACCGCAGCTCTTTTTGGGGCTGCGGTTAAAAATTTTAAAGTGACTTGTCAATCAATGACTTAATCTCGTCCACACCCTCGCCTTTTACAGCTGAAAATGGAACAAGTGCCTGCGGTTCAAATGGA
>JAGHSI010000034.1 GCA_018065925.1 Candidatus Limimonas coprohippi
ATATTATAGTAAACGTAGATCGTTGGTGGTATTATGTCAGACGTTTTTAAAAAGTTCTTTAGCAAACTTTCTCGCGTTTTGGACTATTATGGATTGAGAAAAGCAAAAGATGAGACTGAAAGAAAAAATCTCGATTATGCGGAGAGACTTCGTGTTCTTACAAATCTTCGTCGTACAATTGTTTTTACTTTTTTCTTAATTTCTTATTTGTTGCTTATTTTGACAATTGCTCCAGAAGGTGTTGCTTTATTTCCGATAGGCGTGCCCCTACTTTCCTCAATTTGTATAATAGCTCTTCTCGCGTTTGTGATATTTGCATCTAGATTATGTGATTCTTTTGAAAAACTTGGTGCGGCTATCACAAAGAAGCAAATGAATAAGATAAGAATCCTTTACACGCTTTATTGGATTATTTATTATTTAATGCTCATTTATTGTGAATTCCATTTTACGAATTGGGATGTAGGTCTTGCAATTTGGATGACAATGACTGTTATGGGATTTTTGGTTCCTGTTTATAGTTTACAGGAAGGCTTTATTCCAATGAGTACAATTATAGTATCGGCCGTTGTACTGTTCAAGGAGAGCGGATTTGAATTCAAAACACTCTCTGTTGTTATCCCTGCAGTTTTAATTGTTATTTTAGTTACAGACTTAAACCATGTTGAACGTATAAATGCTTTCTTCCAGGAAGGAAAGACCATTAGCGAATCTTCAGCTTCGCGCCGTCGACTTGGCAACGTATTTGAAGAAGTATATGACATGGCTTATGAGCTTAATCCACAGAATGAAACTTGTACGGTGCTTAGAAATAACAACGAATATGTTGTTAAGCATTATTCAGACACAATAAGCTTTGATGAATTTATATCTAATGTTCCAAATCTTGTTCATCCAGATGATGTGCCAACTATTAATCGAATTCTAAATGTAGATTACTTAGCTTCAGAGTTCTCGGGAGAAGTACCAAATCAGGTATACGCAGAAGCTAGATTTTTAAAGAATACTGATGAATATTCATGGGTATCACTTCTTCTTACAAAAGAGAGGAACGTTGATGTAAATTATGAAAACGCCACTTACGTACTTTGCCTTATTCAAAGTATCGAAGAACGTAAGAAAAATGAAGATAGACTAAAGCTTGAAGCAGAGAAAGATCCTTTGACACAGCTTTATAATAAGATGACTACAAGAAGTCTCATCGAGGAGTGTCTTGAAAAGAACTCATCCTCTCAACATGCCCTTATGATTATTGATATCGATAATTTTAAAACGATAAACGATACACGAGGACATGCTGTTGGCGACCAGATACTTGTGGCATTTGCAAATGAACTTGGCCGAAACTTCCGAGAGACAGACATTTTGGGACGCGCCGGTGGTGATGAGTTTGTAGTTCTTCTTAAGAACATTCAGTCAATCGCTCTTGTATGTGATAAACTTCAACAACTTACTTCATCATTTAAAAAATACGGTATTGACAGTGGCTTCCCTGGTCGTCTTTCGACAAGTATTGGTGTTGCTGTCTTTAGTAAAGATGGCGTCACATATGAGGAACTCTTTAAGAAGGCTGATGCAGCTCTTTACGAAGCAAAGCGTAATGGTAAGGATCAGTATAAATTTAGTATCACAAGAACTTAAATACATTACAAAGGAGATAAAAACATGAAACTTGGAACACTTGTAAAAGTCGGCGCTCTTGCTGTGGCAGCAGGTTCAACAGCTGTTGGAACAATGCTCGTTACAACAAAAGCACTTGCAAAAGTAAGTGGCGATAAGCCACAGGAAAACGCTGAGGTATCAGCTCCAGTTATTAATAGACCATATAGCGAGGACACACCAAAGGCAAATGCTTTTGTTGCTCCAGAGCCTGCAACAGTACCTTTTGCTGCACCTGCTGCAGAGCCTGTACCGGTTCCTGTTTATGCAGAGCCAGTTCCAGAACCTGTTTCATTTGCAACAGCAGCACAGGAACCAGTAGTAGAGCCAGTTGAGGCACCGCTTCCAGTCATCGAGGCTCCAACTCCTGTACCAGTAGTTGAGCCAGTAGTTGAACCTGTACCAGCTCCTGTTGCTACACCAGTAGTAGAGACAAACGGTTATACAGATCTTGGTTATCAGCTTCCATACATGGCAGCTAATGCTCAGGCTGACGAAGGCATCGTTGTTGGCGGTGCAGTTGCAGAGCCAGTTGCAGAGCCACTTCCAGCAGCTGAGCCAGTAGTTGAGCCAGTTGTAGAACCACTTCCAGCAGTTGAGCCAGTAGCTGAGCCAGTTGCAGAGCCACTTCCAGCAGAAGAGCCAGTAGTTGAGCCAGTTGCAGAACCACTTCCAGCAGAAGAGCCAGTAGTTGAGCCAGTTGCAGAACCACTTCCAGTAGCTGAGCCAGTAGTTGAGCCAGTTGCAGAACCACTTCCAGTAGCTGAGCCAGTAGTTGAGCCAGTTGTAGAACCAGTAGCTGAACCTGTAACTTTTGAAAATATTCCAGTTCAGAACGAATATGTTGAGGAAATTGCTCCTGTGGTAGAGCCGGTTGCTGAACCAGTTGTAGAAGAAACTGTAGAACCTGCTGTAGAAGAAAAAGGAAAGGAAACAAAAATTGGCGATACAATTGTTTCTGATAAAAACACAAATGCTAACATTATTGCTGTAGCAAATAAGTTTGGTGTACAGGCTGCAAACCTCGTATCAATTGAAGCTACAGAAGGTATGCCAATGGTATTTGAGTTCCTTTATAACGACATGCGTAATGATGCTACTCTTACATCTGTTTACTTTATGATGAACGGTGAGGCGACTCTTCCTCCTGAGACAGATAGAGAGAACGTTCTTGCATTTGGTAGAAACTTCATTACAGGCAATGCAGATCTCAAAGAATTTCTTGCATAATATTTAAATAGAAACATAAAAAGACCCCAAGTTTTGAACTTGGGGTCTTTGTTTATGCTTAGAACTTTGTTGCATCTGAGAATCGGCGACCTGAATTATGAACAGGTTGGAGTGAACTTGCTCCGTATACAGCATATACGAGCGGCGGGATGCCACCATTGTGCCACACAATTTGATTCCTACCGTTTTCCTTTGCAATGTAAAGATTGCTATCAGCAGCTTCGATAAGCTCCTCAGCGGTCATTCCTGGCTTATACATAGCGACGCCACCGCTGACAGTAATTTTTTTATCTATACTCTGTGAGAGAATGGTGTTTTCTACGGTTGTTCTAATCTGTTCTGCGCGGCGGAAAGCCGGGGTGTCCTCGGCCGAAGGGAGGACACAAATAAACTCTTCTCCGCCGTAACGGGATACGACGTCAACCTTACGGAGTGAGCTTTGAAGAATCAAAGCGAGGCTCTTAATGCAGTCGTCGCCAGCAAGATGACCATAGGTATCATTTACGTTCTTGAAATGATCTATATCAAACATCAATATAGAAAATGCACCTAGTTCACCGCTATCAACTTGGGCTATACAACTATCGATATATTCTATGAGATATCGTCTGTTGTATGCGCCAGTGAGAGGATCTTTTGTTGCGGCATTTTCTATGCGTCCAAGCAAATCATTTGCTTTTGTTTGATTCTCTTCAAAACGATTAATAAGATCGCGAAGGAAGAGACCGATAAAAGGACCTACAAAACTTGTTGTAAGGGCGATGTCGATGAATGTGAAATCGCCGAGGACTGTATACTTGTCACAATAGTGTAATTCCTGGTCTAAGTAATAGGCGATGTTTGGCACAATTACTGTAGAAGCAAAAATTAAAACTAAAGTGATATTGTCAAGAAGAAGTATGGTGGTTATTCCTATCATCATAAAGAGGAGTGGAATACCACTGTGGATTCCTCCGCCAAAGATATAGAGAAGAGGGAGGAGGAAACATCCCATAACGAAGCAGAAGGTGACATAAATTCTCTTCTGCATAAAGGTTTGCTCACTTAATCTTCTAATGATTAAGAGGATTGCAAGGAAAATTAGAATGGCAACATTTGTAATTATAAAATAAAGGTGCTTTTGAAGTAAAAGACCTAGTATTAATGTTGCTGACATGGTGAGAATTGTTGCGTAAAGAATTCTTGAAAAGAGATCACGTTTTAGGTTGGCCTCTTTTACTGAAGTTCCTTTGAAAAAGTTGGAGAGATTGAAGCTCATTCTGCCACCTCCTCTGCAACTATGCGGTTACGACCGCTCTCTTTTGCTTTATAGAGGTTTTTGTCGGCGTTATCGACAAGGGCTTCGTCGTCCATATTAGGCGTGAGAGTTGCGACGCCGCCACTGACTGTAACCGGTTTATCCTCGGGAAGAGTAGGAGAAAGTTGTGATTGTTCAATGCACTTTCTTATTTCCTCGGCGTGAGCGAGCGCCTCTTCAACTGAATATCCTGGTAAAACTACAAGGAATTCTTCACCGCCAAATCGAGCGACAATTTCATTGCCTTGGCATGAGCTTTTTAAGATGGACGTAAGAGATTTTAAAACCTCATCACCGAGGAGATGCCCGTAGGTATCGTTGAGTTTTTTGAAGAAGTCGATATCAAAAATTGCGACGGAAAGAGGTGTGTTATTCTTTCTGGCAATTTCTATCTGTTCTTCAATATAGTCATACATGAAACGCCTATTATAGACGCCGGTTAAAGGGTCTATGATGGATTGGCGTTTGACTTCGACTATAGTATCTGCAACGATTTTTGTCTCCTTTTGGTAGAGACTAAAAATTATTTTTGCAAGAAGGCCAAGAGCTACACATACCATTAATGTGTTTGAGCTTACGGCATTAAATTCAAAGTCTGATTTTCCTGTTTCTGACATTGTAAATGCCGGAACGTCTATGCAAATGTTTGGCCACTTCCATGATACAAAGTAGATAAACATGTACCAAAATGATTCAAGCGTTGTAAGGATATAAGCAGATTTTCCGTTTGCAAGAAATAGCGTTAGTGCGAGCCCAAGACAGAAATAGCTTGGAATCCCACAAAAAATATTTCCTCCTGAGAGATAGAGGGCAGGAAAAATCACAAAGTTTACAACGACTAGAGCAACGCTTGTAAGAGTATCCTGTTTAGACTTAACTCGCATTCCAATATAAGCAAATAGAGGAAAGGCAAGAGTCATAATAGCAGAAACCATAATTGCCTGATGAGAGGAATTAAGGCTCATACATGCAATTACACCTGCAATACCGACAAGGAAACCCATGGCAAAAATAATGATAAAAAATCTTTGCCTTATCGGAAGCTCTGCACCAAACGAATTTTTAATAAAGCGTTTTAGTTTATACATTAGTTGTTCTCCGATTGCTCCTTGAGCATACAACATTTTTTGTATTTCTTTCCAGAACCACATGGGCATGGATCGTTAGGGCCTATCTTTGCACCCTTTCTAACTGTAGGACGTTTTGTCTCTGTGCCATCGCCACCGCTTGTGCCAGTTACTTTAGCAACCTGTTCGCGCTTAACTTCCTCGTTTTTCTGGATGCGAACAGTAAAGATCTGTCTTACTGTATTTTCACGGATGGTTGCTGTCATCTCATCAAAGATGTCAAATGACTCAAACTTAAACATAACAACAGGATCCTTCTGAGCGTAAGCTCTAAGGCCGATGCCTTTTTTAAGTTCTTCCATTGCATCAATGTGATCCATCCAGTTGATATCAACATTCTTAAGAAGAATCATACGCTCAAGATCTCTCATGATTTCAGAACCGAATGCTTCTTCACGCTTTGCGTATATCTCATGGCCACGGTTTATGAGGAACTCAGAAATTTGATTTGAATTCATGTCCTCAAATTTGTCGTCCTTATCAAGAATCCAACCGAGGTAATATTCACGAAGACCGATGAGATTCCATGAATCCTCGTGATCCTTAGGCGCATAGAGCGCGATGTTGTCAGCAACTGTTTCATCGAACATAGAGAGAATCTTATCGTGAAGATCCATCTCGGCGAGAACTTGGTCACGCTGTGTGTAGATAATTTCACGCTGCTTGTTCATAACATCGTCATATTGGAGAACGTGCTTACGAATAGCATAGTTCTGTGACTCGAGTTTCTTCTGAGCTGATTCTACTGTGTTTGAGAGAATCTTTACTTCAATAGGAAGATCCTCGTCAACATTTAATGTTTCCATAACTCTGTACATACGGTCGCCGCCGAAGAGACGGAGAAGGTCGTCTTCCATAGAGAGGAAGAACTGTGACTCACCAGGGTCACCCTGACGACCTGAACGACCGCGTAACTGGTTGTCGATTCGGCGTGCCTCATGACGCTCTGTACCGATGATATAAAGACCGCCTGCTGCTCTTACTTGTTCAGCCTCGTCTTTAATCTCGTTCTTAAACTGTGCTTCGAGTTCTGCAAACTCTGCACGAGCTGCAAGAATTTCCTCGTCATCTGTTGAGGCAAAACCTGTAGCTTCAGCTATTACCTCATCCGAATAGCCCTTCTGACGAAGTTTTGCTTTTGCGAGGAATTCTGGGTTACCACCGAGCATAATATCGGTACCACGGCCGGCCATGTTTGTCGCAATAGTTACAGCGCCAAACTTACCTGCCTGAGCGATGATTTCGGCTTCACGTTCGTGATTCTTGGCGTTGAGTACTTCGTGCTTAACGCCACGCTTTTTGAGCATTTTTGAAAGAATTTCTGATTTTTCGATATTGATTGTACCAACGAGAACTGGCTGTCCTTTTTCGTGACGCTCAACGATTCTGTCGATTACAGCGTTGAACTTTGCAACTTCTGTCTTGTAGATGACATCAGGGTTGTCAATACGAATCATTGGTTTGTTTGTTGGTACCTCAACAGGGTAGAGGCCGTAGATCTCAGAGAACTCATCTGCCTCTGTCATAGCTGTACCTGTCATACCAGCAAGTTTGTCGTAAAGACGGAAGTAGTTCTGGAAAGTAATAGTTGCGAGAGTCTTTGACTCACGGCGAACGTTTACGTTTTCCTTTGCTTCAATGGCCTGGTGAAGGCCTTCGTTGTAACGACGGCCGAGCATGATACGGCCAGTGAACTCGTCGACGATTAAAACTTCGCCGTCTTTAACAACGTAGTCGATATCACGGTGCATTACGCCGTGGGCTTTGATAGCCTGGTTGATATGGTGGAGAATTGTTGAGTTCTCAGCATCCATAAGGTTTTCAATGTTGAAATATTTTTCAGCCTTTGCAACACCGCTCTGAGCAAGAGTAGCTGTCTTTGCTTTTTCGTCTACGATATAGTCGCCGTCACCAGCATCCTCGTATTCCTGCTTTGTATCTTGCTCTTTAATCTTTGTCATAGAGAGACCTTTTACAAAGTTGTTTGCAAGTTTGTAGAGCTCAGTAGACTCTGTGCCCATACCAGAAATAATAAGAGGAGTACGAGCTTCATCGATAAGGATTGAGTCGACCTCATCGACAATAGCATAGAATGGTTTTCTCTGTACTTTATCTTTTTGATAAGAAACCATGTTATCACGGAGGTAGTCAAAACCAAATTCGTTATTTGTACCGTATGTGATATCTGCGCTGTATGCCTTTCTACGCTCTTCATTATCAAGGCCGTTTACGATAAGACCAACTTCAAGGCCTAAGAAACGATAAACTTTACCCATCCACTCAGAGTCACGACGAGCGAGGTAATCGTTGACTGTTACGATATGTACACCTTTGCCGGCGAGAGCATTAAGGTATGCAGGAAGTGTTGCAACGAGAGTTTTACCTTCACCTGTTTTCATCTCAGAGATACCACCGTTGTGGAGGATGATACCACCGAGAATCTGAACTGGATAATGGCGCATGCCGAGAACACGGTCTGATGCTTCACGGCAAGCTGCGAATGCATCTGGAAGAATATCATCAAGAGTCTCTCCATTTGCAAGGCGTTCTTTGAGAGCAGGTGTTACTGCCTTGAGTTCCTCATCGCTCATTGCGCGATACTTTTCCTCAAGTGCAAGCACCTTTTCTTTTATTGGATTCATCTTTTTAACTTGTTTAGATGAATAATCTCCGAATAAAGATGTAAAAAGTCCCATGAGATTTTGGATCTCCTTTAAAATAATTAATTATAAAAATACAAATTATAGTATATCACAGACGGGAGAATTTTTGGTAATGAATTTTTATGCAAAAATTTGCATATTTTTCTTGACTTTATGCAAAAAGGTGCATATAATTATCGTCGTACTTTATTTATTTCATTCAAAAAAAGAGGTAATCTTATTATGGCAATCGATAAATCACAGATTAAAAAAGTAGTACTCGCTTATTCGGGCGGACTTGACACATCAATTATTATTCCTTGGCTTAAGGAAAACTATAACAACTGCGAAGTAATCGCTGTTTCAGGTAATGTAGGTCAGGCTGATGAACTTGAAGGTCTTGAGGAAAAAGCCCTTAAGACAGGTGCTTCTAAGCTCTACATTGAAGATCTTACAGAGGAATTTGCAGATGAGTTCATCGTTCCTTGCCTTAAGGCTGGTGCAAAATATGAGGATTATCTCCTCGGTACATCTTTTGCAAGACCAGCTATTGCTAAGAGACTTGCTGAAATCGCTATTAAAGAAGGCGCTGATGCGATTTGTCATGGCTGCACAGGTAAAGGTAATGACCAGGTACGTTTTGAACTTACAATTAAAGCATTTGCTCCTGACATGAAGATTATTGCTCCATGGAGAGAGTGGTCAATCAAGTCAAGAGAAGAAGAAATTGAATATGCAGAGGCACATAATATACCTCTTAAAATAAACAGAGAGACAAACTATTCAAAGGATAAGAACTTCTGGCACCTTTCACATGAAGGTCTTGATCTTGAGGACCCAGCAAATGAGCCACAGTACGAGAAGGAAGGCTTCCTTGAGATGGGTGTTTCACCTGTTATGGCACCTGATGCTCCAACATATATCACTCTCGACTTTGAAGCTGGCACACCAGTAGCACTCAACGGTGAAAAGATGAGTGTTAAAGAAATCATCCTTGCTCTTAATGAAATTGGTGGTGCAAACGGCATTGGTCTTCTTGATATTGTTGAGAACAGACTTGTTGGCATGAAGAGCCGTGGTGTTTATGAGACTCCAGGTGGAACAATTCTCTATAAGGCACTTGACGTTCTCAAGACAATTACACTTGATAAATATACAGCTCACGAGATGCAGAAGATGGCTATAACATTCGGTGAAGTTGTTTATAACGGCCAGTGGTATACACCACTTAGAGAGGCTTTATCAGCATTTGTTGATAAAGCTACAGAGAATTGCACAGGTACAGTTAAACTTAAGCTCTATAAGGGTAACATGATTAATGCAGGTGTAACATCACCATATTCACTCTATAACCCAGAGTTCGCAACATTTGATGAGGATGAGGTTTATAATCAGGCAGATTCAGCAGGATTCATCAACCTCTTCGGCCTTCCAATTAAGGTTAAGGCCATGATGGACCAGCAGAACAACAAGTAAGGATTGCTTTAGAATGAAACTTTGGACAGGTAGATTTTCAAAAGAAATTGCTAAAGAGACAAATGATTTTAATTCTTCGATATCATTTGATCAGAGAATGTATAAAGAGGATATAACTGGAAGCATGGCGCATGCTACGATGCTTTCTGCTCAGGGTATCATTACAGAGAAGGACAAGCAGGAGATTCTTAATGGCCTTCAGGAAATTCTTGATGATATTGAGAGCGGGAAACTCGTGATAGATCCAGCTGCTGAGGATATTCACACATTTGTTGAACAGACATTGACTGAAAAAATCGGCGACGCTGGCAAGCGCCTCCATACAGCAAGGTCGAGAAATGACCAGGTTGCACTTGATATCCGACTTACGCTTAGAAATGAGGCAGAGGCGCTTGTTCCACAGCTCACAGAGCTTGTGAAAGTTCTCTGCAAAAAGGCAGAGGAATACAGCGACGCCGTTATGCCAGGATATACACATATGCAACGTGCACAACCAATAGTATTTGGTCATCATCTTCTTGCATATGCGGAGATGTTTCTTCGCGATATTGATAGAATTAAAGATGCTAAGGACAGAATGAATTATTGTCCACTTGGCTCAGGTGCTCTCGCTGGAACAACATATAATATTGATCGTGAGATGACAGCAAAGCTTCTTGGCTTTGATGGTGTTTGTATGAACTCGCTTGATGGCGTTTCTGATAGAGATTTCTGCGTAGAACTCGCATCAGCACTTTCTCTTGTGATGGTTCATCTTTCACGTTTTTCAGAGGAGATTATTCTCTGGTGCTCTTGGGAGTTCAAATTTATTGAGCTTGATGATGCCTTTTCAACAGGCTCGAGTATAATGCCTCAGAAGAAGAACCCTGATATTGCCGAACTTGTTCGTGGCAAGTCTGGCCGTGTCTTCGGTGATTTGATGACGCTTCTCACTGCTCTCAAGGGAATTCCACTTGCATATAACAAAGATATGCAGGAGGATAAGGAGGCAATTTTTGATGCTTTTGACACAGTAAAGATGTGTCTTACAGCATTTGTTCCTATGATTGACACTATGACAGTGCTCAAAGATAATATGAGAAATGCTGCGGCAAAAGGCTTCATTAATGCAACTGACTGCGCTGATTTCCTTGTGGGAAAAGGGCTTCCTTTCCGTGATGCTTATAAAGCTACAGGAGAACTTGTTGCTCTTTGCATTAAATCAAACTTAACTTTAGAAACTCTCCCACTTGAAGAGTATAAGAAAGTTTGTGACCTTTTTGATGATGGTGTATATGAGGCGATAAATCTTGAAAAATGCGTAAATGGAAGAACGTGCCTTGGCGCCCCAGCACCAGAAAATGTTAAAGCAAGAGCAAAAGAAATTTTAGAAACTTTGAACCTCGTTTGAGTTTCGAAATAAATAAAGTGTCGTAAGACAAAAAGAGACCAGAGCTTTATTTTAAGCTGAAGGTGTCAACTAAAAGTAGACACTAAAAAAGGCCTAATACCCCAGTTCAGTTCGATACTGAACTGGGGATTTTCCTTTGCACTTGGTTGAATAACGCTCATTGTAGATTGCCCAAAAGATTCAATTGCATAAAACATGTGTTGCCCTCCTTAAAATGTGGTATAATCATTCTATTATATTTGTATAGATTAATACATAAGGGAAAATGAGGAAGGAGTGATAGTATGTGGCTGGGAAGGAAGTATGCAGAGGCATTTAACGTTAAGGATGCAGAATATTTAAGTATAGTTGAAGATCTGCTTATACTCGAAGGAGTAAAGCAAATGGACAAACATATTCAACATAGTGACATTACTACACTCGAGCATACGCTTTGCGTAAGCTTTATTGCATTTTGTGTTTGCAAAAAGTTGGGCCTTGATTATCGTGCTGCTGCGCGTGCCGGGCTTCTGCACGACCTCGTCTACTACGACTGGCACGAAGCAGACCCAGCGCATAAATACCACGGCTACCGCCACCCACTTTTTGCCGTCCAAAATGCAAGGGCCTTAACTGAGTTATCAGAAAAAGAGGTGGATATCATTATCCGCCATATGTGGCCCCTTACCCCAATGCCTCCTAGATACAAAGAAGCTTGGGTTGTCACCTTCGTAGATAAATACTGTGCAACGAAGGAGACATTGCGAAAATATAAAAAGAATCCGGTGAATTATAGAAATGAATAATGTGGCTCAGTACTTTTTGTATTTCATCATGTATTCAGTCTTTGGCTGGATAATAGAGATGATTTACTGCACTATTACAAATTACTTTCAAACTAAGAAG
The DNA here is from genome assembly GCA_018065925.1 of Candidatus Limimonas coprohippi. Taxonomy (GTDB): domain Bacteria; phylum Bacillota; class Clostridia; order Oscillospirales; family Acutalibacteraceae; genus UBA1227. The sequence continues at coordinate 11,707 of JAGHSI010000034.1, forward strand.
TTTAGTATCCATAACCGAGGTTTCCTATACGGCCCTCTGTGTCCTATTTATGGCACTGCGGCAACCGTAATGATACTTGGGCTTTCAAACATAAAGAACGTGCCTTTAATGGTCATTACAGGAGTTATACTCTGCGATACAATTGAGTATTTCACAAGTTACATAATGGAAAAACTTTTCCACACACGTTGGTGGGATTACAGCGATAAAGCACTAAACATCCATGGAAGAATCGATTTAAACCACTCTATCCAATGGGGCATTTTATCCTACTTGTTCATCAATTACATTCATCCATTCTTCTCGAATGTATTTGAATCCTTCAACGAAACCCAGCTTATTGAGATAGCAGTTGTAGTATTCGCATATTTCCTCTACGACATTATTAATACTGTTACATCTACAATTTCTATCCGCAATCTTCAAAGCCATATGGAAAACATCCGCGCATCCTTCTCAATACTATCAGAGGATTCTCCTCTTAAGCGTGAGAAAATTCCTGAATATGTATCCGAGTTTAGAGACAAGCTCGCCTACGTTCGAAGAACAAGACGTGCTCGCCATATTCTTATTGCTTTCCCTGAAATTATGAATCTCATGGAAAAAGAGATGGATGAAATCCAGTCCGTTCCACACGAATTCATGAACGACATCGATGACATACGTCGTGAAATTCGAAACTTCATCGACGACCATCGCCCAGAAATGCACTAAGCAAAAAGACCCGCTCATCCGTGAAAATGTCAACTAAAAGTAGACACTAAAAAAGGCCTAATACCCCAGTTCAGTTCGATACTGAACTGGGGATTTTCCTTTGCACTTGGTTGAATAACGCTCGTTGTTGAAATATTGCACGTATTCATCAATGAGTTTTGGAACATCATTTGATTCCTTTAAATTAAAATCAATTTGAAGGTCTTCTTTGATCCAACCATTAATAGACTCAATAATTGGGTTGTCTGTTGGCGTTCCAACTCTTGACATTGATCTCCTCAAATTGGTACAATCAGCATGAGCTTGTTCGAAAGCTCGGGATGAGTAGACGCTACCTTGGTCGGTGTGCAAAATGACGGGTAGCGTCTGTTTTTTTGCTTTTTGTACTAGTGTTTTTAAGCAATCAAAATATGGTTTAACATCTCCAGTTTTAGGCGAAAGTGAAGATGCAATAA
>JAGHSI010000054.1 GCA_018065925.1 Candidatus Limimonas coprohippi
CTTATAAGTAATAATATAAGTTATGTTAGCCCTTTTTTCAATAGATATAAAAAAGACTCAGGGCAAAACCCCAAGTCTTTTTTTGGCGGAGAGTAAGGGATTCGAACCCTTGGGCGGTGTTACCCGCTAACTGATTTCGAGTCAGCCCCGTTATGACCACTTCGATAACTCTCCATATTAGCCTGCTTTCGCAGGCTTTTTTTATTTCATTTCGTCAATAATCTTTCCTGCAACATAAACACCAGATGCAGATGCATGAGAAAGAGAATGAGTTACGCCAGAACCATCGCCGATGATATATAGACCTTTATGACATGTCTCAAGGTTGTTATCAAGTTCAACTTCCATGTTATAGAACTTAACCTCAACACCGTAGAGAAGCGTATCCTCATTTGCAGTACCAGGAGCGATTTTATCAAGAGCATAAATCATCTCAATAATTCCGTCAAGAATACGTTTTGGAAGAACGAGCGAAAGATCGCCTGGTGTCGCATTAAGTGTAGGTCTTACTGTGCCCTCGTCAATACGCTTTTGATTTGAGCGACGACCACGTTCAAGGTCACCAAAACGCTGAACGATAACGCCACCACCGAGCATATTAGAAAGTCTAGCGATAGACTCACCATAACCATTTGAATCTTTGAATGGTTCTGAGAAATGCTTTGAAACAAGAAGAGCAAAGTTTGTATTCTCGGTATGCTTTGTAGGGTCCTCAAAAGAGTGACCATTTACCGTTACGATACCGTTGGTATTTTCGTGTACGACAGCACCGTATGGGTTCATACAGAATGTTCGAACATGGTCCTCAAATTTTTCAGTCTGATAAACAATTTTAGACTCATAGAGTTCATCTGTCAAATGGCTGAAAAGCACCGCTGGAAGCTCAACTCTAACACCGATATCCACACGGTTTGAATGAGTTTTAATATCCAAGTCTTTGCAGACTTCCTCCATCCATTTAGAACCAGAACGACCAACAGAGATGATGCACTTCTTACACAAGACTTCAGAGTCCTTAGTGAAGAGTTTATATCCCTCATTAGTCTTCTCAAGTTTTAATACTGGTCTGTGAAAAAAGAAATCAACCTTATCTTTGAGTTCATTATAGATATTCTCGAGTACAACATAGTTAATATCAGTACCGAGATGACGAACAGAAGCATCAAGAAGTGTAAGTTTATTCTGCATACAGAGTTTCTTAAAACTTGAGCCAGCAGTTGAGTACATCTTTGTACCCTCACCACCGTGAGACATGTTGATCTCATCAACATAGTTCATGAGATCGATAGCCTTATCTCTTCCGATATATTCATAAAGTGTACCACCGAAGTCGTTTGTGATGTTGTATTTACCATCTGAAAATGCACCGGCGCCACCAAAGCCATTCATAATGGCACATGTATTACAGTTAATACATGTTTTGATTTTATCGCCATCAATTGGGCATTTACGTTTTTCAAGAGGATAGCCAGCCTCAAAAACTGCTACCTTGAGATTCGGAGCTTTCTTTACAAACTCATAAGCGGAGAAAATACCGCCAGGACCCGCTCCAACAATTGCTACATCATAATTCATCTTAAGTTACCTCTCAATTTACAACATTCACTGGTTTACCAGCGAGAAAAGCTTTAAAATTTTTAACATTTTCTTTCAGAAGGCGCTGCCTGGTCTCATAAGGAGCCCATGCAACATGCGGAGTAATTATACAGTTTGGCGCCTTAAGAAGCAAACAGTCAGGTTGCATCGGCTCCGTCTCAACGACGTCAAGCGCAGCGCCAGAAAGTTTGCCAGATACCAAAGCATCATAGAGGTCCTTTTCATTAATGATAGGACCACGCGAAGTGTTGACGAGAAAAGCACCTTTTCTCATTTTATTTATTGTCTCTGCATTTATGAGTCCTCTCGACTCATCATTTAAAGGGCAATGTATGCTGATAATATCCGAATGCTTCAAGAGATTATCAAGTGTGACGAAAGTCACATCCTTGTCTGCCCTATCAACAAAGCCCTCGAGAGAGGTGTTGCCCTCCTCTTTAGCCTTGCCATAACTTCTAGTATACACGAGAACATCCATGCCAAATGCACGGGCAATTGTTGCCACCTGACGTCCTATCTTTCCATATCCTAAAAGGCCTATCGTCTTTCCAAAGAGTTCGTTTGTCTCAAAAGTACTTATAACTTTAGTGCCTTTTTCAGTCCAAGCGTTCTTGTGAACAATATCATCATACTTTGCAACTTTTGCAAAATGTTCAAGTATCAAAGCAAAAGTATGTTGCGCAACAGCATGGCTTGAATATGCAGGAGCGTTTGATACAACGATTCCCTTCTCCCTACAGTAATCAATATCGATGTTGTCATATCCTGTCGCGAACAAGCTTATGAACTTAACTGTAGGATTTTCTCCGAGAAGTTCTCTGTCAATTTTGAACTTGTTTACGAATAGAACGTCGGCATCTTGTACCTCATCTTTAACAAGGTCCTTATCTTTCTGCTCAAAGACAATGACTCTACCAAATTCCTCAAAAACAGAGGCATCAAGGTAATCACTTATAACCACGTCAGCATCGGTCAAAACAAGTTTATAATTCATTTTTTCTTCTGCCATTTTATCACCTTATATATAAGACTGTTCTACAGTGATAACTGCAAAGCATTTGAAGCAATGTTCTTCAATCTCAGCCTTCAATGCATCATGAACTGCATCGTTGCTCATTTTATATTTTGCTGGTACAACTACATCAAAAATAAGATTTGTATGTGTCTCACCAGGTACCATTCTAAAATCATGGAAAGAGAGTTGCTCATCAAACTTATTGATGATAGAGCCGACTGTCTCTTTCATCTTGTTAATATCCTCATCATTTACACAGACAGGATCCAAGTGGATAGTCGCCTCACAGCCGAGACGTTTCTTGAGTTCAACCTCAGCATTGTCAATCTCATCATGAAGAACAAATACATCTTCATCGCCTGGAACCTCAGCATGAAGACTTATAAAGACTCTTCCAGGGCCATAATCGTGTACGATAAGGTCATGAATTGCAAGGATATGTTCCTGTTCAAGTGTAATTGACTCAATCTGTTCAACAAACTCTTTGCTTGGCGCCTGTCCAAGTAATGGAGCGATAGTATCACGTACAGATTCAATACCGGTTTTTAAAATGAGAAGAGCAACAAAAATACCAGCATAAGCATCGATATTGAAGTCTGTAAACTTTGACGCAATCATTGCAACCAAAACAACAACTGTTGAAATTGTATCTGAGAGTGAGTCTGCGGCAACAGCTGCCATAGCAGCACTGTCGATCTTCTTACCGACCTTGCTATTATAGAAAGCCATATAAAGTTTAATAAGAATAGCGACAACCATGATACCGCCAGCAAGCCAGCTTGCCTCGACAGGCTCAGGATTAAAAATCTTTGTCACAGATGACTTCATAAGTTCAAATCCCATGACAAGGATCATGAGCGATACTGCAACGCCGGAGAGATATTCAATACGTCCGTGGCCAAAAGGATGGTCAGGATCCGGCTTCTTACCAGCAAGTCTAAAGCCCAAAAGTGTAATGATTGAACTTGCGGCATCGGATAAGTTGTTAAATGCATCAGCAACAATAGCAACCGAGTGAGCTATAGTACCTGCAATATACTTTCCTGCGAACATCAAGATATTCAAAAATATGCCAATAATGCTACAAAGAGTGCCAAAGGCCCTGCGAACTGCAGGGCTTTGGATATCTTCAGAATTTTTTATAAAGATTTTTGAGAGTAATGTTACCAATGTTTGTCTACGCCTTTCTACTTAATCTCACCGGTGATTCCCATAAGAGCACCAGGATAAGCCTCCTGCACTTTAAGTTCTTCACTATAGATTAATTTATACTTCTCTCCGCTTGGAAGATTTAATGTCAAATCACCATAAACTGACTTTGGAACAACAAGAGCAGCAATAGTATTATCGGCAGCCATCTGCTTAATAGCATTGATAAGTTCCATAACTACGCCATTTTTGAAGTCTCCGTCATCAGCTTTGAGTTCAATTACACGCAAAATTGGAGTCTCAAAGCCACTGTTGTCAAGTATAGAACCTTTACAGGTTTGAGCAGAACCAACTTTTTTGTCACCCTCATAGGCCTCAAAAGCCCTATCTGTAAGGGATTCCTCACCTGATACGCACTTGACATCGATAACTGGTTTCTTAATTCCACCAGCACTATTCTGCGCAGCCGCATCAGCAGCAGTAATACCCTCTGCTTCCTGTGCTGCAAGAGCTGTTTTAATCTCATCATCAATGTTTAAATTAATTCCGGCCATCGCCGAATTATAATTATTAACTCTACGCTCAGTAAGATAATAATCACCAAAACCAATTACAACTGTGAAGAAAATAAACTCTAATACAAAATACCAAAAAGATGGAGTTTCAAGACCATTTTCCGGATCAAGTTTTAGCTCAATGCCAGACAAAGCATAAATTGCTGTGATGGCTGTTATAAATGCACCGAAGAGAAGAGCCTCGATAATTACTGTTTTACGACGTGACTTACGAGCAGCCTCGTCCTGCGTAACAGGAATAGGCTTTGAAAAAATGTTTACTGGAGCCTTAACAGGCTTCTTAGTCTCTTCTTTTTCCTCAGGTTTGTTATTAAAAATACTATCAATTACTGCCTGAGTATCAATCTCTTTTTCTGCCATATTATTCACTCCTTTAATCCACTACAAATACTGAACCGTCAGCATTTGTTTGGTCAAGTGTGTTTGTCTCTGGTACAACTGTAATAAGTTCTGACTGCTCATCTGCACCAGTGTCGAATGTAACTTTTACAAAGAACTGCGGATAGCCAGACTCGGTAAATGCAAAACCTAAGACTTTCTGCTTAATAAGGTCTCCGCCAGGTCCTTTCTCATTAAAGAGTCCATCAATAAATACTTTTAATGAAGATTCTGTATAACCACAAGCATTAAGAGCATCTTCAAGTGTTGCCTCTTTATCATTAACCTTGTCATAGATATAGGTTGAAACGGTAAGTCCATCAAGGCTTAAAGCATTGCCATAAGATGTTATAGCCTGAAGATACTGATTTGATTCAACAACCTTTGTAATAGCAACAGCATACTGAAGTGGTTCTGCTGCTGCAGCTTCAAGAAGTGAAACAAGTTCTGAATTAATACGATCATTAATCGCATTAATTGCAGCCGAGTCACCATAGACAGTAAATGTTGGAACCTGTGCTTTATTAGCCATAGTTCCTGTACCTCTATTATCATCTTTTAAAGTCACCTTAGCTGTAGCACCAACTCCAGTGACTTCCAAAGAACTGTCCTTTGAAACATCATCTTTCACATCGGTATCAGCAGCATCATCTTTGCCACATGATGCGAAAGAAAAAATCATTATTAAACTCAAAAGTAAAGCTATAATCTTTTTCATAGAGATAGCCTCC
>JAGHSI010000101.1 GCA_018065925.1 Candidatus Limimonas coprohippi
TACTATAAAATGGATTAATTTGGAATATTTTTTTTGGAGGCAAATTTATAATGAAAACTATTGGCGTATTGACAAGCGGGGGAGACGCCCCGGGAATGAACGCCGCCATCCGTGCTGTTGTTCGTACAGCTATTGAGAATAATATGCATGTTTTAGGTATTAACAACGGATATGACGGCCTTATGAAAGGCGACGTTGTTGAAATGAATCTTCGTTCGGTTTCAAATATCATTAATCGTGGTGGTACTATCCTTCGCTCTGCAAGATCTGAGGGATTTAAAACTGAGGCTGGTCAGAAAAAGGCTGCAGAGATGTGTAGAGCACTCGGCATTGAAGGCCTCGTTGTTATAGGCGGTGATGGTTCGTTCCGTGGCGCACAGGCACTTGCAAAGCAAGGCGTTGTATGTGTTGGTATCCCGGGTACTATTGATAATGATATCGCTTGCACTGACTCAACAATCGGCTTTGATACAGCTATGAACACTGTTATGGAAATGGTCGATAAAATCCGTGACACAGCAGAATCACATTCACGTTGCTCTGTTGTAGAAGTTATGGGTAGAGATGCAGGATATATTGCTCTTTATTCAGGTATCGCAGTTGGTGCAACTGTTATTCTTGTACCTGAGTTTGAATATGATATGCAGAAGGACGTAATTGATGTTATGAAGCGTACACTTGCCACTGGCAAGCATCACTTCGTTATCATAGTAGCAGAGGGTTGCGGTCTCGCAACAAAGATGGCTCAAGAAATCGAAGCTGCTACAGGTGTTGAGACAAGAGCTACAATTTTAGGCCATGTGCAGCGTGGTGGTTCACCAACTGTTAATGACCGTGTACTTGCTTCTCGTATGGGTAACTACGCTGCAAGAGTTCTTAGATATGACAATAAGAGCTGTGTGGTTGCTATTAAGGATAACAAAATTGTTGATTATCCAATTGATGAAGCTCTTGCAATGAAAAAAGAACTTGATATTGACACCTATAGAATGGCTCATGAAATATCTATCTAATTTAAGGAGAAAAAAATGACGTTTCAAAACGTAGCCACATTGCTCGGTGGTATTGCAATGTTCATCTTCGGCATGAACTCCATGAGTGACAACCTCAAGGACATGGCCGGAAACTACTTGAAAAAAGTGCTTGCAAAACTTACTGAGAACAGGTTCGTGGCTGTTCTAGTGGGCGCAGGACTCACTGCAATCATCCAAAGTTCAAATGCGATTTGTTCAATGGTTGTTAACTTTGTTAATGCCGGACTTATGCAGCTTGAACGTACAGTTGGTATTCTTATAGGTTCTAAGATCGGTACAACAATTACCGGTCAGCTTATTGCTTTCCACATCTCTGATTACGCAACGATTCTTATCTTCGCTGGTGTAGTCATCACAATGTTTATTAGCAATAAGAGAATCAAATATTTGGGAAATGTAATCGCAAGCCTTGGTATTTTGTTCTTGGGACTTGGACTTATGGAGAGTTCCATGGAACCTTTAAAAGATCTTGCTTGGTTCCAAAACATTGTTGCAAGACTTGAGAATCCACTTCTCGGCGTATTGTTTGGTGTAGTATTTACAACTGTTATGCAGTCGGTTTCAGCATCTGTTGGTATCTTACAGATGATGATGCTCGCTGGAATTATTGGCTTTACACCAGCATTTTATGTAATGATGGGTATGAACATCGGTGCATCAATTGCTCCTATTCTTGCTGCTATTGGCGGTAGAAAAGATGCAAAGCGCGTTGCTGCTGTTGTTGTTGAACTTCAGGTTGTGGGCACAGTATTCTTCCTTATTATGTGTCTCTTCCTTCCAATTACACAGTGGCTCCAGGTTACATCATCTGACCCATCTCGACAGATGGCTAACGCCAACACAATTTACAACATCATAATGGCCGTTGTAACATTCCCACTTGCTATCCCACTTGTTAAGCTCTCACAGATTCTTATTCGTGGTGAGGATAAGGAGCAGGAAGATGGCAAACTTGAGTATGTTACAGAGGCAGGTCTCAAAGGTTCTGAGACTGCAATTCCTCAGATTGACGCTGAAGTTCGCCGTATGGAGAACCTTACAAAGCAGAATCTTAAAATTGCAACAGAGACATTCTTTGCAACAGAGACATATGATAAAGATAAGTTTATGGTAACTGAGAAGACCATCGACTTCCTTAACAAGGCTATCACAGATGCTCTCATTAAATGTTCAGCATTAAAACTTACAGATGAAGAGGCTGATCATATAGGTCATCTTTTCCATGTTATTACTGACCTTGAGCGTGTTGGTGACCATGCGGAGAATCTTCTTGATTATGCTAACCGTATGATCGATGAGGGAAAAGAGTTCTCTGAGAGTGCAAAGGTTGAACTTAAAGAGCTTGTTGTAATGACCACCCATATCATCGATGATGCTTGTGTTCATCTCTTTGATCCTTCCCAGGAGGCGTACAACAACATCTATCTTCAGGAGGCTGCTATTGACGACCTCGTTGATATGATGAAGGACAATCATGTTAAGCGTCTCCATGAAAGTGAGTGTCAGTCATCACAGGGTCTTATCTTCGTTGAGTCTTTGACTGACCTTGAACGTATTTCTGATCATGCTCTTAATATTGCTCAGGCTGCAACAGTTCGTTATCACTATGATGGACCTGATGCTCCACCACCACCAGAATACGACAAATTTTAAATATTAAATAATAAAGCTCCTCTTGAAAAAGAGGGGCTTTAATTATGCTGTGAAACAATTATTGTGCAAGTTTCACAAACGAGAATAAAATTTTACAATTTTTTTGTTATTTTTGTTGACATATTGTGAAATAAGTGATATATTGTAGACAGAAAGAAAAACAAAGGAAAGGTGAGTCCGATGCACAACTAAGCATTAGGAAAACAAAACCGAAACGGAGTTGATTTAAATGATCAGACTTGAGGACACTCCACCAGATGGGAAAGCCCAAATAAATTGAAAGGGTGAGTCCAAAGAACTAGTTAAATTTTAACTCGACCAAATCTTACAGAGAGGTAAACTCCAATGAACTAGTCAAATGTTAAAACAGAAAAACTAGTGAGGTAAACTCCAATGAAATAATAAGTACGGCGGTAGCTTAAAGCTGCCGCCTTTTTTTGTACATTATTTTTACCTTGAAAACATT
>JAGHSI010000059.1 GCA_018065925.1 Candidatus Limimonas coprohippi
GCTTGCAGGAGAGATCAGTAAACAGGCTGTTAAGGTTGGCAGAGTTATACCAGTACTTGTTGAAGTCAACATTGGTGATGAGGAATCAAAGAGTGGTTTGGAAAAGAACTTACTGCTTGAAACTTGCCACGAAATTGCTGAACTTCCAGGTGTGAAGGTAGAGGGCTTGATGGCTATTCCACCAATATGCGATTCAAGCACGGAAGTACGTGAATTGTTTGCTACAATGTATAAACTATTTATTGACATAAGTAGTAAAAAAATAGATAATATTAATATGCATATTCTCTCAATGGGAATGTCTTCAGATTACGCTGATGCGATTCTTGAAGGTGCAAATCTCGTAAGGGTAGGCTCCAGTCTCTTTGGAGCACGAAGATATTAAAAGCGGAGGAACTATTATGGGAAGCTTTATTGACAACATCAAAAAGATTACAGGTTTCGAGCCAGAGGACGAATACGGCGAAGATATGGAAGGTTATGAGGGTTACGAAGAGGACGATTACGTACCTTCAAGAGCTCCAGCTTATGCTGAGGATTATCAGGCTCCAGCTCCACGTAAGAGTAATGCAAATGTAGTACCTATGTCACAGAACAAGGCTATGCTTCAGGTAGTACTTGCAAAGCCAGAGCGTTTTGACGATGCTTCAGCTATTGCAGATCATCTCAATGAGAAGAGAACAGTAGTATTAAACCTTGAATCAGCAAACCGTGATGTAGCTCGTAGACTTATCGACTTCCTTTCAGGTGTTGCTTATGCAAACGGAGGACAGTTGAAGAGAGTTGCTAATAGCACATTTATTATCACACCTTACAACGTAAGCATTTCTGGTGATTTACTCGAAGAACTTGAAAATAGCGGAATGTTTTTCCAGTCATAAGGTGACGAATTAAATTATTAGGAGTGATTACATTGCTTACACCTAAGCAGATTAAAGCATACGATTTCCAACTTGCTGGCAGAAGCGCTTATAAGGCTGCAGACGTTGATAACTTTGTTGAGGAAGTATATGCTTCATATGATCAGATGTTCCGTGAGAATGGTGAGCTTGTAAAGAAGTTAAACCTTCTTGCTGACAAACTTCAGTCTTATAAAGCTGATGAGGACAACATTAGAAATGCTCTTCTTACAGCAGAACGTATGAAAGAATCAATCGTTGCTGAAGCAGAGGCAAGCGTTAAGTCTGTTGTAGAAGAGAGCAAAGTTCAGGCTGACGAAATAATCAAGGATGCTGAGTCACAGGCAGAAGAGATTCTTCGTGTTGCTCAGGCTAACGCTACAAAGCTCCTTGCTAAGGCTCAGGAACTCTATGACGATCAGGTTAATTCCATCAAGGAAGAAGCTGAGAAGGAAGAGGCTCATCTCCTTCACATCAAAGAGGAGTCAGCAAAAGTACGCGCTGACCTCATTGATTCTTACAAGAAGCAGATTAGCATGCTCGAATTTACACCTGATTTCTCAGAAGAGATCAAAGCTGCTCATGAGAAAGAAAATGAAAATATCATCGAACTTGAAACAGATGATGACGAAATAGAAGTTGAAGTAGAGGTTGCAGACGTTGATGAAGCTGACCTCGATGAATACTTAGAAGAAGAAACTGACGATATTCCTGATGAGTTTGAAGACATTGACTCTGGCGACGACCTCTTTGAAGATGAAGAAGAGGAATTCGAAGAAGAGGATGACGAAGAATTCGAAGAAGAGGAATATGAAGAAGAGGAAGAAGACGAAAAAGAAAAGGATCTTTCACTCTTCTAAGAAAGGGCTAAATATGACAGTTACCATAACACTCGTTATGGTTGCCTTGTTGGTTGGACTTGATCAACTTATCAAGTTTTTAGTTATTGCCAACGTTAAGCCAGTTGCTGCAGTTCCTTTTATTGATGGCATTATCCAGTTCCGTTATGTCGAAAATACAGGAGCCGCTTTTAGCATTCTAAGCGAAAAAACATGGCTACTATCAATAATTACAGGGGTCATGATTGTCATCGGACTCCTGTATTTATTTTTGGGCAAAGCCGACAACAAACTCCAGTACGTCTCACTTGTCCTTGTTATTGCGGGCGGACTTGGAAATCTCATAGATAGAGTTTTTCGTGGATATGTTGTTGACTTTATTGAGTACCAGTTTATGGAATATGCAGTCTACAACTTTGCTGACATTCTTGTCACAGTTGGTGCTGTTCTATTAGTTGCTTCAGTACTTTTCATCAAAGAAAAAGAACAGGGTGAGTAATTTGGACAACGATATTCTGACTATAATAGTCGAGGCCGATCAAAGTGGTGAACGAATTGATTCGATTATCGCACAGGCGTCTGATGATCTTACTCGCTCAGCCGTTCAAAAACTCATCGCAGATGAAAATGTGCTTGTAAATGAAAGCTTAGTTGCGAAAAACTATAAAGCAAAGTCTGGCGATATCATCAAGGTAACCATTCCTGTACCGGTTCTTCTAAATGTTGAACCCCAAGATATCCCGCTTGAAATCGTCTATGAGGATGATGACCTTTTAGTGGTAAACAAACCAAAAGGTATGGTCGTTCATCCGGCACCAGGTAACCCTAATGGGACATTAGTTAATGCATTAATGTTTCATTGTGGTGATTCTCTCTCCGGTATAAACGGTGTAATAAGGCCTGGTATTGTGCATCGCATAGATAAGGATACAAGTGGTCTTTTGATAGTTGCAAAGAATGACTTTGCGCATATTAATCTTGCAGAGCAAATTAAGGAACACTCTTTTACACGTAAGTATAAAGCAGTTGTTCATGGAAATATTAAGGACGATGAGGGCACTATTAGCGCCCCTATCGGACGCAGTCCTAAAGACAGAAAGAAAATGGCTGTCACGGACAAAAACTCGAGAAACGCCACAACACACTTTACTGTATTGGAACGCTTCTCGACTTATACTTTAGTTGAGTGCAAACTTGAAACAGGACGCACTCACCAAATTCGTGTCCATATGAGTTATAGAGGACATCCTGTCGCTGGTGACCTTGTATATGGACCTAAGAATACTCCTAAGGAATTAATGGGCCAGTGTTTGCATGCTGGGCTGATAGGATTCATACATCCTCGGACTGGTGAATACCTCGAATTTGAGGCGCCTCTCCCTGATTATTTCGAAAAATTTTTAAAGAAATTGAGGGATAACAAATGAATGCAGAACTCAAGGCAAAACTCCAAAAAGATGCCGTAAAAGTTCGTATGAGTGTTATCGAAGGAACATTCAATGCGAAATCAGGACATCCGGGTGGATCACTCTCTGTTTCAGATCTTATGACATATCTCTACATGCATAAGATGAACGTTGATCCACAAAATCCACAGTGGGAGGACAGAGACCGCTTCGTTCTTTCAAAGGGTCACACAGCACCTGCTCTTTATGGTGCACTTGCTCTTCGCGGATTTTTCCCAGAAGATGAAATTAAGACTTTGAGAAAGCCGGGATCACGTCTTCAGGGTCACCCATCAATGCACATGACACCTGGTGTTGACATGAGCACAGGCTCTCTTGGTCAGGGAATCTCTGTTGCAGTTGGTATGGCACTTGGTGCAAAGATTAACAACAAGTCATACAGAGTTTATACTATCCTTGGCGATGGTGAAATTGAAGAGGGTCAGGTTTGGGAAGCAGCTATGTTTGCTGGCGCAAAGAAACTTGATAACCTTGTAGTAGTTGTTGATAATAATAACCTTCAGATTGACGGAACAATCGAAGAGGTTAACTCACCATACCCAATCGACGAGAAGTTTAAAGCTTTTGGTTTTAACGTTATCAACATTGACGGTCATGACTATGATCAGATTGATGATGCTTTTGAAAAGGCAGAAAACTTCAAAGGCGCTCCTACTGCTATCATCGCTAAGACAGTAAAGGGTAAGGGCGTTTCATTTATGGAAAATCAAGTAGGCTGGCACGGTAAGGCTCCTGATTTGGATCAGTACAACCAGGCTATGGCAGAACTTAAGGAGGCGCTCTAATATGGCAGACGTAATTAAGAAAGCTACTAGAGACGGCTACGGCGACGGTCTCCTTGCTCTTGGCGAAAAGAACCCTAATGTTATCGTAATGGATGCTGACCTTGCAGGCGCAACAAAGACAGGCGTCTTCAAGAAGGCTTTCCCAGACAGATTCTATAATGCTGGTATTGCAGAAGGTAACTTGATTGGTGTTGCAGCTGGTCTCTCACTTTCTGGTATCACAGTATTTGCAAGCTCATTTGCTATGTTTGCTGCTGGCCGTGCTTTTGAGCAGATTAGAAACTCAATCGGTTATCCACACTTAAATGTAAAGATTTGTGCAACACATGCTGGCATCTCTGTTGGTGAAGATGGTGCTTCTCACCAGTGCAACGAGGATATTGCTCTCATGAGAACAATTCCTGGTATGACAATCATCAACCCTGCTGATGCTGTTGAGGCTAAAGCTGCTGTACTCGCTGCTGCTGACTATGTTGGTCCAGTTTATATGCGATTTGGTCGTCTCGCGGTTCCACAGATCTTTGATGAGGCATCTTATAAGTTTGAGTGGGGTAAGGGTAAAGAACTTACTTCTGGTAACGATGTAGCTATTATCGCAACAGGTCTTATGGTAAATGAGGCACTTATTGCTGCAGAAGCACTCAAAACTGAAGGCATCAATGCTCGCGTTATCAATATTCATACAATCAAGCCTCTTGATGAAGAAATTGTTATCAAAGCTGCAAAAGAATGTGGATGTATCGTTACAGCTGAGGAACATAGTGTAATCGGTGGTCTTGGTGGAGCAGTAGCTGAAGTACTTTCAGAGAACTGCCCAACACCAATAAAGAGAGTTGGCGTTATGGACACATTCGGTGGTTCAGGTCCAGCTGTTGAGATGCTTAAAATTTACGGTCTTGATGCAGATCACATCAAAGAAGCTGCGAAAGAAGTAATCGCTAAAAAATAATTTAAGGAATAGGTTTAATGGAAGAATTTAGCAGAAAAAAACTGAATAAAACAATGGAGTCTCTTCAACTTGCAGACTGCAAATTACAAGATGAAGACCGTGTTTACTTGTTGAATTACAAGAACCCATACTTTCTTGACTATATGCTTGAAAAAGGCGCAAAAGGAATATTGGATTTTTATATTAAAGCAACTATGAAGATTACAGCGGGTATCCCGCTTCTTATGGTGCCTGGACGATTTGCTTGTTCATGTTTTAATGCTAAAACTCCTGATGGTAAGCGCATACTTGCAAGAAATTTTGACTATAAAGATTCACCATGTATGGTTGTTTGGTGTAGTCCTGAAAACGGATACAAGTCTGTTGGTATTGCCGATATGCTTTTTATGTCATATGGATTTAAGCGTACACCAAAAGATTATAAGGATCGTTTTTGGACTTTGGTTGCTCCTTATGCTGTTATGGATGGCATGAATGAAAAAGGCCTTTGTATTTCCATTCTTGAGCAGAAGGGAATCCCAGCAAAACAATCAACAAGTCGTACTCCTATAATCACTACACTTGCACTTCGTGCAATACTTGACAAATGCGCTACAGTCGATGAGGCGATAGCACTCCTTGACAACTATGATATGCATGACGTACTCGGCTGTAACTATCATTATCAAATTATCGACCGTGAGGGCGGAAACGTCATCATCGAATATGTTGATAATAAGATGGTAGTGATAAGACCTGAGGAGGGTAAGGATTATCAATACCTTACAAACTTCCTCGTTTCCGCTCCTGAAGGAGATAGGAAAGGTAACTTCGGTTACAGCCGCTACTTCGCTATTCGCGATAATATTGAACCAAAGAACGGCATTATGACTGAAGACGAGGCTATGTCTCTTCTTGAACACATCAAACTTGAATATAGACATCATCTCTTAAAGCATCGTGTAACAAGTCTCTGGAGTGTTGTCTATAATATCGATGATTTGACATTTGATCTCTGCGCAGGTGCTGATTACTCAAAAAAATACACATTTGGTATTGAACCTGCAACTTGGCAGAAATAGGAGGGCATATGGGTGTTATTTGGTGGATAGTAATAATCACAGCTATATCGGGTATCGGCGGTACTGGTCTCGGTGGTTTAGTTGGCGCTATCCTTCGTCGTGATTCTAAGAAGGTGGTAAGCCTTCTTTTAAGCTTCGCTGCCGGAGTTATGATGGCGGTTGTCTGCTTTGACTTGATACCTGAGTCCCTAATGCCGGAGGGTGCTGACAAGCCTATTTCATTTTGGTTTATTATTATCGGGGTCTTGTTTGGATATGGCGTGATTTATCTCTTAAATTACCTCATTGATAAAACAACAAACCATGAGATTGAGCACATCGATGAATCTCACCCAAAGACAGCAGATGACCTCGATGAACTTATCCACTCCGATCACTATAAGGAGCATAAGGAGAATAGACAGACAGGCAAGTTCTATGAACTCTTTATTGCCGGCGTAGTAATGGCTTGCGCCATAGCTCTTCATAATCTTCCGGAGGGCATGGTAATTGGTGCCTCATATGCAGGTCAGTCTGAGACTGTATTTGCAGGAAGTGGTCTTATTCTCGCTGTTGTAATTGGCCTTCATAATATTCCAGAGGGTATGGCTGTATCAGTTCCACTTATCACTGGCGGAATGAGTAAGACGAGAGCTGTTCTTTTAACAGCGCTCTCGGGAGCACCAACAGTAATAGGCGCTGTAATAGGCTATTCACTCGGTCTCATCAGTCCAATTTGGCTTGCACTCTCACTTGCATTTGCATCTGGTGCAATGCTCTATGTCGTATTCGGTGAGCTTATTCCAGAAGCCATTCTTATGTGGCGTTCAAAACTTCCTGCTTTCTTTATCTTAATTGGTACGTTAGTAGGACTTGTTTTGGTAGAAGTATAATTTAAAAGAAAGGGGCTTCCTTGTGAAGCTCCTTAACTACAACGGGGTGTGGCGCAGATGGTAGCGCGCTTGCTTCGGGAGCAAGAGGCCAGGAGTTCGACTCTCCTCACTCCGACCAGAAATAAATTTGAAGGTGTTTTTAAATGAAACTTGGTATAGTAGGTTTACCAAACGTTGGTAAAAGTACACTTTTTAATGCTATAACAAATGCTGGCGCGCAGTCAGCCAACTACCCATTTTGCACAATCGAACCAAACGTTGGCGTAGTTGCTGTACCTGACGAGCGCCTTGATAAGCTTGTAGACCTCTACAAGCCAAAGTCAGTTGTACCTGCAAGTGTTGAATTTGTTGATATCGCAGGACTTGTAAAAGGTGCAGCACAGGGTGAAGGACTTGGAAATAAATTCCTTTCACACATCCGTGAAGTTGATGCTATTGTTCACGTAGTACGTTGCTTTGAAAATGATGATATCGTTCACGTTGAGGGCTCAATTGATCCTGCTCGTGATATTGAGACAATCAACCTTGAACTCATCCTTTCAGATATGGAAATTCTTGATAAGAGAATTACTCGTGTTGAAAAGGCTATGAAGGGTGATAAGTCACTTGCAAAAGAGCTTGAGATTTTAGGCAGATTTAAAGAGGCTCTTGGTAACGGTAAGTGTGCAAGAACAGTTGAACTCACACCTGATGAGGAGGAGAGCCTTGTTGACTTTAATCTTCTCACATATAAGCCGGTTATCTATGCTTGTAACATGGGCGAGGATGATTTCCTCGGTGGAATAGAGAGTAACGAGCGTTATAAAGCAGTAAAGGCAATTGCTGACGAGGAAGGTTCAGAGACACTACCAATCTGTGCACAGATGGAAGCTGAAATTGCTGAACTTCCAAAGGAAGAGAAGGAGATGTTCCTTTCAGATCTCGGCATTGAAAAAGGTGGCCTTGATCTTTTGATTCAGCGCTCATATGACCTTCTCGGTCTCATGTCATTCTTAACTGCTGGTGAACCAGAGGTTCGTGCTTGGACTATCAAAAAGGGTACAAAGGCACCAAAGGCTGCTGGTAAGATTCACTCTGATATTGAGCGAGGTTTCATCAGAGCGGAGGTAATTAACTATCAGACACTTCTTGACTGTGGCTCACTTGCCGCAGCGAGGGATAAGGGTCTCATCCGTTCAGAAGGTAAAGAGTATGTTATGCAGGATGGCGATGTTGTACTCTTTAGATTTAACGTATAATTGGAGTTTTTATGGCTGGTAAACTTTATGTAATGGGAACACCTATAGGAAACCTTGGCGATTTTTCACCTAGGGCTGTTTCCGTTTTGTCTGAATGCGACTTTGTCGCAGCGGAGGATACCAGAGTTACTGTAAAACTCTTAAATCATTTTGAAATTAAAAAACCTCTCGTCTCATACTATGAACATAATAAGTATGATAGGGAGGACGAGATACTCGGTAAGATTTTGGGTGGCGAAACTTGCGTCCTTGTTTCGGACGCTGGTATGCCGGCTATATCTGACCCGGGTATGGAACTTGTAAAAGCGTGTCATTTGCACGGCATACCTGTTGAGTCTGTTCCAGGCCCAACAGCTTTCGCCACCGCTCTCGCAATCTCAGGTATGGATAATGGCCGTTTTACTTTCGAAGGCTTTTTATCTGTTAATAAGAAGTCGCGTCGTGAACATCTTGATGATATCCGCCTTGAGCGTCGCACAATGATTTTTTATGAGGCTCCACACAAACTCTCGGCTACACTCCGCGACCTCTACAGCACGCTTGGAGACCGCGAAATAGCTATAGTGCGAGAAATCACGAAAATACATGAGGAAGTAATTAAAACAACACTTGGCCAGGCCGTTATTGATTATCCTGATAACAACTTGAAAGGTGAGATAGTTTTAATTATCGCTGGTGCGAAAGAGGATAAGTCCGAAGAGGTTACTCTTGAGGGTGCAGTTATAATGGCACAGGACTTTGTTTCAAAAGGCATGTCAAAGAATGATGCCGCAAAGACAGTTGCAAAACAGACGGGTTTGAAAAAAGGCGATATTTATAAAGCAATTCAATAAATAATAAAAGGCTCCTTCAATGAGGGAGCCTTATTTATTCGTCTCTGTATTTTCCAAGTATAGAAACAAGTTCTTCTGAATCATTTCCATTTTCATCCTGAATAATGAGAGGGGGAAGAACTTGAAGAAATGGCTTTGAACCTTTCTTACCTTCTATTAAAAATAGCCACGGAGCAGTGCTTGGTTGTTTTTGAACAAACCTCAATGTCTTTGGTTCAATGTTGTGTGCTCTCATTTCGCACATGACGTCGCTGAGGCGCTCTGGACGGTTACACATACAGAATTTACCACCGAAATTTAGAAGCTTTTCTGCGGCCTCACAGACGTCTTTTATAGTACAGGCAATCTCATGCCTTGCTATCTGTTCTGGAGTTGCCTCTGAGAGAATTCCGGTACCTGCCGGCTTATAAGGTGGGTTCATAGTGACGACATTGTATGAGCCCTTTGGGAGATTAAGATTTTTAAGGTCTCCAAGGATAGCGGTAACGTTACTGCCGTTAAGTTCGTTTGATCTTTTAAACTGGTCAATAGCTTTCTCCTGGATGTCAACGCCAGTGATGTCTTTGACGCCATCGCGGAGCCAAAGAAAAGGAATGATGCCACATCCCGTTCCAAGGTCAATGCACTTGTCGCTTTTCTTTGGACTTGCAAAGTTTGCAAGGAGGATGGCGTCCGTTCCAAATCCGTGATCACTGGAGCAGATGAGTTTTATGTTATTTCCTAATGTCTCAATAAATTCATTCATGCCTGGAATTATAT
>JAGHSI010000053.1 GCA_018065925.1 Candidatus Limimonas coprohippi
AAATATAGTCTTTCAGACCTTTGTATATTTGCTCCTTTGTCGGAGGGCACCCCATAATGCAATCATCGAAAAGACAAGTGCATTTTCCAACGCCAAGTTTTCCGGTTTTTCCCTCGTGTGCTTGACCAATAGCGATTTTAGTATCAAGTTTTGAGAGGAGGCCTTCTTCCGACAACTCAAAAAGGGCTGGAATTAAATTTCCATAACAAGCGCTACATGCATCAATTGCATCTGCAGCATAAGCTACATCCAATATTTTAGATGCCCCTAAAAATATTGCTTCCTCTTCATCTCTAAGATTTATTATTTTTGCATTAGAAAGATCAGAGGAGCCAACCCCAAGTTCCTCTGCTATACCAATATACGGAATATCAGAGATAGAAAGTTTTAGTTTTTCACATGCATACGCGTCCACAAGAACGGGATCTAAAGCTGCAAGTATGCAATTTCTTGTGACTGGATTTCCTCCCTCTTCAAAATCAAGATCCCCACAGATATTATCAACAATGATAAAATCCTGTTTTATACCACTCGCAAGATGGCCGACCGGCTTATTAATACCAAGCGTGTGGAATCTACGTTTTTCATCATCAGGAATAAGTCCCTTAAGGTTTTTTAGGGCACAAGTCATCTTTACCTGACAATGACCTTTAAGTACTGGTACATTGATTAGAAAATCGACATCATTTATAGCGTCTGTAATTTCAAGTTCCATTCCACCACAGTCTATTCGATGACTTGTGGCCTTTTTTATATCAACAAATGGAACATCGTACTCTTTACAAAGACTTTCAAATCCAGAAACAACAAAAGCTTCATCCGTGCTCTCGCCACACCACGAACTCTCCATAATCACTATGTTATAAAAGTCATTCTCATGGAGATACTCAATAATACCAGCAACCACAGCCGGATGAGTAATGGCACCAAGTTCAGCTGGACCAGCCACCACCAAATTTGGCTTGATGGCAATCTTTTTATCCTTTGGTGGCAATATACTAGAAAGCTCTGCCTTTAAGCAGAGCTCTTTAGTCATTTCCTTATAATCTGTACCAACAATTTTAAAAATCTGATTGCTTTTCATTTCTTTAATCAATGTTAACCTGTTTTACTTCGCCACCGAGAGAATCGCCCATAAATACTTTTGCCTGGCGCATGAAGCCTTCGGCATCATCGCTTACAAAGTATTTCTTATCGGGATTCTCTGTATCTGAGACAAGTTCATTCTCTTCAAGACTTTTCTTGAGTGTCTCAGCAGCAGCGCCCGAAGAACTAATAATATTAATCGAAGGATAAAGACCTTCAATTATTTCCATAAGAAGTGGATAGTGTGTACATCCAAGCACCAAAGTATCAATGCCTTTCTCCACAAGAGGATCAAGGTATTCTCTAAGTACTGTTTCAATTACGATATCGCCTTTTTGGAAGCGACCATTCTCAACGAGCGGAACAAGCAAAGGACAAGGTACGCCGAACACTTCGGCGTCAGCATTGTACTTTGCAATAGCCTTATTATAGCTTTCGCTCTTAATGGTCGCGTTGGTAGCGATAACGCCAATCTTATTATTCTTTGTCGCCTCGGCCGCGCATTTTGATGCAGGATCAACCACACCAAACACCGGAAGATCGTAAAGTTCCTCGACTTTTGATCTGGCGATTGAATCGGCCGTGTTGCAGGCAATAACAATCGCTTTAATATCAAAAGTATTGATAAACTTAACATCAGATAAAACATATTCGGTTACCTGACGAGGCGATCTTGTGCCATAAGGTACATGAGCTGTGTCACCAAAATATATTATGTTTTCATTTGGCATTGATTCGACGATCGACTTTACTACTGTAAGTCCGCCGATACCGGAATCAAATACGCCAATGTAATTATTGTTTGCCATAATATTTTCCTTATTCTAAAGCATTAACGAGTTTTTTAAAGTGATCACCGCGTTCTTCAAAACATGAGTACTGATCAAAAGAACTGGTTGTTGGAGAAAGAAGAACTGTGTCACCACTTTCCATAATCTTTGTCGCCTCTGTTAAAGCCTCTGGAAGTGTTTCAACAACTATACCCTCATCCCCAACAAGGTCATGAACAAGTCGTGGGCCACAGGCACCGAAGCCGATTACTTTTTTAACAGGACCGAGTTCTGCTTTAACATCATCCATTGGGAGGCCTTTTTCAAATCCTCCAACGAGAAGGATTACACCATTATCAAAAGCTTTAAGTGCTGTGACTGTAGCATCAGTATTTGTACCCTTTGAGTCGTTATAAAACTTAACCCCACGAAGCTCTCTTACAAATTCAATCCTATGTTCAACACCTATAAAATTGCTAACGGCCTTCTCGATAATTTCATTTTCAATACCGAGAGTCTTTGCTATAGACACAGCAATCATAACATTCTGAAGATTGTGTTTGCCGGGAAGTTTAATTGCCTCAAGAGGCAAAACCTTTTCTCCATTTACAAAAATAAATCCGTCTTTTACAAAGTTATCCGCTTCTTCATTATCAAGGCTAAACGATTTTACAGTTGCAGGGATTGGATACTTGTCAGTATATTCAAGAACTGTCGCATCATCGCTATTTAAGATAAAAGTATCAGCCTTAGTCATGTTGCGATAAACTTCAGTTTTAGCTTTATAGTAAGCGTCAAGCGTACCATGAACATCAATATGGTCAGGTGTCAAGTTAATAATAGTTGCGACATCAGGATGAAATTCATCAATATTTACAAGCTGATAGTTCGATATTTCAAGAGTAATGAAGTGGCCCTCCTCATTAAGGAGATTTTCATTCATGACAATCTCACAAAGAGGAATACCTATATTTCCACAGAGGTGAGCCTTCTCACCGTACTTTGCCCTTAAAATTTCGTGGCAAAGCGTACTTGTTGTTGTCTTGCCATTAGTACCGGTAATGGCAACAAAGTGTTGTGGCTTTGCCACCTCAAAAGCAAGTTCAATCTCAGTAATAACTTTTATACCACGTTCATAAAGTCTAACCATAAATGGAATGTCATTATGAACACCAGGATTCTTAACGCAAAGATCGTAGTTTCCTTCCGCCACTTCAAGCGACTGGTCAACGATATTCACACCAAGTTCCAACAACTTATCAAGTTCCTTAATGTCCTCTTTTTTCTTTGACTCAGAGAGAGTAATTGTAGCACCAAGAGTGTTGAGAACCTTAATGGCAGCCATGCCAGATCTTGCAAGTCCAACTACAAGTACTTTCTTTCCCTTAAAATCCATTTAGCAAATTGCCTCCAAATTAGTTATATGAAACCATGAAGAATACATACTGGTCATAATAAGCCGTAGCTTTATAGTTCATTTTCGTTGAGCCAATACCGGTATATGAATATGATGTAACTGCATTGCTTGAAAGGAACTGTGCAAACTCTGCGGGATTTGTACCTTCAGATACTTTAAAGACATATCCAAAGTATCTTTCACTATTTCTTGCCACGCTATAGTCCGCAGTGAATTTATAGCACTCGTCATATCCTGTTGGCTGAGTTTTTAAAGCCTTGATATTTGTGGTTTTTGCAACGCCACTTGTCACACCACTTGCCTGTCCGCAAAGAGTTGCAAGTTGCTGTGTTGTTATGCCTTCTGTTGCTGCATTTGCATTAAACTTTGTTGCGGCATTATTAACCCTTGTACTCCTTGTTGATGGAGCTGCGCTTGATGGGATTACTCTCTGAGTTGTTGTCTCAGTTGTAGTCTCTTTTGTTGTGGATTCAGTTGTCGAAGCAGAATCTGTTGTTGATTCAGCTACGTCTGGATGTTTATCAGTAGTAACTGGAATTGTAACAGTATTGCCGCTATCATCGGTAACTTCAATAACAGTCTTCGCAGTGGTTTTTTCTTTTTCCTTATTTACAGTTACTACCTCCTGCTTAATCTTATCAGGAGCCATAGTAACCTCTCTTGTTACGAGAGCAGTTGTACCATTCTTCTTTTCTTTTACTGCCTTAATAGCTGTAGTTTTATAGTAATACTTCTTACCATTTTCAGCAGTTGTATCTGTATACTTAGTCTCTGTTACTACAGCAATGCAGATATAATCGCCATCCTTTTCATCCGCACGATAAACATTATAGGCGACAGCACCATCAACTGGACTCCATGAAATCTCATTAGCCTTCGTGAGCTTAGAACCAGGCATCTCAGCATCGCCCTGTGAATATTTTTTCCACCATGCGTCTGGATCCTCCAAATCAGCATCTGCAGCATCAGAACCGCTATTCCCTGTTTTTCCAGATGACTTATCATGCTTAGTCTTTACGCAAGCAACGAGCGAGATTAAGAAAATCAGCAGAAGAACAATAGCGATTATTTTTCTTTTATCAAGAAGTAAAGCAAAGGTTTTTTCACCCTCTGCATCAGCAGGAGTTTCACTTTCCTTTTTTTCTTTTCTTTCCGCGAGTTTCTTTTCAATTTTTTCTTTTAAATCAAAAATGAAATCTTCAATAGCATCCTTTATCTTATAGAAAAGGTCACCAAGTTTAGTAAAGAAATTCATAAGTTAAACCTTCGCCTTCAAAAGTTTAGTTTATTTTAAATACTCGTCATATTTTGGTTCATAGGCGTTAAGACATACAGCAGCAACAATAGAGCCACCTGTATGCGCACCAATTGCACAACCTACCTGTGTCTCAACAACACCGCGAACTTTGTACTTCTCAATGAGTTCAGCCTTAACAGCGTCAAACGAAGCCTTATCTGTACCATAGCACATGCCGATAACCTGCTTATCAAGTTCAACACCATTCTCACCGATGAGGTCTACGATACGAGCCATAGCCTTCTTCCAGCCACGAGCTTTTTCAGCAGCCTTAAGTGAACCATTTTCATCTGTCATAAGGATTGGCTTTATATCAAGCATTCCACCAACAACAAATGATGTCTTACTTACACGGCCACCTGCATAAAGATAATCAAGTGTCTGTACTGCTACAACGTGAACCATATGCTCACAGAAGAAGTGAGCCGCTTCAATGATAAGTTCTTTCGGCGCACCATTCTTCTGCATTTTGAGAAGTCTCTCGGTTACAAGACCATAACCGATTGATGCACATTTTGAATCGATAATTGTAATTTTAAAATCAGGATATTCTTCAAGAACTTCCTGCTTTGCAAGAGTTGCAGCCTGGAAAGTACCAGCGATACCTGTTGAGAAGCAGATATAAAGTACTTCATCCCCACGCTTTGCAAATTCTGTGAAATATTCCTGGAACATGAGTTCAGAAATATGATATGTCTTAATCTCTTTAATGCCCTCAGCCTGAATCTTATAAAACTCTTCAGGGAAAATCGTCTTACCATCACGAAGATCTTCGTTATCAATGGTAACTGGGGTAGGCATTACGAATAAATTGTACTCATCAATAACGCTCTTTGGAACGTCTGAAGCTGAGTCTGTAATAATACAAAAAGCCATGGCTTTTCCTCCTAAGATTAGCGGATGCTACCAACTGTTCTTGGGAACAAGATAACATCACGAATATTTTGTACTCCTGTAACGTACATAAGCATACGCTCAAAGCCAAGTCCAAATCCACTATGTGGAACTGAACCAAACTTACGGAGATCAATGTAGTCTTTATAATCATCAAGATTCATTCCGCGAACATTCATTGCCTCAAGAAGCTTTTCATAATCAGCTTCACGCTCTGAGCATCCAATGATTTCGCCGATTCCAGGTACGAGAAGATCAGTTGCAGCAACTGTCTTTCCATCTGGGTTTTGTTTCATATAGAACGACTTGATCTCTTTTGGATAATTTGTTACAAATACCGGCTTTTTAAACACCTCCTCTGTAATATATCTCTCATGCTCAGTCTGAAGGTCACAGCCCCATGATACTGGGTACTTGAAATCAGCATCTGCTTTTTCAAGAATTTCAATGGCCTTTGTATAATCGAGAATTTCAAAATCACTCTCGATAACATTCGTGAGCTTTTCACGAAGTCCTTTTTCAAAGAACTTCTCAAAGAAGTCGAGCTCTGTAGGGCAGCGGTCCATTACAGCCTTTGTAATGTACTTAATCATGTCTTCTGCCATCTCAATGATGTCAGGAAGCTCGGCAAATGCAACTTCAGGTTCAACATGCCAAAACTCTGCAACGTGTCTTGTTGTATTAGAGTTCTCTGCACGGAATGAAGGACCAAAAGTATAAATCTTACCAAATGCCATAGCGGCAACTTCGCCCTCAAGCTGGCCTGAAACTGAGAGGCCTGCTGATTTGCCAAAGAAGTCATCGGCATAATATTCTGCTGCTGATTCATATTTTGCAGCATCATCAAAAGTCTGAGTTGTAACTTTGAACATCTCACCAGCGCCCTCACAGTCAGAGCCTGTGATAAGCGGAGTGTTTATATAAACATAGTGTCTATCCTGGAAGTATTCATGAATTGCTGCAGCGAGTACAGAGCGCACACGGAAAACAGCATTAAATGTATTTGTTCTAACACGAAGATGAGGCATTGTACGAAGTGTTTCGAGATTTGTGCGTTTTTTCTGGAGTGGGTAATCCTCTGGGCATGCGCCAAGAAGTTCAATATCAGCAACGTTGATTTCAACACCGCCGTCCTGTGCTACAGCAGAAGGTACAACAGTGCCAACAACCTTGAGAGAAGATCCGAGTTTTGTAAATTCGGCCATCTTATCTGCCTTGCCAAATGTCTCTTTGTCAACTACAAGCTGAATATGTTTAAGAGTTGTACCGTCGTTAAGCTCAATAAAAGCCATAGTCTTAGAATCACGAGCTGTACGAACCCAACCACAAACAGTTACTTCTTTACCGACATATTCCTTGTCGGTCATTACCTCAATAATATCTACGTGTTTCATTAATTAATTACCTCTTTAATATACAAAAATACAGTATATTTTAACACATTCGTTTGCGTTAATCAACAGAATGTGTTAGAGTACACTTGCTATGAAAATTGAAATATCAGACCACTTCACTTTAAGGAAGTTATTAAAATTTGCATATCCATCAATAATAATGATGCTTTTCACTTCTATCTACGGCTGCGTAGATGGATTCTTTGTCACAAATTTCGTCGGTGAAATACCTTTTGCAGCAATAAATTTAACCTGGCCTATTATTATGATTTTTGGTGGCATAGGTTTCGTCTTTGGAACCGGCGGAAATGCTATAATCGCAACTGCTCTCGGAGAAGGAAACGAGGGGAGAGCAAGGCGATATTTTTCATTGATTGTATACACCTCAATCGTCGTAGGTATAGCATTTGGCGTCATTGGTTATCTTTTTAAAGCTCGTCTTTCAGCTGCTCTCGGAGCAGAGGGAGAATTGCTAGACACCTGCATCGTTTACCTTTCGGTTTTATTCTTTTTTACACCGTTCTTTCTCGAACAAAATATGTTCCAATCTCTATGCTCAACAGCAGGGAAACCAAAGCTTGGATTAATCGCGACAATATGCGCTGGAGTCGGAAATTTTGTTCTTGATTATTTCGCTATTGTCGTCTTTAAATGGGGAACCTTCGGCGCCGCTCTAGCGACAGGAATAAGCCAATTTTTGGGCGGAATTATACCCCTCATTTACTTCATGAAAAAGAATGATAGTTATCTAAAACTTGGAAAGACAAAATTCGAAGGAAAAGTATTATTAAAAACTTGTACCAACGGTGCTTCTGAGTTTGTAAACAACCTAACATTAAGTATTATTATAATTCTTTTCAACTTGAAGCTTATTGAACTTGCGGGCCAAGATGGCGTCAATTCATTCGGAATTATTCAGTATATTGAATTTATTTTCCTATCAATTTTTTTGGGTCTTGAAATGGCTAGCGCTCCAATTATCAGTTATAATAACGGGGCAAAAAATCTTAAAGAACTTCAAAATATTTTCAAAAAAGATATTGGCTTATTATTAGCATTTGGCGCTATTCTTCTTACCGTTGGGCATATTTTTGCAAGACCTTTTTCAATGGTATTTGCAAACAACAACGAAACTCTAATCAACATGACCGTTCACGGATTTAGATTATTCGCCATAGCCATTCTAACTATGGGCGCTACAGGCTTTACATCTACTCTTTTCACAGCCTTAGGAAACGGGTGGTTATCCGCATTACTTTCATTCTTAAAGAGTTTTGTACTCCCTATAATTGTACTCTATATTTTACCAAACTTTTTGGGGCTTAACGGAATTTGGTTGTCCCAGCTCGTTATAGAAATCATATTTATTTTCATTGCAGTTCCTGTAGTAATAAAGAACAACAAACGATATCATTACATAAAATAAAACATAAAAACGATAAAACAAAAAGCGTTGTGTCAAAACACAACGCTTTAATTATTACTTATTTTTCGTAGTTATAGTCAAACTTCGCTTCATTCCAATCTTTTAGAACATCGAGCATATCGACTGCTGCAACCTTTGCAGCATCAAGATCATGCTCCAAATAATTACCGCATTCTTTTCGCTTAGCTCCAGGGATTTCACCTTCAAAGTCCCTAATAAAAGCGAAAGACTCAAGAAGAAGTTTTAATACATCTGCCTTTTCAACATCATCACGAAGGAGCATATAGAATCCTGTTCTACAACCCATAGGACCGATATATATTACCGAGTCTTTAACCTCACTGTTTCTCGCATATGTTGCAAAAAGATGTTCAAAAGTATGAAGCGCTCCATTTGAGAGATAATCACCTAAGTTTGGACGTTTCATGCGAATGTCATAAGTCACTACATCGCCGTCAACACGGGATACATATACACCCTTTTGAAGTTTATCGTGATCAATTGAAAAACTTGCAATTCTTTCCATCATTTTGCCTCCGAAGTGATTATTCTCCAAATATCTTTAGGCTTTGGAGTGTTGCCATACATAAGGATTCCTGCTCTATAAATTCTTGAGCAGAGTACTCCAAGGCCCAGAATAGATATGAGTTGAATTACTACTGAAAGTATGATTTCCCAAGTCGCAACCTCACCCATACAAATTCTAACAAGCATAAGCATTGAAGAGAATGTTGGTAGAAATGAGAGGACTTTGAAATAGAGCTCATCGACAGAACCATTGTTCATGCCGATGATAGCGACGAAGAAGGTAATCATAAAGAGTACCATAACAGGCATAACAAGTGCGCTGATGTCCTCTGTTCTTGAAGCGAGGGAACCTGCAGCACCATACATAAATGCAAAGATGAAATATCCAAGTATAAAGAAGAGGATGGTCATCAATGCGACATATGTTGGAATGCCGAAAACTGAGGAGACAATATCATTAGTTATAACATCCTCATTCAGTTTATAGAATCCAATTGCAGAACCAAGAATGATGAGAAGCTCAATAAGGCCTGCACATCCAGAACCAAGCACCTTGCCAAACATGAGATTCATAGGCTTTGCAGAGGTGATAAGAACCTCCATTGCCCTTGAACTTTTCTCGCCTGCAACTGAAGTTGCAACAAACTGTCCGTATATTAAAAGTACGAAATATAAAATCATGACAATAACATATGTGTACCAGAAACTTGTCGTCTGATCTTTTCCAGTAACAATGGTGTTAACGTCAATATTTGAGCTAAAGAACTGGTTTACTTCCTCTTCAGAGAGACCCATTTCAGCCAAGGTGTTGTACTGATATAAGCTCTTTAAAGTTTCAGATGCAATGCTCGTCTCATAGTCATAGAGACCAACAGTTTTAACAACATAATTGATAGATGTTGGTCCAATAATTTCAATTATTGCATCATACTCGTCATTTAAAACCAATGTTTTGAGCTCATCCTCTGGAACAAGGAAGGTTAAATTGTACCCTGCCTCCTTAGAAAATGCATTCTCAAAGGCAGGCTTTAAAACCTCATCTGACATTGAGGATGAATTTACAAGAGCCACCTCTTTAAGGTGCTTATCCTCTAAAGGTTCAATGTTAAAACGAGGATATGAGAGAACCAATGCCAAACCAATTACAATAACTGCTGTTATGACAATAGCAATTTTATTCTTCAATTGACCAAGGAGTTCAAACTTAAAAACTGTCAAAAACTGTTTCATGAGTCCACCTCCGTATAGTCAACAAATATCTCGGCAAGTGAAGGCTCTAAAGCCTTTATCTCATTTACTTTTGCAGTACTGTTTGTCACAACTTTAATGAGGTCATCTACAGATGATTCTGGTTTAAGTGTAACAACCAAGCCCTCCTCATCATCCTCTAAAGATGAGATGACTGTGGATTCATTAAGCTTTTCAGAGAGGTTGCCCTTATCTAATAGCGAGAGCAATACTTTACTCTGGGACATGGACTTTTTAATGTCCTTAATAGCACCGGAAACTGCGATAACACCGGAGTTTAAGATTACTATCTCGTTACAGAATTCCTCAATGTAGTTCATCTGATGACTTGAGAAAATAACAATCTTACCCTTCTCAATCTGCTCTTTGACAATATCTTTGAGGAGCATAGCATTGACTGGATCAAGACCTGAGAATGGCTCATCCAAAATAACTATATCTGGGTCGTTAATCAAGGTCACAACAAGCTGAATCTTCTGCTGATTACCCTTTGAGAGAGTTGAGAGCTTTGCACCTCTATACTCTGTCATGTCGAGCCTTTCAAGAAGAGCATCAGCACTCTTTATAGCATCCTGCTTTGTCATGCCACGAAGTTCACCAAAATACGCCAGCTGTTCAATGACAGTCTTCTTTGGATAGAGGCCTCTCTCCTCTGGCATGTATCCGACATTCGCCTCTCTAATATCAAGTGGCTTACCGTCGAGAAGTACCTCACCTGAGTTTGGCTCAAAGAGACCCATAATAATACGAATGGTGGTAGTTTTACCTGCACCATTTCTACCGAGAAGACCTAAAGCTGCACCACTCTCGACATGGAAAGATACACCTTTAAGTACCTCCTTATCACCAAATGACTTGGTGATATTTTTAACCTCAAGTTTCATTATTGAGCAACCCCTTTCATCGTAAGGCCAATACGTTTCTTCTGAAGATCGACGTCAAGTACACGAACTGTAATTACGTCGCCAACAGAGAGTGCTTCTGATGGGTGTTTGATATATTTATCAGTAATCTGGCTGATGTGAACAAGGCCGTCCTGGTGAACACCGAAGTCAACAAAAGCGCCGAAGTCGATTACGTTACGAACTGTACCTTTGAGTTCCATGCCAGGCTTTAAGTCCTTCATCTCCATAACATCAGAGCGAAGAAGTGGCGGTGGAAGTTCATCACGTGGGTCACGGCCCGGCTTTAGGAGTTCATTCTCAATGTCGTGAAGTGTTGGCTCACCAATTGAGAGTCTCTCAGCGAGAGCTGCATAACCCTGCTTCTCAATTCTGTCGTGAAGTTCTGGAATATTTCCAGCCTTAACATCTTTGAGTTCATATCCGCAGAGAGTAAGGAGAGTCTTTGCTGCATCATATGACTCAGGGTGAACGCCTGTGTTATCAAGAACATTCTTTGATTCTGCGATGCGAAGGAAACCTGCGCACTGCTCGTATGCTTTTGGACCGAGCTTTGGAACTTTTTTCAAAGCTGCGCGGCTCTCAAAAGCACCGTTTTCTTCGCGGTATGTAACGATATTCTGAGCAATTGTGCCGTTGATACCAGCGATGTGCGAAAGAAGTGAAGGTGATGCTGTGTTGAGATCTGCACCAACAGAGTTTACACAGTCCTCAACTACACCATCAAGAGCTGATTCCAGCTCCTTCTTTGGCATATCATGCTGATATTGACCAACGCCAATTGCCTTAGGTTCAATTTTTACAAGTTCTGCAAGTGGATCCTGAAGACGACGTGCAATAGATACAGCGGAACGAAGTGAAACATCATATTGAGGAAATTCTTGAGCAGCAAGTTTTGAAGCTGAATAAACAGAAGCACCCGCCTCAGAAACAACCATATATGAAACTTTTTCAGGGATTTTCTTAATTAATTCAGCAGCAAAAATTTCAGTTTCTTTTGAAGCAGTACCATTACCAATTGAGATAATATCAACCTTATGTTTCTTAATAAGTCCAGCGATAAATCTCTCTGCATCAAGTTTTTGCGCCTCGCTATGAGTCACATAAATTACACCTGTATCAAGTACCTTACCAGTTGCATCTACACAAGCAACCTTACAGCCGGTTCTATAACCGGGATCAAGTCCCAAGCACACCTTTCCCTTAATAGGAGGAGCCATAAGAAGCGGTCTAAGATTCTGTGCAAATACTTTAATAGCAGCTGTTGCCGCCCTATCTGTGAGCATTGTACGCGTTTCATTCTCAACAGATGGGAATATGAGTCTATCATATGCATCTTCGCCAGCTGCTTTTACAAAATCAGTACAAGGTCCAGCACCTTTCAACGTCACCTTTTCAATTATTGAAATTGCTTTTGGTCTATCAAGAGTTACAGATACTTTAAGGAAGCCCTCTTTTTCTCCGCGGTCAATAGCAAGGATCTTATGTCCTGCAATTTTTTCAACTTTATCGGAGAAATCATAATATGTTGAATAAACGCTATCCTCGTCCTTCTTCGCTTTTGAAGTTATAACACCAAACCCAGAGAAGAGATTACGGAGTCTGCGACGAATATCAGCGTTATCAGAGATATCTTCTGCGATAATATCTGACGCACCCTTAAGGGCATCTTCAACTGTCTCAACGCCCTTTTCTGGATTTACAAAATCAGGCGCCAAAACCAAAGGGTCAACCCCTGATTTTTGTTCAAAAATTGCCTTGGCTAAAGGCTCAAGACCTTTTTCTTTAGCAACTGAAGCACGAGTTTTTCTTTTTGGTTTATAAGGTCTATAGAGGTCTTCAAGTTCTGCAAGAGTCGCTGCATTTTCGATTTGATTTTGAAGTTCCTCTGTCATTTTCTCCTGTTCGATAATTGACTTTGAAATCTCCTCACGACGCTTGTCGAGATTACGGAGATATTCAAGTCTTTCAGAGATCTCACGGAGAGTCTGATCATCAAGTGCTCCGTGTGCCTCTTTTCTATAACGAGCAATGAAGGGAATAGTATTCCCTTCATCAATTAACTTAACAGTATTTTCAACCTGACAACGTTGTAATTTAAATTGATCAGTTATGCTAGCAATAATATCCATTTAAAATAATCCTTTGCAACAAATTAGCTTTTAAGTTGTCTAATATCAGAGCCCAAAAATTCAAGCATCTGATAATCACCAATAAGGCGTGAGTAAACACGAGGATTGTATTTATCACCTATCTCATCATAAAGGAGATTTGTACTAATTATTGTTGGAAGACCTGAGAGAAGTCTTGAATTTATAATGTTATAGAGTTCTGCAACAACATATGGTTTTGTGAACTCAGAGCCCAAATCATCGAGAATCAAAAGATCACAAGTGAGAACTGCCTCTTCTGGTGACTCATCCGTCTTAAGTCTGCCAAAGCTCTCTTTTTCAAGTTTATTAAAGAGATTTCCAGAACTTGCATAGATTACGTTATAGCCCTTTGCAACAACTTCATTTGCTATAGCAAGTGAAAGATGTGTCT
Organism: Candidatus Limimonas coprohippi; assembly: GCA_018065925.1. Taxonomy (GTDB): domain Bacteria; phylum Bacillota; class Clostridia; order Oscillospirales; family Acutalibacteraceae; genus UBA1227. Next base: position 13,507 of record JAGHSI010000053.1, read on the forward strand.
TTCCAAGACCTGTTTGTCCATACATTAAGATGCTATTTGAGTTTCTATCAAAATCTGCAGCCCATGATTTACAGTAATTATAAATTTGTTCCATACGCTCGCGCGCTTCCCCTTTATAATAATCAAGGCTGAAGTTTGCAAATGTAGAACCCTTTGCAGGAGCACAACTACAGAGATTTTCAAACTGGAACTGTTTTACAAGCGCCTTTAAGCATTCACAATAATATCCATCTTTTACTCCCATATCCTCACAGATCGGGCATGTATAGTGTACATCTAAAGCATCGGCGGGAAGGCCAAGGCTCGCAAGTATTTCAGTACGTTTTGCTTGAAGTGCGAGATTCTGCTTTGCAAGATTTTGAATAAGATTAGCGCTATCTGCGCCAGCACCTATAGCCTTTAAAGCATCCAAACCAGCTCTTGAGATTTTTTGATTAATTTCTTTAAGTTCAGGAGAAACCGTCTCAAGTTCAAGGCGTCTCTTCTCTGCGCTGAGTTCAGCGTTTTCACGTCTTGAATCAATTACAAGCTTTGCTCTTTCAAGATTTGTTGGCATACTTATTCCTCCCTCTTCTTTCGTTTGTATTCAATAGGGGCCTGTGCCCTCTCTTTTACCTTTTCAGAATCATATGAAGTGTTAGTCTTTGATGCTGATCCAGAAAGATTATCTCTTCTCTTAGTGGCAGCAATCATGGCATCCTGTGGTTTCTTAATGCCATCCTGTTTCCATGACTCAAGAATAGAATTCATATAATTAAAACTCACTTTATCAATTCGCTCAATCATAATCTCATAGGCATAGAGAATCAGTTCAATTGACTGCTTGTTATCCACGTGCCAATGTTTTAAGAAAGTAAATCTTTTTTCGGTATAATTAGGAGCGTTAACTGTAAAGTTTGATACAAACTTTTTCCAAAGACGTTCATCTGATTTAAGTTCACGGAGATAAGCATCAGCTCTTTCAAGTGTGTTAATCTCACGTTCTCCCCAGTCCTTTGCAACTTTTACAATATATGAGAAGTTTGTTTTCTCCCTTGATACACAGAATTCAATCAAAGTTAGAATTACTTCAACAGGAAGTCCATAATAATCAAGCATCATAAGAAGTTGGGCCTGCTCGCCACTTCCGATTGTTCTGCCGAGTTTCAACTGAACTTCGTTAAATAAGGCTCTTAAATTTGCATCTTCCAAAGTTCTTGCTGCGACCTGCTCGTAAGATGGAACGACGTCTGGAAGAGCCTTAAGAATTGAAATAGACTTCTCTGCAGCAGCAACCTCTGGAGGTGTCTCGCCGTCCTCATATACGAGGCCAACTTCCTTCCAGTACTGCATTGCATCTTTAACGTCGCCGACGTCCATTCCTGTACCTTTTGCGATAGCTTTTGCATCCAAAAGATCACCATTATGGCGCAACAAAAAAAGGAGGACTTTGACTTGCTGTCCTCCCGCCTTTTTAATATGTTCATCTACAACACAATTTGGTACAACAAATACGCCGTTCCAAACTGCAGAATTCATTTTATAACTCATTTGAACAAAACCTTCTCTTTTAAGGGGAGTGAAATATATTCTACCACAACACCGCCTATATTAATAGAAAAAGAAAAGTAAAACTTGAAACCAATTTTCCGTGCAAATATAACAAATTTGACAATGACACTTTCTTGATTAAAGAAAGCACATACATCATTTGAAATTTCTTGGATGATTTCTTCTGAACCACCAATAAAAATAATCTGTAAAGAGTTTTCTTCTACAAATCTAAATTTATCGTTCTGACCTATCATCATATTGCTTGTCTTTTCCATCTATTATTTGTTCACATCGATATAAAACAAGCCATCTCTATTGCAGAAACAATAAATTCTTTTTACACCTCTTATTTTCAACCTACAATCAGACTTACCTTCTGGGTACAATTTAACGATTTGCATACCATCAGATGATAAAGCAGCCACAAAAGAAATGTAATGATTCTTTGTCATTTCATGATTAATTTGTACATAATACTCATCTTCTACTCTTTCAATAAGTATCATATGATTCTCATCAGAAAGTTCTGCCTGTTCCGGTAACAACTGCACTCCATGACAGGTAACCACCATTTCTCCCATACTATGAATAACATTACCACATACCGGACACACATAAAATTTTGACCGCAACATATTGGCAGATACATTCATATTTGTAATTGCATTGCCTGATAAGAGTTCTGTAATGGATATCCCAAAAGCCTTTGCAATTGGTTCAAGTAGAGAAATATCTGGATATCCTTTAGCCCTTTCCCATTTCGATACTGTTTTGTCTGATACATTAAGTTTTTCTGCTAATTCACTTTGTGTCAAAGAATTTTTCTCTCGCAATTCTTTAATAACTGCACCGGTTACATATTGATTCATATATTTTTACCTCCATGCAGTCATTTTATACTTTCACACTAAATTAGTGTACCTACGCAAAGTAGAGTCAAAAAAGTTGTCAACTCTTTTTATGATAAATACTACATTTTCAGCACTTACCAGGGTTCATTTTTAAATGTTCTTTTGTAGTCTTTCCACCTAAATATAAAGCATAACCACCGGCTACAACGATAATCACAATTGATATTACAATATCGAGTGTTTTAGAACTTTCCCCTGAAAACTTTGATGCTACATCAATAAAACTATGCGTAATAATACAAGGCCATATACTCTTGCTCTTATAAAATACCATTACAAAAGCAAAGCCAATTGCTATTGCATATGCTATCAGCAAAAGGGTGTCGAATGTAGCATGACCTGTAAGTAAGTTTATGATATGGCCAGCTCCAAAAGTGACTGCAGAAATTATAATCGCCTGTTTCACACTATCTTTCTCTATCGCTTTGAATAATAAGCCACGAAATATTACTTCTTCAACATAACCAACCAACGCCATAGTAAGTACTGCATATATCTGACCAGGGAGAGCATAGTGC
>JAGHSI010000044.1 GCA_018065925.1 Candidatus Limimonas coprohippi
ACGGCAAAATCGTTGCCGACACAACTCTTCGTAGCAAGATTAACTCAGAGCAGAGCGCTATCATGGCTATGGAAGAGGTAGTAGGCAAGGTAGCTGACCTCAAGTCATCAAAGGACCTTACATACCTCGTAGGTACAGGCTACGGCCGTAACAAGGTTCCATTCGCTGACGAGAACATCTCTGAGATTTCTTGCCACGCTATGGGCGTACACGTAACAGACCCATCAGTTAAGGCTATCATCGATATCGGTGGTCAGGACGTTAAGGGTATTGCTATCGACACAGACGGTACAGTTAAGAACTTCGCAATGAACGATAAGTGCGCAGCTGGTACAGGCCGTTTCTACGAGGCAATGGCTCGTGCATTTGAGATGGAACTTCCAGAGTTCTCAAAGCTCTCTTTGACAGCTAAGAACGTTATTCCAATCACAGCACAGTGCACAGTATTTGCTGAGTCAGAAGTTATCACACTCGTAGGTGAGGGTAAACCAACTGATGAGATTGCTGCTGGTATCCAGATGGCTATCGCAAAGAGATGCTTCGTAATGGCTAAGAAGGCTGGCGCTACAGATAGCATTACACTTACAGGTGGTTGCGCAAAGAACGACGGCCTTAAGGCTGCTATCGAGCACGTTCTTAAGCTCAAGGTTATTGAACTTAAGACTGACCCACAGCTCATGGGTGCTCTTGGTGCTGCTGAATATGCACGCCAGAAGGGTATGGCTAAAGCATAATTGAAAGGAGACATGCATTATGGATGCTCTTTTAAATATTGTTTTAAAAGTAGTTAAAATATTTGCTAAAGTTATTGGCATTCTCTTTATTGTTTATTTCTGGAACTTCGACCAAAAAATTATGGGTTGGGCATACGTTCAGGTAAATAAGGTATTTGACCGTAAGCCAGTTGATATTAAGTTCTAATGGAACTGTTTAATACCATAATCAAAGACACAAACGAAAAGATTGCTGGTATTACAACTAAGACGTGGGATTACGATGCCACCGACTGTTGGAAAAATCTTGAGCGCAGCGAACTTATTATGCAGAGCGACCAGGCTTTTGAACTCGGTGGCAGCGGAAATCCTTCCGCAAACTTTACTTGTGTCACAACAACAACTGACCTTGTACCAAAGGATGAAATCATCCTTTGTGGTAAAGACTTAAATGAACTTCGTGGTGACGTCTCATTTGCCCGTGTTGTTTTACTTGGAGTAAAAGATATAGGTGATGAAGACGCCGCTCATGCTGCTATTCAGCAGATGGACTTTGTACGTTACCATGTTTATCCTGACGGATATATGGTACGTGTATCTGCTGAGAGCAACCAGGAGCGCGTCCGCGTTGCTCGTGAGGCGGTTTCAAAGGGAATAAGCTTTAAAAAGATAGGAAACACCTATGTTAAAGCTTATAAGGAGAATGAAAACGTACTTAGTGTTCGTATAATTTTCCTTACAGACCAGGAACTTATTCGTGAGTTAAATAAGACTGCAAACAAGGTTTCAGATATTACAAATGCACTATCTCATATTCTTGATGGTATTGATACTGACTGCGCTCATTGCGCACTTAAGCCAGTATGTGATGAGGTTGAGGGTATGAAGGAGATGCACCTAGGTAAGAATAAAAAGAAATAAACAGATTTTTAAATTGAGAGGCGATATTTTTGAAAGATTTAAAACACCTCATATATTTTGAAAATTTGCTACAAGAGGCAAAAAATGAACTTGTAGATCAGGCTATTAAAGAGGGGAATCATCCTCTCGGATATAACTGTTATTACATTCCGGAGACACTTCTTAATCTCCCAGGTTGCTTCTCATCACGTCTTCGTGCACCTCGTTGCACTTCCACAGACGTAGCAAATTACTATATGACACAGCGTAACTGCCCTTATGCTCGTTCGATTCTTGAGCGTGCAGTTGAGGGTGGATATAACTACCTCGAGGCTCTCTTTGGAGCAGAGGCATGTTCCACAATGGAGCGTATGGAAGAACACTTCGACCTTTACAAACCTGTAAAGAATGAAAAGTTCTTCACAACTATCATCGACCCACCAATGAAGGGCGATAACACAAACCTTGATTATTACAAGGTTCAGCTCATGGAGAAGGTACTTAAACCTTTGAATGAGAATCTTGGTGTAGACATATCTGAAAAAGCTTTAAAGGCTGCTATTAAGGATCACAACGAGATTTCTAAAATCATCACTCAAATTGGTGAGTTTAGAAAACTCGACAATCCTCCAATTACAGGCTATGAATTCCACGTAATTCAGCTTGTCTCAGAAGTATGTCCTCACTATCTCATCAAGCCTTATCTTAAGGAGACACTCGCTGAAATTAAAACGCGTAAACCAGAGCCTGAATTCCCATTTAGAGCTCGTCTTGTTATCGCTGGTTCAGAGATTGATGACCCTGATTTTACAAAGCTTGTTGAGTCCTGTGGCGCTATGGTTGTTGCCGACCGTTATTGCTTCGGCAGTTTCCCAGGCCGCGAACAGATTGAGATAAGAGAAGGCGAGAAGGCTTTTGATGCCATCTGCAGACATTTTCTTGAAACTAACCAGTGTGCACGTTTCATGGACGGTAAAAAAATCGACCAGAGAACTGCTGAAATCATGAAACTTTATAAAGATTTTAAGGCTGACGGTGTAATTTACGAGCAGATGAAGTTCTGTGAGTTCTGGAGCTATGAAAAAGTTCTTGCCGGCAATATCCTTGCAAATCAGTATAAAGTTCCTGTATGTACTATTGAAAAAGAGTACATGCTCGGTTCAATGGGACAGCTTAGAACTCGTTTCCAAGCATTTGTTGAGTCCCTTGAAATTAAGGCTATAGGAGGTTAGTAGAGATGGATGTTTTTTCAAAAGTAACTGACGTTCTCGTTGCTCCTATAGATTATGCTCTTCGTCGCTACGACCCAATTTGGCTCGCAGAGAATGGCAAGGGCGGACAACGCACACGTTATAACGATAAAAACGGAATAGAGAAGTACAGAGAGTGGAGAGGAACAAAAGATACTCTTCGTGACTATGTTGCATGGCTTAAAAATGTTGGATCTATGGGACAGATGGTCGCATCTGCTCCTGTTGCTTGTCTTAAAGGCTTTTGGGAGTACCGTTGGATGGGTTCATACCTCGGCACTTTCATCTTCGTAAATAGACTTTTTGAAGGCTATCGTGGCGAGGAACTTAAAATCGCCAATGCTCACATGCATGCTATTACAGCTAGCCTTACAAAAAAGATTGCTTTCGTTTTAAAGAACGACAAGCGCCTCGGTGGAGGTCCTGACAGTGACAACATCATTCCATATGATGAGACACTCCCACCACTTTATTTGATGGGATTCCCTGGACTTACACCAGTTCCACTTCAGACACTTCCAGAGTTCATTATCTGCGATATTGACCAGCATATTGAACCTTATTACATTGACGTTGCAGAGTCCATGGGACTTCCTGCTGACGTCTGCTCACGTTGTTCTGCTGAGACAGGTGTTGCTATAGATGACGCTTTCCCAATTATGGGTAGAGGTATGCTCTCATCCAACATGCCTTGTAATGCGTCTGAGGCTACATCGTCCTTCCAACGCCGTAGGATAGGCCTTCCTGACTTCCCTGTAACACTTGCAATGCAGCATCAGGAAGAGGAGGGTAAAGACTTCTCAGAGCAGGTGCTCAAAGATTCAATGAAGTTCATTGAGGATATTTATGGCGTAAAATATGACTGGAATAAGCTCTTTGAACATGCAAAACTCATGAATGAGCAGAATGAGATTGAGATGGAGAAGTGGGATATTTTCGCAACTCCATATTCACCACTTAATGGTATTTCTGAGACACTCTACAAGCTCTATGAGTGGCAGAGCGTAAACGGCGCAGAGCCAATGTTTAACAAGGTTGACCGCAAGGTTATCAAGATTATGCGTGACTGCGTTGACAAGAAATATCAAGCATTTGGTGGTAGAACTCGTCACAGAGCATTCCTTTGGGGACCATCTGCTGTTTATTACACAGACTTCCCAACATGGGCACAGAACTGTTGGGGTATAAATATTATTCTTAATATGGACTCAACAATGGGTTATAACCACATTGACACTGAGGACCCAGTTAAAGCAATGCGTGACCTTACAGAGTTCTCACAGCGCTCATGTATGCGCCATCATGCTGTTGGTGGTTGGGATAACATAAATGCTGTCTGGGATTGGGCTAAACGCTTTAATTGCGACATGATCATATGCAACGATAACGTTGCCTGCAAGGGCATGAACGGTGTTCATGCAGCACTTGAGGAGCAGGCAGCTGAATATGGTATGCATTGGATTTGGCTTGAGCATGACCTTGAAGACAGCCGTACAGTATCCCGTCAGGATATGCGTAAGTGCATAAATGACTATATGTCAGTTGTTCTCGGTGAAGAGCCACTTGACCCAACAATCGTTGAGTTTGATGACTCTGAAGGATATTAATGAAAGGAGCATATGATAATGGATAAAGTTTTAAAGATTCTACTTAAAGTACTTAAAATTGCTCTCATTGCTTTCATTGCTACTTTCGGTATCTATATGAATAACCTTGAGAACAAACTTATTTTTTATGTTGTTAGACCTTTCCTTAACAAACATTACGACTCACAAGTTCG
>JAGHSI010000026.1 GCA_018065925.1 Candidatus Limimonas coprohippi
ATTTTGATATTATAACAAACTAACTTTTATATTACAAGTGTATTAAAGATATTTGGCAAAAAACAAAGACTGTAAAGCAACCGTGCTTTACAGTCTTTAATTTTTTGATTATTTTCTTACATTTCAAGTTCTAAATATGTGCGTTTTACACCCTCATAAAGGTCTGATGCACGAAGGCCGGCAACACTTGTGTCGCCTATAACTACGTCGGCTGCGTGTCCGTGGATGAATGCGCCACAACAAGCGGCGTCATATGGAACTAAGCCCTGTGCGAGAAGCGATCCAATAATACCTGCTAACACATCGCCGCTTCCGCCCTTTGCAAGGGCGACGTTGCCGGTTGTATTGATATATACATCCTCAGTAATCGGAGATGCGACAACTGTGGCTGGCCCCTTCAAAAGTACAGTTACCCCGTGGTGCTTTGCAAACTCCTCTGCTATACCCTCTCTGTTCTCCTCAATTTCTGAAACAGTAAGGCCTGTAAGTCTACTCATCTCTCCTGGATGTGGTGTGATAACTATAGGAGCTGAAACTCCCTTAAGTACTGACAAATCCTCGGCAATAGCATTGAGACCGTCAGCATCAATTACAACTGGGCACTTGGCAAGTTTAAGCACTTCAAAAACAAGTTCAGTAACATCCTCAGACTGACCAAGGCCAGGACCAATTACAACAGCATCGGCCTTTGAAATGTACGGGTGAAGTGCCGACATGCATTGAACTGTGGCGGCGAGCTTACCGTCAATTTCCGGCAGTGGCAAAAGCATTATTTCGCGCATATTTGTCGCAAGCGACGCATACGCAGATTCTGGAAATGCCACTGTTGTAAGACCCGCGCCCGCTACGCACGCTGCCCCACTACAAAGGCATGCGGCACCCGGCATATTTCTGCTTCCAGCAATACAAAGTACATGTCCAAAATCATTCTTATGAGCTTTCAAATCTCTGTTTGGAAGAGTCTCAAAAAGTTCTTCCATATTGAGCGTTTCAAGCCTTGGCGAAACCGAGGATAATGACTCCTCAGAGATACCGATATCCAGCACAAAAATCTTTCCACATTTCTCCCTTGCTGGGAATAAAACATGTGCAGGTTTAAGTGTTGTAATAGCAAGAGTGACATCAGCAGAAACCGCGTACTTACAAGCATATCCAGTGTCTGTATCAACTCCAGACGGAACATCCACAGCTATAACTGTAGCAGTGCTACAGTTGATTAATTTAAACACTTCTTCACATGCAGAATCCGGCTCTCCGTGAAAGCCAATTCCAAATATACAGTCGACAATAATATCAGCGTTTTCGATAGCATTTTCGGCAAGGTCTGCATCCCAATCAAAGCGAATAATTTCAACGAGAGAAGGATCAACTTTATGGTACATTTCGATAGCATCATGAGCAAGTGGCGCACCTTGTGCAAGCACTACTTTTATTCTGATACCCACCTCGGCAAGTTTCCTTGCGATGACAAAACCATCACCGCCATTTTTGCCTTTTCCGCAAACAATTACAACGGAACTTTCCTTCTTAACAAACTTCTCGACTCTTTTTGCGCAAGCCGCACCTGCATTCTCCATAAGTCTCAAAAATTCCATACCTATTTCATTTTCTCGTTCCTCTACGAAGCGAATTTCATCAGCAGTATAAATCTTCATAATTACCACCACCTATGATTTGATTTTAGCATACAAAATCAAAAAGGACTAGGATTAAAATCCTAGTCCCCTATCACTTATTTAATTTGCTTCGCTTACGCCCTGAGCTTCAATCATAGCCTTTTCAACCTCTGGAGAATCAACCATCTTCCATGTTCCGTCTTCTTTAGAATAATCAATATTAAAATCCTCTAATTTTAAAGGAAGATCGTCTGCTTTAACAATCTCTAACATAATGTCACAAACCAACTTCTTTGCATCTGATTCTGACAAGTTAGAAGTGTCATTATTAGCCATATAGTCATCAAGTTTTTGATCAAAAATTACGTCCATTTTTTCAAAATCAGGACAGGTCATAGTGATTTTAGCTAAGGCTTTGTCTCCATCAACAGATATATCACCGATATCCCATTTGTACTTAGAAGCAAAAGCATTAACGTACTCATCAATATCAAGGCCAGCTTCTTCTGCTACTGCAACAAATTCAGCATCCTGCTTAAGTCCAACAGCAACCATCTCATCATAGTTGTCCATGCTAAATGCTTTTAAAAGGTCATCCTTGATAAGTTGTTCATCAGATTTTGGTGTCAATTCTGTCTTCTTCTGTTTTCCTTCTGGTGCACTCTTTGCTCCGCAACCAGCAAAAACTGTAAGAATAAGAGTTAATGCCAAAACGATCGATAAATATTTTTTCATAATCTCTCCTCCTAACAAAAAAGTGGAACAAATTTATTTTACAAGATATCGTACGAAAAAGCAAATTTTGTTTATAAACTAATGGTTGAATTCCTATATTAATAGTGATAAAATGCATTAGTAACAATTCAAATAGAAACGCGTTGATGGAAAGAGTAAGTTTGCACACGCCTATTACAGAGAGCGCTGGCCACCGGTTGAGAGCCAGTACATAGGACACTAACTGAAGTTCACTCCTGAGCTTTTCCGTAACCCTCACGTCACGAGGTCTTGAGTGCCTAAGGTTCGCTTTAGGAATTTGGGTGGTACCGCGGAGTTTAATGCTTCGTCCCTACTTTGTGGGGACGAAGCTTTTTTTCGTCCCAAAATAAAAGGAGGAAAAATATGAGACAGCAACTTGAAGAAATCAGAAAGAATGCTGAAGCAGCTTTAAAGGCTACAAATTCGCTCGAAGAACTTGACGCAGCTCGTGTTAAGTATCTCGGCAAAAAAGGTGAACTCACTGCAGTACTTAAGCAGATGGGTGGTCTCTCTGCTGAGGAAAGACCAATCATTGGCCAAGTAGCAAATGATGTTCGCGAGTACATTCAAAATGAACTCGATGAGAGAATCAGCGAGCTCAAAGCAGCTCAGCAGGAGGCAAAACTTCTCACTGAGACTATCGACGTAACTCTTCCTGGAGAGCCTTGTGAAGTGGGTAATAGGCACCCGCTCTCAATCGTTCTCGACGAGGTAAAAGAGATCTTCCAAGGCATGGGCTTTGACATTATCTCAGGTCCTGAAGTTGAACTTGATTATTACAACTTTGAAGCCCTCAACATCCCTAAAGATCATCCTGCTCGTGATACACAGGATACTTTCTATATTACAGATAATATCCTTCTTAGAACACAGACCTCTCCTTGCCAGATCCGTGCAATGGAAGAGAGAAAGCCACCACTTCGTGTAATTTCTCCTGGTCGTGTTTATCGCTCAGACGCAGTTGATGCAACTCACTCCCCTCTCTTCCATCAAATTGAGGGTCTCGTAGTTGACGAGGGCATCACAATGTCAGACCTTAAAGGTACACTTGACACTCTTGCAAAGAAACTTTATGGTCCTGAAACAAAGACACGTTTTAGACCACACCACTTCCCATTTACAGAGCCTTCTTGTGAGGTTGACGTATCTTGCTTTAAATGCGGTGGCGTTGGTTGTTCCATGTGTAAAGGCGAAGGCTGGGTAGAGATACTCGGTGCCGGCATGGTTCATCCTAAAGTATTAAAGAACGGCGGCATCGACCCTGAAAAGTATTCAGGCTTCGCCTTCGGTCTTGGTCTCGAGAGACTTGTAATGTTTAGATTTGGACTTGATGATATGAGAATGCTCTATGAAAACGATGTACGTTTTCTTGAGCAGTTTTAAGGAGGTGCTTTCATGAATTTATCAAAGAGATGGCTTGGCGAATTCGTCCAGGTAGAAGATACAGACAGAAATTTTGCGGAAGCACTTACCCTCTCTGGTTCAAAAGTTGAATCATATGAGCATGAAGGTGCTGTACTTGAAAACATCGTAGTAGGTCACGTTGAAGAGATAGAACGTCATCCTGACTCAGATCATCTCTGGGTTTGCAAAATCGACGATGGATCAGGTGATATCATTCAGATTATTACTGGTGCACAGAACGTTTCAAAGGGCGACTATGTTCCAGTAGCAAGGCATAAATCAGTTATCGCTTCAGGCGACAAAATCACAGCAGGTAAACTCCGTGGCCTCGAATCACGCGGTATGCTCTGCTCTCTTGGTGAACTCGGTCTTTCAGCTCACGACTTCCCTTATGCTATCGAAGATGGTATTTTCATTCTCGGTGACGACTGTGACAAGACTATCGGTATGGATATCCGTGAATCAATTGGTCTCAACGATACAATTGTTGAATTTGAAATCACATCAAACAGACCTGACTGTCTTTCAATCATTGGACTTGCAAGAGAAACTGCTGCAACTTATAATCTTCCATTAAATCTTCACACACCAGAAGTTAAGCCTGGTATTGAAGATGTCAACGACTATTTAAAAGTTGATATCGAGTGTAAAGATAAGTGCTACAGATACTGTGGTGCTGTAGTTAAGAATGTTAGAGTTGCACCATCTCCTCGTTGGATGAGAGAGAGACTTCGTGCTGAGGGTGTTCGTCCTATTAACAATATCGTAGATATTACAAACTATGTAATGCTTGAATATGGTCAGCCAATGCACGCATTCGACCTTAGATACTTAAACGGTAATCACGTTATCGTTCGTAATGCCAAAGACGGCGAGACCATCACTACTCTCGACGGTGAGGAGCGCACTCTCACAAATGAGATGATGGTAATCGCTGACGAGAAAGCACCTGTTGCCGTTGCCGGCGTTATGGGTGGCGAATTCTCAGGTATCATGGACGACACAGATACTATCGTATTTGAATCAGCATGTTTCAACGGTGTATCAGTTCGTCGAGCAGCAAAAGCTCTCGGCATGAGAACTGAAGCATCCGCACGCTTTGAAAAACAGCTCAACCCTGACGACTGCGACGTATGCTTAAACCGTGCTCTCGAGCTCATTCAGATGCTCGACGCAGGTGACGTTGTAAACGGAATGGTGGACAACTACGCTACTCCTAAGGAACCTGTAGTTCTCCCATTTATGCCAGAATGGACAAATAAGTTCATCGGCATCGACGTACCAGCAGATGAACAGGCAGAGATTTTAAGAAAAATCGGTTTCACTGTTGAGAATGATAAAATTACTGCTCCAGCATTTAGAATCGACATTGAGCATCAAGCTGACATCTCTGAGGAAATTGCTCGTTTCTATGGCTACAACAACATTCCAACAAGAGAACTCGCAGGTGTTGCAAAAGCAACACTCACAGAACGCCAGAGATTTAACAAGCTCCTTGAAAAGACATCTATGGGCTGTGGTCTCTCAGAGATACAGACATTCTCATTTATCAGCCCTAAATCATATGATAAGATTCGTCTTCCAGAGAATAGCACTCTTAGAAACTGCGTAACTATCATGAACCCACTCGGAGAAGATACAAGCGTAATGAGAACAACAGCTATACCATCAATGCTTGAAGTACTTGGCAGAAACTATGCTAGAAAGAATGATAAAGCTGCTCTCTATGAACTTGCTACAGTTTATCTTTCAAACGGCAAGGATGAACTCCCTGATGAGAACCAGAGCCTCGTACTTGGCATGTATGGAAAGAATTACACATACTACTCACTCAAGGGCATCGTAGAAAAGATTCTCTCAGTATGTGGAATTGAAGATTATAACGTAGAACCAAAGAAGGACGCCTCTGCATTCCATCCTGGAAGAACTGGTGAATTCATAGTCGATGGCAAGCAGATTGCCATCTGTGGCGAAATTCATCCAGCAGTTCTTGAGAACTACGGCATCGGCGCCCGCGCTTATGTTGCTGTAATCGATGTTGAATACTTGTTCGAGAAAGCAAATCTTGTTCGCATTTACAAGGCACTTCCTAAGTTCCCTGCCACAACAAGAGACCTCGCTTTTGTAGCTAACATTGATATGCCAGTACTCAAGCTTGAAAAGGCTATCTCTGATGTTTCAGGAAAGTTCCTTGAAAACATTGAACTCTTCGATATATTCACTGGCGCACAGATTGGAGAGAATAAAAAGTCTGTAGCATTTAACCTTCGTTTCAGATCAGCTGAACGCACACTCACAGACGACGAAGTTAACAGCGCTGTTAAAAAAGCTATCAAAGCAGCTGAAGAGCTCGGAGCCGTTCTCAGAGGTTAAATTCCTCGTTGTATAATTATATGTTTTAATGTATAATGTACCTTATTACATCAGTTGGAGGTATTGAAAATGACAGATAAAACCATCCAGTTCTCTATCAAAGAAGATTCTGATGCTCAGATGAAAGAAATATTGGGCGAAGTTTATGAAGCCCTCAAAGAAAAGGGATACAACCCTATCAGCCAGATAGTTGGTTATATTCTTTCTGAAGACCCAACATATATCACAACTCACAACAACGCTCGTTCTCTCATTAGAAAGATCGACCGTGATGAACTTCTTCAGACACTTGTTAGTGAGTTCTTGAAAGGATGAATTAAACAATGGCTACAAAAGGCGAAGAATTCCTTACATATAAGGGCAGGCCTTTAGTTAGACAGGGCAACACTCTTTACTACGGTAATATGTACGACCCATATGTAATCATGCTCACTATTAAGAGCACTACTAAAGACGGTGACATGGAAATGGCAGATAAAGTTTCCATACAGCTCATCTCAACTGACCCTGATATCTCTCCTCTCAAGCGCATCATAAAGACATCTGAAAAGACAGGACTTTATAATGCTATGGACATCGGTTCAATCTGGCTTGAAAGAGCATTAAAGGACTCATAAAAAAGAAAAAGCCTACCAGAGAAATCTGGTAGGCTTATTTTTTTGTAAAATTATTAACCTGTCTGTCTAAGAGCCTCAATAGGCGGCATCTTTGCAGCTTTTCTCGCAGGGTAGATACCAAAGAAAATACCGACTGCGGATGAGAATCCAACAGCAATAAGAATAGTTGAGATTTTAAATGATACAGGTGCCCCCATCACGACAGATACGGCAAAAGATAGACCAAAGCCTATCGCCATTCCTATAAGTCCGCCAATCATACAGATGATAACAGACTCAGTAAGGAACTGAAAAAGAATTGTGTTTGTTCGAGCACCGAGTGCTTTTCTAATACCTATCTCCCTCGTTCTCTCAGTGACAGAGACAAGCATGATATTCATAACACCTACACCGCCAACTATCAAACTGATAGCACCAACAGATGAAATGAAGATAGTAAATACATTGATTACAGTATCAAGAAGATCAACAAGCGTAGCCATATTTTGATATTCAAAAACTGAATCATCAAAAACTCCATGACGTGCATTCAACATGTTTACTGCCATCTGGCCAACACGATCGAGTTCCATTACATCATAAGCGAGTACAGAAACTCCGCTGTAATCAGACATACCGTAAATATCCATAACTGTAGTAACTGGGGCATAGATATAGCCAATTTTATCAAAGTTAAAATCAATTCCCCAACTACTCATCATGCTCTCCATATCGTCAGTTGAGAAAAGTGTTGACTCAACATCAGTAGAGACACCAACAATTTTAAATGTTACGAGTTGGTCATTGCACTTGACATCTATAGTTTTTCCTATAGGATTATCAGTCTTAAAAAACTTCCGAGCAGTCTTGTGGCTTACGATACAAACTTTAGAATGTGCTTTAAGTTCATCGGATGAGAACCAGCGACCGTAGTCGACCTTTACATCCATAGCTTTTTGATAGTCCTCTGTTACACCATCAATAGAGCAATATCCGTCTGGAACAAGTTTGGTTGAAAGTCCACCCATATCGGATATCTCAGGGAGAACATACTGAACTTTATCAATAGATTTTATAAGTTCCAAGTCATCCTCTGTAAGTCCCGAAATCGAGTACCTGCCATCCGACTTATTGTTTACAGATATATATACACTTTGACCACCGGCCTCATTGATTTTATCAATAAGAAAGTCCTTACCGGTCGTTCCTATAGTCATAATGGCAATAACGGATCCGACGCCAATAATTATTCCGAGCATCGTGAGGAAGCTTCGCATCTTATTGGCGCGTATAGCCATTATTGCAATTCTTACGTTCTCTTTAAAATTCATGCGTAAACCTTATCGCCCTCGTGAATTTTTGATGAGTTTAAGATAACTTCATCGCCCTCTGTCAGGCCCTTTGTTACTTCATAATACT
The DNA here is from genome assembly GCA_018065925.1 of Candidatus Limimonas coprohippi. Lineage (GTDB taxonomy): Bacteria > Bacillota > Clostridia > Oscillospirales > Acutalibacteraceae > UBA1227. The sequence continues at coordinate 8,165 of JAGHSI010000026.1, forward strand.
TGTCAGATGAAACTCCGACCTCAATCTCTTTGAGGGCTGCTTTTCCCTCTTCAATAATATAGACATACATCTTCTCATCGTTGATTACGAGAGCCTCAACAGGAATAGTCAAAACATGATTTTTCTTTGCAACAAGAATTGAGACTTTAGCATCAAAACCGAGAATGAGCTTCTCATCAGGATTTTTAATGTTCACTTTCGCCTCAACTGAACTTGTAGATTGAGTCTCAGAGCCCATAATCGAGCTTACGATATTTGTTGAGGACTGAGCTGTAGCGCTGATATATGAAACCTCACCATCATACTCATAATCGAGATATGTGATAGTTGCCGGCATACCAACTTTTACTGTCTCAAGATCGTACTTTCCAAGAGTGAAAGCGATGTTATATCCCTCATAATAGTCAATTGTTATAGCAAGGCCACGGTCAACACCGTTCTCACTTGCTGTGAGACCTGAAATGAGGCTCGAGATATCAAAACCAGCCTCATTTCCTGTCATACCAGAAAGAAGGCCTTGAAGGTCGCCTGAGGCGTTTTTATCCTCAACCAAGGTGTAAGGTACACCTTCCTTGATGAAAACGTCTGTGACCTTACCGTCCTGCTTTGCAACAAGACCGTTAGCATAATCTGCCTTTTCTTTAATTACAGCATCGTACTCTGCCTTTTTTGAATCAACACTCTGTTTGTACATGTTGATAAGTGAATCAGTTGAGCCAGTCAAAACAAGAGCTCTCTGTGCACGAAGCAACATAAGTTCAACCTCAAGAGAAGCACTTGAGTCCTTAAGAACTGTTGGATCAAATTCACTTGTGGCATTATCTATATATGCCTTGAGTTCCTCCTCAGTCATCGTTGAAAAGTCAGGCATTTCGATTTCTTTTGTGGTGTTTTCTTCCGGCTTAGGCTGTGACTCGAGCTCGGCAATTTTATCTTCTAAAGTCTTAATTTGAGCGTCGAGTTCGTCCGCCTGCGCCTGAGTGTCGTTTTTATTTGCAACTGCGTTGTTATAGGATTTTAGAGCCTCATTATACGCTGATTTTTTCTCAGAAATGACCTCATTTAACACTGAAGTGTCAAAAGTGGCAAGTATATCACCTTTACAGACTACGTCTCCAGGCTTAACTTTCACCTCTTTTGGTACCATACCAACGTAGGCATAGTATTTTTCAGCAGCAACGGAAGACATTACACCAGTGGTGTCATATCGCTGCTCAACATCATTCTTTTCTACCTTGGCAACCTCAACCTTTGTGCCTTTATCTGTCAATTCCATTACTACAACTACAAGAGAAATAATAATTACAAAAGCAGCAAAGATAAGTCCTGCCCTAGCCTTCTTATTTTTCCAAATTTCTTTCATATTACGCCTCTATAGAAAAACAAAAAGCCAGTACTAAAAAGTACCGGCTTTAAATGTTTTTAATTACTTCTGCTGTGCCTTTTCAAAACGCTTGTTGAATCTGTCAACACGTCCGCCTGTATCTACAAGCTTCTGCTTACCTGTGAAAAATGGGTGACAGTTTGAGCAAATATCTACCTTAAGACCCTCTTTTGTTGAAGCAGTCTCGATAGTAGCACCGCATGCACACTTAACAGTTGTAGGTGCGTAATTTGGGTGGATTCCCTCTTTCATTCTAATTCACCTCGAGTTCAATATCTTTCTAAAACACTAGTGCATTTTAGCACAGTGTCAAACAAAAATCAATAACTATTTATTAGCCTCTGCTTGAAAAAATGTCATCAAGGGCATCAAAGTAGCCATCATCCATACCAAATCCGCCGGATGAAGACTTAGTAGGTTCCTCGCCAAAGCCCATAATATCATCGTCAGAAGCCATGATATTTGAAATTTCTTCCTTTTCAGCAACTTCTTCAGCAAATGTATTCTGAAGTCTTGCATGTTTGAATCCCTCAGTACCAAAACCAGTTGCTACAACTGTAACAATGATCTCATCCTGAAGAGCAGTATCAAAGCTAACACCCCAAATGATGTTTGCATCTGGATGAGCTGCGCCAGAAATAATTTCTGAAGCCTGAGTAATCTCATCAAGACCAACATCAGGAGAAGCAGTGATAGAAATGATAACGCCATGTGCGCCATCAATAGTTGTTTCAAGAAGTGGAGAAGTAATAGCTGAGTTAGCTGCTGCTTCTGCCTTATCCTTACCAGCCGCACGGCCAACACCCATGTGAGCCTGACCAGCGTCACGCATGATAGAGCTTACATCAGCAAAGTCAAGGTTGATATAGCCTGCGTTAGCAACAAGTTCAGAAATTGACTTAACGCCCTGACGAAGGATATCGTCTGCTGCGTCAAATGCATTTGCAAGAGTAATCTTCTCACCTGAGAGGAGTTTAAGTCTTTCGTTAGGGATAACGATAAGGCTATCTACGCTCTTAGCGAGTTCCTTGACACCTTCTTCAGCCTGCTCCATACGGTGTTTACCTTCGAAGCTGAATGGCTTTGTAACGATACCAACAGTTAAAATACCCATCTCTTTAGCTGTAGCTGCGATAACTGGAGCAGCACCTGTTCCTGTTCCGCCGCCCATACCAGCAGTTATGAAGATCATGTCTGTGCCCTTAAGAGCGTCGGTGATAACTTCCTTGCTCTCCTCTGCAGCACGCTGACCAATCTCTGGACGAGCACCAGCGCCCTGTCCTCTTGTTACCTTTTCACCAATCTGGATTTTATGTGTAGCCTGTGACTGGAGAAGTACGTGTTTATCTGTGTTAATAGCGATAAATTCTACGCCCTTAATATCAGATCTAATCATGCGGTTAACAGCGTTTCCACCGCCGCCGCCGACACCGATTACTTTGATTTGTACTACGCTTTCAAAATCTGCTGCCATTTCAAATCCCATGTGGCATCCTCCTAAATTAGTTCCCGTTTATAAA
>JAGHSI010000098.1 GCA_018065925.1 Candidatus Limimonas coprohippi
ATTATAAGGAGGGACGAGATGGCTACAAGTTTTGTTGAGCAGGGCGAACTTAATTTACAGTTTGAAAACTGCCTCAAAGTAAAAGAGTTTCTTAAGAATCATCTCGGTAGGACTCCTCTTGCTTTTACTCATACTTATGGTTGCCAGGGAAATGTCGCCGAGGGCGAACGTATTGATGGTATGCTCAAGATGATGGGATATGAATTCTGCGACGACGCATCGAAAGCGGACTTTGTACTCTTCAATACCTGCGCTGTTCGTGAACATGCGGAGGAGCGTGTATTTGGCAACATCGGTATGCTCAAAAAGTTTAAAGAGACAAATCCAAACCTCATTATTGCTGTATGTGGATGTATGGTTCAGCAGGAACATATAAAGGAGAGACTCAGAAAGTCATTCCCTTATGTTGACATCGTATTTGGCACACATGCTATTCATACATTACCTGAGCATGTACTTAATTGCCTCACAAAAGAGGAGAGAGTATTTGCAGTTCCAGAGTCAGACGGTGTTGTTTTTGAGGGTGTACCTTCAGAACATACAAATACTTTAAAAGCATTTCTTCCTATCTCTTACGGATGCAACAATTTCTGCACTTACTGTGTAGTTCCGCTCGTCAAGGGAAGAGAGAGAAGTAGACGCTATGAGGACATCATAAACGATGCTAAGAGACTTGTGGCTGAGGGATTTAAAGAGATTATGCTCATAGGTCAAAATGTCAACTCATATGGCAATGATTTTGGTGAGACAAATCTTTTTTCAAAGCTTCTCAAAGAGATCGATGAGATCCCTGGTGATTTTATCATCAGATTTATGACATCACATCCAAAGGATTGCTCTTTTGAACTTATCGATACTATAGCTCAGTGCAAGAAGGTTGAACATCATCTTCACCTTCCATTCCAGTCTGGTAATGACAGAGTCTTAAAAGAGATGAATCGTCACTATGATAGGGAGAGATATGTCACTGTTGCAAAATATGCTAAGGAGAAGATTCCCGATATCGCGATAACATCAGATGTTATCGTAGGCTTCCCTGGAGAGACCAGAGAGGAATTCCTCGATACTGTCTCATTGATTCGTGAGGTTGAATTCTCCTCACTTTATATCTTTATTTACTCGCCAAGGGTAGGTACTAAGGCTGCGACGATGCCGGACCCTATAACAGCGGAGGAGAAATCTGCAAGATTCAAAGAACTCTCCGACGCTCAGGCAGCGGTCGCAGAAGGCCGTAACCTTTCGATGAAGGGTAAAACTTATAGAGCCCTCATCGAAGGAAGAAATAAGGCGGGCAGACTGGGTGGCCGTACTTCCCAAAACATTATGATTGAATTTGATGGTCCCGATGAACTCATTGGAACTTTTCAAAATATTAAAGTAACAGAACCACTTACGTGGATATTGAAAGGAGAGCTACAATAATGGACGTTATTGAACTCACAAGACAGCTCGGTGCCGCTATTCAGGCTGACGAGCGTTACACAAAGCTTGCAGCTGCTAAAGAGGCTGTAGACAACGATGCAGAAGTACAGGATAAGATGAAGAAGATTGAGGAAATCCGTCTCGCTTATCAGACAGCTGCTATGGACGCAGAGCCAGATGAGAAGCTCATGGGCAAACTCGATAAGGACTTCCAGGATGTTTATGCATCACTTATGTGCACAGACAGCATGGCAGCTTATGAGGACACTCGTGCAGAACTCGATGATCTCATGAACTATCTTATGCAGATTCTTTATCTCTGCGTAAACGGTGAGGATCCAGCAACATGCGAACCACAGACTGAGGAGCATGACTGCGGTGGCGAATGCAGCCACTGCTCAGGTTGCTAATTCGACCAAATCTAAAAGTAAGGAGGCGATAAAATGGGCGAATACACACCAATGATGCAACAATACTTGCAGACAAAGGAAAACTACAAAGACGTAATACTGTTTTATCGTCTCGGTGACTTTTATGAGATGTTCTTTGATGATGCTATAACAGTATCAAGAGAACTCGACTTAGTCCTTACAGGTAAGGACTGCGGTAAAGAGGAGCGCGCGCCGATGTGTGGCGTGCCGTTCCATGCTGCCGACAATTATATTGCAAGGCTTGTCGCCAAAGGCTACAAGGTTGCAATATGCGAGCAGCTTGAAGATCCGGCACAGGCCAAGGGTATCGTAAAGCGCGGCGTAATCCGTATTGTAACCCCAGGTACTGTCATCGAGTCTACAATGCTCGATGAGTCAAGAAACAACTATCTCTGCTCCGCTTGCTGCGTTGAGCACGAGGTTGGACTCTCATTTGTCGACGTATCTACCGGTACAGTTTTCGTCACAACTGTCTCCGCAGACTTTGGCGGAGCAGAGATCTTAAACGAACTCGGAAGATTTACACCGACTGAGATAATTGCAAACGAACTTGCAACAAAAATACCGGGGCTCATGGAATATGAGAAACGAGTTGAGACAGTAAAAATTCAACACTTCCCGGATGAAAGTTTTGACTTTGGCACTGCAGAAGATACGGTGACCAAACACTTTAAGAGCTCTCTCGACGATTTGGGACTCAGTTCTAATGCTTCTGTTTCAGCACTCGGTGCTGCACTCTCATATCTTAAGGATATGCAGAAGACTGATCTTCAAAACATCAGAGCAGTTCATTATTATACTGACGAAAAGTTTATGCGACTTGATTTCTCAGCTCGCAGAAACTTAGAACTTATTGAGACTATGCGTAACCGTGATAAACGCGGTTCACTTCTCTGGGTACTTGATAAGACTAAGACGGCTATGGGTAAGCGTATGCTTCGCTCCTATCTTGAACAGCCACTCCTCAGTCCTGCAGGTATCATAAGAAGACAAAATGCTGTGGCATGGCTCATAGAAAATATTGAGATTCGTGATGAGATTGCATCCATGATGGTAAACATCCACGACATGGAAAGACTTATTACTCGTATCTCTTATGGCACAGCAAATGCTCGTGAACTCCGTTCTCTCTATGAGACTGTTTCACTTCTCTCACCTATAAAGGAACTCCTTTCTGAGAAGTCCACTGATCTTTTAGAGCAACTTAATAACAACATCGATCCTTTGAACGATATCTTAACTCTTATCGACGGAGCTATTTCAGAGGACCCACCATTCTCAGTGCGTGAGGGTGGAATGATAAAGGACGGATACAGTGAAGAACTCGATGAACTTCGTAATATCTTAAATGGTGGCAAGGGATATCTTGCCGAGATTGAGGCGAAGGAAAAAGAGCGTACTGGAATCACAAAACTTAAAATTGGCTATAACCGAGTATTCGGATATTTCATAGAGGTTTCTAATTCATTCAAGGACAAGGTTCCTGAGGAGTATATTAGAAAACAGACCCTTGCAAATTGTGAGAGATACATCACAGGGGAACTTAAAGAACTTGAGTCGAAAGTACTTGGCGCTCAAGAACGTATTACAAAGCTCGAGTATGAGATATTCTCGAGCATACGCGACACAGTCGGCGCTGAGCTTGAGCGCATTCTAAGAACTGCAACCGCTGTTGCAGAACTCGACGTTCTCTGCTCATTTGCAAAGGTTTCAAATGACTATAATTACACATGCCCAGAGATCTCGGAGGATGGTGTAATTGAAATAAAGGATGGCAGACATCCTGTAGTAGAGAAGATGCTTGATGGATCTCCTTTCGTACCAAATGATACATTGCTTGATACTGGAGATAACCTTGCTGCAATTATCACTGGACCAAATATGGCAGGTAAGTCGACTTACATGAGACAGGTCGCACTCATAGTTGTCATGGCTCAGATTGGTTGCTTTGTTCCTGCATCTTTTGCACACATCAGCATATGCGATAGTGTGTTCACCAGAGTCGGTGCATCCGACGATTTGGCCGCTGGTCAGTCAACTTTTATGGTTGAGATGACAGAGGTTGCAAGCATACTTAAGAATGCTACAAAGGACAGCCTCATAATCCTCGATGAGATCGGTCGAGGAACATCAACTTTTGATGGCATGAGTATTGCTCGAGCAGTACTTGAGTATGTGTGCTCAAAAAAGATTGGAGCAAAGACACTCTTTGCTACACACTATCACGAACTCACAGAACTTGAAAATGAGTTCTCATCTATAAAGAATTACAACATAGCTTGTAAGAAACGTGGCGATGACATCATCTTCCTCAGAAGAATTGTCAGAGGACCAGCAGATGGCAGCTATGGTATAGAGGTTGCAAAACTTGCCGGCGTTCCAAATGCTGTTGTAAAACGTGCTCATGAGGTTCTCGATGAGATACTTGAACTTCAAAGTGGAATAGCACCAAAAGCAAATATATCATTTGCTGCCGAGGAGAATGACGAGCTTCAAATTTCATTCTCTGCGAATAGTTCAAATGCTATTATTGATGAACTTAAGGCGCTCGATGTAAATACATTGACACCGATAGAATCAATGCAAAAACTTTATGATTTAGTAAAGAAAGCAAACGAGACTTAACTAAAAGGGAGGTGACACCGTGCCAAAGATAAATGTTTTGCCAAAACATATGGCAGATCTCATTGCAGCTGGTGAGGTTGTAGAACGACCAGCATCAGTAATTAAGGAACTCATGGAAAACTCTATTGACGCAGGTGCCACTTCGCTCACAGTAGAGATAAAACGTGGCGGCATTACATATATGCGTGTCACGGACGATGGCTGCGGAATTGAGCGTGAAGATATTAGAAATGCTTTTAAATCTCACGCTACAAGTAAGCTTAAAAATGAGGAGGACCTTCTCTCAATCGGCACATTGGGATTTCGTGGTGAGGCCCTCGCATCTATTGCTGCAGTTTCAAAGGTTGATATTTTAACAAAAACCGAGAGTGATGAGATAGGTACTCTCTATAAAATCGAGGGCAGTGAGGAGATACTTCTTGATGATGCAGGTTGTCCACAGGGCACAACTATTATCGTAAAAGATATCTTCTTCAACACACCAGCTCGAATGAAATTCTTGAAGAAGGATGTCACCGAGGGTAATGCTGTTGCAGGTGTTGTTGATAGAATTGCACTCTCTCATCCCGAGGTTTCAATTCGCTTTATCCGTGATGACAAGCAGCAACTTGTAACTAACGGAAACGGCAAACTTCAAAGTGTTGTTTATTCAGTCTTTGGTAAAGACTTTTCAAACGGCCTCATAGAGACTGAATATGAACTTGATGGAGTTAAAGTCTTTGGACTTATCTCCCTTCCGGCCGCTGCTCGCGCCAACCGCGCAATGCAGTTCTTCTTCCTAAACGGCCGACTCGTTAAGAGCGTGACTGCATGCGCCGCCCTCGAGCAGGCGTACAAAAACGCTATTATGGTGGGAAAGTTCCCAGCCTGTGTTTTGAACATTGAGGTTCCACTAAACTCAGTAGATGTAAATGTTCATCCAGCAAAAACAGAGGTTCGCTTTGAAAATGAGAAGAAAATATTCGATGCGGTTTATTATTCTGTTAAGCAGGCACTTGAGGAGAAGGATAAGCCAACACATCTTGACCTCTCAAAGATGAACCTACAAAAAGAACAGCAAAATCCTTTTACAAAGCAGGCATCTGAGAAGTGGGAACAGGTTGAGCTTCCAAAGAAGAAAGAAAACTTCTGGGCGACAGAACTTCCAAAATCCGAACCACCAAAACCTTTCCAACGACAGCAGGAACAAAAACAAGAACAACAAAAGCAAGAAAATCAAGAACAACAAAAACAAGAACAACAAAAACAAGAACAACAAGAAAAACAAGAACGACAGCAAGAACAGCAAATAATACAGCCGAGGCCAGAACAAAACCTTGAAATATCAGATTTCAAGGTTATAGGCGAGGCCTTTGATACATATATTCTTGTTGAGCAGGAAGGCAAGATTTTGTTGATTGATAAGCATGCGGCTCATGAGCGTATGCTGTTTGAAAAACTCAAGGCTGAGGCTGAGAGCGTAAAGTCACAGGTGCTCTTAAGTCCTATTACTGTGACTCTTTCAAAAGAGGAATACTCAGCGGTTCTTCAAAATGAAGAACTCTTAAAGCAGTCCGGCTTTGATATTTCTGATTTTGGATCTGGCACAGTGGTTGTCCGTGAAGTTCCGGTTATGCTTATGAATGATGATATTAATGCCCTTGTTGAAGAGATGGCTGGATATCTTTTGAATTCACAAGCTCCAGTTCCAGAAAAACTTGATTGGATTTATCACAACACAGCTTGCAGAGCTGCTATTAAGGGTGGAGATAAAACCACTCAGTATGAACTTGAGAGTTTTGTAAATAAACTTCTCTCGAATCCAGATATTAGATACTGCCCACATGGTAGACCGGTACTTGTTGAGATGACAAGGTCCGACCTTGAAAAGCAGTTTGGTAGAATAGTATAGATTTTTTTAGGAGATTAATATGAGCGAAAAAATTAATGTACCTGAAATATTTGGAAGTCTCGTATTTGACGATGAGGTCATGCGAGAGCGCCTTCCAAAGGAAACATATGAAGAACTTAATAAGCATATAGAAGAGAAGAAGCCTTTGACATTTGAAATAGCTCAGAAAGTTGCTTCGGTAATGAAGTCTTGGGCTGTTGAGAAGGGCGCTACACACTTCACACATTGGTTCCAGCCTATGACTGGTATCACTGCTGAGAAGCACGATAGTTTTATTAAGCCAGTAGGCGAGGGTAAGATTATCATGAACTTCTCTGGTAACGAGCTTATTCGTTCAGAACCAGATGCATCTTCATTCCCATCAGGTGGCCTTCGTGCAACATTTGAGGCACGTGGCTACACAGCTTGGGACCCAACATCATATGCATTTATCAAGGATAATACACTTTGTATTCCTTCAATTTTCTGTTCATATGGTGGACAGGTGCTCGATAAGAAGACACCACTTCTCCGTTCACTTCAGGCTTTAAATAAGCAGACAATGCGTGTGCTTAACGCTATTGGAAATCCATACGACGCAAAGAGTGTTACAGTATCTGTTGGCGGTGAGCAAGAATACTTCCTCATCGACCGCGACCTCTATAACAAACGTGAGGACTTACGCCTCACAGGACGTACTCTCTTCGGTGCTCATCCTCCTAAAGGACAGGAGATGGAGGACCACTACTTCGGTACTATTAAGCCTCGCGTAAAAGCCTTCATGACAGACCTTGATATTGAACTTTGGAAACTTGGCATTTATGCAAACACAGAGCACAATGAGGTTGCTCCAGCTCAGCACGAGCTCGCACCAATCTTCTGTGATGTAAATAAGGCTACAGATCAGAACCAGCTCACAATGGAGATTATGAAGACTGTTGCTATAAAGCACAATCTTGCATGTCTCATCCATGAGAAGCCATTTGAGGGCATCAACGGCTCTGGTAAGCACAACAACTGGAGCATCACAACTAATAATGGCGTTAACATCTTAAACCCTGGTAAGGACCCTGCAGAGAACAAGATCTTCTTGCTCTTCCTTGCAGCAGTTATCAAGGCAACAGATGAGTATCAGGATTTGATCCGTGCTTCAATTGCGAGCCCAACAAACGACTGCAGACTTGGCGGTAACGAGGCCCCACCTGCCATCGTATCAATCTACCTTGGTGACGAACTCAATGCTATCGCTGAGGCGATTATCAGTGGCGAGCACTTCAATCACGTTGAAAAGACAGTTATGAAGTCAGGCGTTAAGGTTATCCCACGCTTTGACAAGGATACATCAGACAGAAACAGAACTTCTCCGTTTGCCTTCACAGGTAACAAGTTTGAACTTCGTATGCTTGGCTCATCAGCATCTTTGAGCTCACCAAACGTTGTTCTCAATACTATTGTTGCTGAGGCACTTTCACAGTTTGCAGACGAACTTGAAAATGCAAGCGACTATGAGAGCGCTATGAATTCTGTAATAGAGAAGGCATTTAAGGAGCATAATAGAATTATCTTTAACGGCAACAACTACTCAGAGGAGTGGGTTGAAGAGGCAAAGCGCCGTGGTCTTTCAAATCTTAAGACTACAGCTGATGCTATGGTTGCATATCTTGATGCTAAAAACATCGAACTCTTTGAGAGGCATAAGATTTACACAAGCGAGGAACTTGAGGCCCGCTATGAGATCACTCTTGAGAACTATTGTAAGGCTCTCCATATCGAGGCAGTTACAATGCTCGATATGGCAAAGAAAGATATTTCACCAGCAGTTTGCAGATATATGGGCGACCTTGCAAGCACAATCAATGCTAAGCGCGCTGTAAATAAGGAGTTTAAGTGTGAACTTGAAACTGAACTTCTCATCACACTCTCAAACAACGCAGATAGGTTGCTTGAAGCTTCAAACAAGCTTTCAAAGGATGTTGTAAAGTCAGAAACCTTTACAGAGATTGCCGAAAAGGCTAATTTCTACCGTGATGTCATCTTGGAAGACATGGCTAAACTTCGTAGCTACGCGGATATTCTTGAAAGCAATACTGCAAAAGAGTACTGGCCATTCCCAACATACACTGACCTTTTGTACTCAGTAGTTTAAGAAATATGAAAAACAAAAATCAAACGACATATATCGTAGAGGCTGGCCTCATAGCTGCCATCTACTTCTGCCTAAATTTTGTTTCTAGTGCAGTGGGTCTTGGCTTTGGTCCAATTCAGCTTAGACTTTCAGAAAGTCTCTGTCTTTTACCAATTTTAATGCCGTCGGCAGTCCCAGGACTTGCCGTGGGCTGCGCTCTCGCAAACATCATGAGCCCATACGGCGTAATTGATATCGCCGTTGGCTCACTTGCCACCCTCATCGCAGCCCTACTGACGCGCCGCTTTAGAAACATCACTTGGAAGAATATTCCATTTCTTTCTGCACTTATGCCGATTATTATTAACGGCATCATCGTCGGTGCAGAAATAGCATTCTTCCAACCAGTAAGCGGCGCCCGCTTCATAACTTTCCTCATAACAGCAGGAGAAGTTGCTGCAGGAGAACTTATCGCCATGATACTCGCAGTTCTCCTCCTAAAAGGTTTAAAGAAGTATTTTAAAGAAAGATAGAAAATATTTATAAAGCAAAAAAAGAGTAGCTCATAAGGCTACTCTTTTATTCTATACATCGATGTATTTTGAAACGAATTCAAATGCATCTTCAAAGCAGAATCTTGCTTTCTTTACAAAAGTTGCTATAGGCCAAGCGTGGTTTCCGATGAGGCCTGTGCCCTCAAATGACTTGTAAGGTACTTCAAGTTCATCGAACGTTTTCATGAGGTCAAATGCTTCATAACGAAGCCAGTCTCGGCAACAGTAGATGACATATGTTGGTGGATATCCCTTGAATACTTTTGGTATTGAGAGACTGCCTTCTTCTGTTTCAAGGAAGGCCTTTGCCTCGTCAATTGGCATTCCAAGAAAACTTGTTGTCATCATCTTGATGTCAGGGAACTTTGACTGCTCTTTTTCATCATCAAGGAGAGCTTTTAAGTTGTAACAACCACAGTTTGTAACCATGGCGTCTATATGAAATTCATCAGCATGTTTAAAGGTGAGACCGAGCTTTTCAATCAACGTTTTATCATTTGCAATAGCTGTCATAAACATGATGTAGTATCCGCCGGCGGATTCGCCAGAGATTACGATTCTGCTTGTGTCGATGTTCCACTCGTCTTTGTGATCATATATGAAGTCGATACCCGAAAGAAGCTCCTGAAGTTGTCCTGGGAATACTTTTTTTGGAGCATATGTGTAGGCGAGGCTTGCTGTGAAAAATCCTTTGTCTGCCCAGTTCGCAACATATGTATCTCTCATCTTTGTAATGCCGGAGATAAAACCACCACCGTGGATGTAAATAAAGAGAGGCTTCTTCTCATCATTTAAATCTTTTCGAGTGCAAAGATTCATAAACTGCTGTTTTTCTTTGCCATATTTAACTTTTGGAGTATAGGCTAAATTGTCCGGTGTTTTTCTATGAATTACAACATAGGCGATAGTCTCGGTGAAGTTGTACCAACAAGTGCCGAGTACGCCACGCATATAAAGCGAAGGTTTCATTTTATCATCTCCTTAATGATGATAATACCACAGAAAACGTTTGAATAGTATAGATAATAATGATAGAATACTAACATTATTTGAGGGAGGTAAGCTTTATGGATTTCAAAAGAGCAACAATGAACGATTTCTCAAAACTCGCTGATTTTTATAAGTATGTAATTGATAATACTGAAGAAATCTTTGAGCAAGTTCATTGGCGATATGGCATGCACCCAACTGATGAACTCTTAAAGAAGTACATAAGCGAGGGGGCAATGTATTTCCTCTCTGACAATGGCACCATCGTCTCTGCCATGTCTATACCTCTTTATCAAACCAGCGACTACGAACGAATCACTTGGCAAGACGGTACAAAAGATGATGAGATAGCAACTCTCCACATCTTTGTCGTAAATCCAGATTATCATAGACGTGGCATTGGAACTTTAATGCTTGATAAGTGTATGGAAGTCGCAAAAGAACTCGGTATCAAATCACTTAGACTTGATACTCTTGTTGCAAATAGAAGGTCACAGGCTCTTTATAAAAAGTATGGTTTTACCTATCAAGGTGGGGGAGTCCGAACTCTTGAAGATGGCGATGACTTTGACTTCGCATATTACGAGTATAAATTATAGAGAAAAAGCCCTGCTCATTTGAGCAGGGCTTCTTTACTTATTAGAATTATTTATCAGCCTTTGCAGCTTTGAGGAATTTATATGTGAAAGCTGCAAGTGCAGCACCAGCGAGTGGAGCTACGATAAATACCCAGAGGCAAGCGATTGGAGCAGCGTTGCCAGAAATAGCAGCGATAAGAGCTGGACCAAATGAACGAGCTGGGTTTACAGATGTGCCTGTAAGGCCAATACCAAGGATGTGTACAAGAGTAAGTGTGAAGCCGATTACAACGCCACCAAATGAGCCGTGACCAGCATCCTTATCTGTAACACCGAGGATTGTAAGAACGAAGATGAATGTTAAAACAAGTTCAACAAGGAGACCTGCAACAGCACTGCCGTTTACGCCGGCAAGGCCGTTTGAACCGAGGCCACCTGTCATGTCTTTAACACCGCCGAGTGAGAAGATGCCGAGAAGAAGAGCAGAACCTGCTGTTGCACCGAGGCACTGTGAGATAACATAACCGATAAAGTCTTTAGCTGTCATTCCACCTGAGAGTAAAACACCGAGTGAAACAGCTGGGTTGATGTGGCATCCTGAGATGTTACCAACGCAATAAGCCATACCTACGATTGTAAGACCGAAAGCAAGGGCAGTGAGGATGTATCCGCCACCATTAACGGCGTCACAACCTACGAGCATTGCTGTACCACAACCGAGGAATACGAGTGTGAATGTACCAATGAATTCTGCAATGTACTTTTTCATAGTAATTACCTTCTTTTTATTTAATTTGCAAAAATATTATAATTAATGTTG
>JAGHSI010000050.1 GCA_018065925.1 Candidatus Limimonas coprohippi
CTATTAAACTATCTTAGTACTTTATTTTTGGGGTAATTATTATGAAAAGATTAGTAGTTTTGTTCCTTGCGTTAATAATGGTTTTTAGTTTTGTGGCTTGCGGAACTGCAAAGGATGATTCATTAACAAAAGCACCTTCTGCAGATTCAGAGACATTGCAGTTCAAGTTTTATGCCGTTGACCTTGATGGCAACAAAAGTGAATTCACAGTCGACTTTGAGGACGGACAGACTGTAGGTGATGCTCTCATCGCTGATGAACTCATTGCTGGTGAGCAAGGTGACTACGGTCTCTATGTTAAAACTGTAAATGGTATTACTCTTGACTATGATACTGACGGTGCTTATTGGGCATTCTGTATCGGAGAAGACATGGCGGCTACAGGTGTTGATGACACAAAAGCAACTGCTGGTGCTGAATACTCATTTGTTGCAACAAAAGGCTAATTCATATGTTCACAAAGATAACTTCGTTTGATCCTAAAATTCTAAAAACTGAAGAAAAAGTTCGTGATTGGTGTTCATCTGATGTATGTCGCGTCTATGGAAAGAACTGGAGTTGTCCACCGAACTGTGGTGACCTTGATTCTTGCCTTGAAAAGATGCACAGTTATGAACATGGCATACTTCTGGAAACGACCGGGAAAATTCTCGGCAAGTTCGATATGGCGGGATGTATTGCTGTTGAGAAGAAACATCTAAAGAATTTTTATGATTATTGTGATAAACTTAGAGACTCGGGTGCTGACGCCCTTTATTTAGGCGCCGGTGGCTGTAGAGTTTGTAAAAAATGCGCCTGGCCTGAGCCTTGCAGATTCCCTGAAAAGTGTACTCCATCTATGGAGGGTTATGGACTTCTTATAAAAGATGTCTGTGAGGCAGTTGGCACAAACTATTCTTATGGTGATAAGACAATCACTTATTTTTCTTGCGTTCTTTATAATGGAGAGATTTGATGGACAAGTTTGTTCTCAAAAGTAAATATCAACCTACTGGCGACCAGCCGGAGGCAATCAAAGCTCTTGTTGATGGTGTCAACAAGGGCTTTAAAGAACAGACTTTGCTGGGCGTCACCGGTTCCGGTAAAACATTTACTATGGCCAACATCATCGAAAAGGTGAATAAGCCAACCTTAGTGCTTGCTCATAATAAAACCTTGGCGGCACAGCTCTGCTCAGAGTTTAAAGAGATGTTCCCAGATAATGCTGTAGAGTATTTTGTCTCTTACTATGACTACTATCAGCCAGAGGCTTATGTGCCTACAACTGATACATATATCGAAAAAGATTCATCAATAAATGATGAAATTGATAGACTTCGTCACTCCGCAACATTTGCGCTTTCTGAGCGACGTGATGTTATTATCGTTGCCTCAGTTTCTTGTATCTACTCTATCGGTGATCCAGAGACATATAAAAATATGATGATTTCATTACGCCCGGGTATGGAAAAGTCGCGTGATGATTTGATAAGAAAACTTGTTGAAATCCAGTATGAACGAAATGATGTCAACTTTATACGAGATAAGTTTAGAGTAAGAGGAGATACAGTTGAAATCTTCCCATCAGGTTACTCTGAACTCGCTATTCGTGTGGAATTCTTTGGGGATGAAATTGATAGAATCTCAGAATTTGTTCCACTTACTGGTGAAGTGAAAACTGTACTTTCACACACCGTTATTTATCCTGCTTCCCACTATGTCGTAAATGGCGATACGATGGAGGATGCAATTTCTGACATAATGCAGGAATGTGCCGAGCGCGTTGCCTTCTTTGAATCGGAAGGCAAACTTATCGAGGCACAGAGAATAAAACAGCGTACTGAGTATGATATGGAGATGCTCCGCGAAACAGGTATGTGTAGCGGCATCGAAAACTACTCGCGCGTTCTCTCGAGAAGAGAACCAGGTTCTACTCCATACACTCTTCTTGACTTCTTCCCGGATGACTTTTTGCTCTTTGTCGATGAGGCACATGTAACCTTGCCACAGGTTAGAGGTATGTTTGGTGGCGACCATGCTAGAAAGACTAACCTCGTTGACTTTGGCTTTAGACTTCCATCTGCATTTGACAACAGACCGCTTAATTTTGATGAGTTCTACTCACATATAAATCAAGTTGTATTTGTATCTGCAACACCTGGCGAGTTTGAGCGTGAGAAGTCAGCTCAAATCGTAGAACAAATTATCCGCCCTACAGGTCTTCTTGATCCTATGATCACTGTAAAACCTGTTGAGGGCCAGATCGATGATCTTGTATCACAGATAAATATGAGAACCGAAAAAGGAGAGAGAGTACTTGTTACTACTCTTACGAAGAAGATGGCAGAGGATCTTACTGCCTACTTTGAGAACTTCGGTATTAAAGTTAGATATATGCACCACGACGTCGACACGATAGAACGAATGCAAATCATCCGTGATTTGCGTCTCGGAGAATTCGACGTCTTGGTTGGAATAAACTTGCTGCGCGAGGGACTTGATATCCCTGAGGTTTCACTCGTCGCCATCCTTGATGCCGACAAGGAGGGATTCCTCCGTTCTGAAACCTCACTTGTTCAGACTATTGGTCGCGCAGCCCGTAACGCGAACGGCGAAGTAATTATGTATGCAGATAGCGTCACTCCATCCATGGAGCGCGCTATATCTGAGACGTTCCGCCGCCGCGATATTCAGATGAAATATAACGAGGATCACGGCATCATTCCAAAGACTATTAAAAAGGATGTACGTGATGTTATTGAAATCACATCAAAGGTTGATAAAGAGAAGTCGAAGTCCGGCAAACGTATGTCTGTTGCCGAACGTAAGGCAGCAATTTCAGAGCTTACAAAGCTCATGCAAGCTGCTGCTCGCGTGCTTGACTTTGAACTTGCTGCATATTATCGTGACGAAATTCGTCGACTTGAGGAGGTGTAATTATGGCGCTTAAAGATATCTATGTACAAGGTGCGAGAGAACATAATCTTCAAAACGTAACTTTGACTATTCCACGTGACAAACTTGTCGTATTTACTGGACTTTCTGGTTCCGGTAAGTCATCTCTTGCTTTTGATACCATCTATGCTGAAGGCCAGAGACGCTATATGGAGTCTTTATCGTCATATGCACGTCAATTCTTAGGTCTTATGGAAAAACCAAAGGTTGAGCTTATAGAGGGTTTAAGCCCTGCAATATCTATCGACCAGAAGACTACATCAAAGAATCCTAGATCAACTGTCGGTACAGTTACTGAAATCTATGATTACCTTCGTCTTCTCTATGCTAGAATTGGTATTCCTCATTGTCCTGTATGCGGAAAAGAGATTAAGGCACAGTCGATTGATCAGATAGTTGACCAGGTTTTAGACATTGATGACGGCACAAAGATTCAAGTGCTTGCACCTATTGCCAGAGGCAAAAAAGGTGAGTATGTAAATGAATTAAAAGATGCCGCAAAGCAGGGATTTGTTCGTGCTCGTATTGATGGTGAGGTACGCGATCTCTCTGAAAACATCAAACTTGAAAAAAATATCAAACACAACATCAGTATCATTGTTGATAGACTTGTAATAAAAGATGGTATTAGAACTAGACTTACAGATTCTATCGAAACAGCCTCAAAACTCGCTGGTGGTACTATAATTATCGATATCATCGATGGCGATGATATTGAGTTTTCACAGACCTTCGCATGCCCAGAGCACGGTGTATCTATCACTGAACTTGCACCTCGTATGTTCTCATTTAATAACCCATACGGTGCCTGTCCAAAGTGCTCAGGCCTTGGTGAATTTTTGACTATTGATGAGGATTTGCTCATTCCAAATAAGAACATCTCGATTCGTGATGGCGCCTTCAACTGTTACGGCTGGAACAAGGTTGATGGCGGTACTATGGCGGAGATGTTCTTCCAGGGAATCGCTGACCATTACGGTTTTTCTATTGATGTGCCAGTAAAGGATATGAAAAGGGAGGACCTTGAGAAGATTCTCTTTGGTACAAACGGAGAAAAAATTAAATACACCCATGATGGCAAATACAGTCACTCTGAGTGGAACGGTAAATTTGAAGGCATAATTCCAAACCTTATGAGAAAATATAAGGAATCTGATTCGGACGCCTCAAAGAGACAGATTGAGTCTATAATGGCTGTACGTGAATGTGAGGAATGCCATGGCCATAGACTTAATCCTATGTCGCTCGCTGTCACTGTAGGTGGTCTCAGCATAAGAGAGTTTACTGATTTATCAATAGCATCAGAACTCGAATTTCTTGAAAACTTAAAACTTACTGAGAGGGAAGAGATCATCTCTGAACTCATATTGAAAGAGATTAAATCCCGTCTTAAATTTCTCTGTTCAGTAGGTCTTGAATACTTAAACCTCTCTAGAAAAGCTGGTACTTTATCTGGCGGCGAGTCCCAGAGAATTAGACTTGCAACGCAGATAGGCTCAGCTTTGATGGGCGTGCTCTATATTCTCGACGAGCCGTCAATCGGTCTTCATCAGAGAGACAACGATAAGCTCATAGAAACTCTTAAAAATCTTCGTGATTTAGGCAATACACTCATCGTTGTTGAACATGATGAAGATACAATGCGTGCAGCAGACTTTATCGTTGACATAGGACCTGGCGCCGGTGTAAACGGTGGTAAAGTTGTATGTGCTGGTACTCCAAAAGAAGTGATGGCTTGCAAGGAATCCTTGACAGGTCAGTACCTCTCTGGAAAGAGAAAAATCCCTGTACCTGAGAAAAGGCGAGAGGGAAATGGTAATTATTTAACTGTAAAAGGTGCTAGAGAGCATAATCTTAAAGGTGTTGATGTCTCAATTCCACTCGGTACTTTGACCTGTGTAACAGGTGTCTCTGGATCTGGTAAATCAAGCCTTGTAAATGAAGTAATTCATAAGACGCTTGCGAGAAACCTTAATAGAGCCCGTACTTTCCCTGGAAAGTGTGATGAGATTTTAGGACTTGAGGCACTTGATAAAGTAATCGATATCGATCAGTCTCCGATTGGTCGTATGCCGTCATCAAACCCTGCTACATATACAAATTTATTTAATGATATTCGTTCACTCTTTGCATCCACTCAGGATGCGAAAATGCGTGGTTATGGTCCTGGACGTTTCTCATTTAACGTCAAGGGTGGCCGCTGTGAGTCCTGTAAGGGCGATGGTATCGTTAAGATAGAGATGCACTTCCTTGCAGACGTATATGTACCTTGTGATGTTTGTGGCGGTTCTAGATACAACAGAGAGACTCTTGAGGTTAAGTACAAGGGTAAGAATATCGCAGATGTTCTAAATATGACAGTAGACGAGGCTGTTGAATTCTTTGATGCGATTCCAAAGATTAGGAACAGACTTAAAACATTGAAAGATGTAGGCCTCGGTTATGTAACTCTCGGTCAGTCCTCCACAACTTTGTCCGGTGGTGAGGCTCAGCGTGTAAAACTTGCAACTGAGCTTTCAAAGCGCGCTACAGGCCGTACTTTCTATATCCTCGATGAGCCAACAACCGGCCTTCACAGCGCCGATGTTGAAAAGCTCCTTGAAGTTTTACAACGTCTTGTAGACACCGGAAATACCGTGCTCGTTATCGAACACAACCTCGATGTTATAAAGTCTGCCGACTATATTATCGATCTCGGTCCTGAGGGCGGCGATAACGGTGGAGAGGTAATTGCAACAGGTACGCCGGAAGAGGTGGCAAAAATTTCTAAATCATATACTGGTCAGTACTTGAAAAAGTGCCTTAAATAAAATATAATATCTGTATTATTTAATCACTAAAGGAGAAGCTTATGTTCGCTTGGTTATTTGGTGCTGAGACATCTTTTACAAAAGCTCTTGTCTATAATTTGCTCACTGGCTCTGTTTTGATGCTATTCGGTGCCTTTCTTTATTCAGCTTTTATAGGCTTGCCACTTGCTGTAAATAATATCGCTAAAAAGTAATAAGAGAGCCCGGCCATTATGGCTGGGCTTGTTATATTTTTAACTACTAAGATTGGAGACAAAATGGCAACTATACCATATAACTTTACTGAAGAGGAGATCGACTACTTAACCCTTCTTGCAAAAGATTTCCCAACTTCACAGGATGCTGTTACAGAGATAATAAACTTGAATGCTATCTTGAACTTACCAAAGGGTACTGAACACTTTATGTCAGATATTCACGGTGAGTACGAGGCATTTACTCATATTCTTCGCAGCGCATCAGGCGCTATTAGAGAGAAGATTGACTTCTTGTTCTCTGATAAACTTTCTGAGGATGAGCGCGCAACACTTGCCACACTCGTATATTATCCGACAGAAAAAACTGCAGACATCACAAAAGATATGCCTAAAGAGGAAAGAGAAAACTGGTATCGTACAACTCTCACATACCTCATTGAATTGTCCCGTTATGTCTCCACAAAATACACCCGTTCTAAAGTTCGTAAAGCTATCCCAAAAGGCTATGCCTACGTGCTTGAAGAACTATTTAATACTGACTATACTGTACATAATAAGAAGGAGTATTATGACAATATTATTGACTCGATTGTCAATATGGATAAGGCTCCAGAATTCATAAAAGTTATAGCTCATTTAATTCAACGTCTCATCGTAGATCACCTCCATATTGTCGGTGATATCTACGACCGTGGTCCTCGTGCTGATATCGTAATGGATGATATTATGAAGCACCACAATGTCGACATTCAGTGGGGTAACCACGATATCGTTTGGATGGGAGCTGCTGCTGGATCTCGTGTCTGCATCAGTACTGTCCTTGCAAATTCTATCCGTTATAACAACCTCCATGTCATCGAAAATGGCTATGGTATAAGTCTTCGTTCGCTTGCGGTTTTCGCAAATGAAAAGTACGCAAATTCCGACACTTCACGCTTTATCGCCGATATTGATGATGAGGATGAAACGGGTAGAAAGATTACTGAAAAAGATCTTGAACAGACCGGTCGTATGGCAAAGGCTATAACTATCATTATGTTCAAACTTGAGGGTCAGGCTATCATGCGACACCCAGGTTTTAATATGGATGACAGACTTCTTCTCGATAAGATTGACTATGAAAAAGGTACTATAAATATCGATGGTGTTGAATATGAACTTTTAGATAAGGATTTTCCAACAATAGACCCTAAAAATCCTTATGAATTAACCCCTGAAGAGACTGAAGTTATGCATGAAATTAAGGAGAATTTCCTTGAATCAAATAAACTTCAAAGTCACGTTAATTTCCTCTTCACAAAGGGATCTATGTACCGCTGCTATAACGGAAATCTTCTCTTCCACGGAGCAGTTCCGATGGACGAGGAGGGCAACTTTAAAAAGTTCACATACGACGGTGTTGAATACTTTGGAAAGAGCCTTTTTGACTACTGCATAATGCAGGCGAAAAATGGCTATTATTGTGAAGAGGGAACTGAGGAAAAACAGACCGGTAAAGACTTTATGTGGTGGCTCTGGTGTGGTAAATATTCACCTCTCTTTGCCAGAGAAAAAATCACTACATTTGAGCGCCGCTTGATAGGCGATAAAGCTTTAAATATCGAGAAAAAAGACACTTACTATACTGTCGTTCAGACCTCTGCTGGATGTGAGTATATCCTTAGGAATTTTGGCCTTTCTGGAATACATTCACACATCATTAATGGTCATACTCCGGTAAAGGCTGGCGCGGGCGAAAATCCGGTCAAAGGCGAGGGTAAACTCATCGACATTGACGGCGGTTTCTGCCGCGCATATCAGAAGACGACCGGCATCGCTGGATACACCTTAATCTACAATTCTTACATAATGCGACTCTCGTCTCACGAGGCGTTCACAAGTCGAGAGGACGCTATCAAGAACAACACAGATATTCTCTCTGCTAGCGTCGTTTTTGAACGCCTTGATAAGCGTATAAAAGTAGGCGAGACCGACAAGGGTAAAATCCTTAAAGCCCAGATGGTGAGCCTTGAAAAGCTGCTCGCAGCTTATAGACAAGGTGTGATCCTTGAAGGAAATTAAACAATAAATCTTAAGGCTCCCAATGTGGGAGCCTTTTTTGATGAATGTTTTTTCAATTTATAGTATAATTGATTGTCTTTTTTACTTTTAATGGTAATTAATTTATTT
>JAGHSI010000116.1 GCA_018065925.1 Candidatus Limimonas coprohippi
ATCTTGTATAATACATAAGATAAATCCGCTAAAGGAGCCTTTATGGAGAGCAAAATACTGTTTCTTGGAACAGGCGCAAGTGATTGGCTGATTGAAAAGAGGCTACCAGGTATGTACTTTAGAAGGTACACTGCAGCACTCTTTGATGATGATTTGTTGATCGATTGTGGACCACATATTTTTGATTATATTGAAAAAAATAAATGCGAAGATTTGCTGTCGAATGTTGACACTATACTTGTGACACATAGACATGAAGACCACTTTGACCCTGCGACTTTGAGAAGATTAGCAGAGAGCAGAGTTATAAAGCTTGTCTGTGATGATCGCACTTTTGCACTTGTAAAAGATATAAAAAATGTTGTCCAGGTAAAGCTTCCACTCTTTGAAAAAGCAAAGGTGGGAAAGTATGAAATAATCGCTTTACCGGCAAATCACGATGTCTATGGTTTAGACAACGATGCACGCCACTATATTATCATCACACCTGACGGAAAAGAACTCTATTATGGCCTTGATGGCTCTGGGTTTGAGCCTTCCGAATGGGAATGCTTAAAGCAACATAGGTGCGACGTTTTAGTCTTTGATTGCACGATCGGCCATACAAAGGACGAGCGCATATTACAGCACAATAACGTCGCAATGCTGAGGCAGATGGCGGAGGATGTGAAAAGTGAAGGCGTTTTAAAAACGGACGGCAAAATTATTGCATCTCACTTTTCACGAAAGCTTATGCCATCGCATCCAAACACAAAACTTATGCTTAAAGTTTATGGCATAATTGCCGCATATGATGGTTTTGAATTAAAGTTTTAAATAGAAGGAGACGCTTCATGAAAACAGAAGTTAACTTTGAACAAGTTGACGTGGAACGTGTCTCAGACAAGTTGTCAAAAGCTATTCAAATCAAGACTATTGCAAGTCTTGATGAGACTGATTTTGACTGGTCTGAGTTCGACAAGTTCCACAAGTACTTGGAAAAGGAATTTCCACTTGTTCACAAGCATTTGAAAAAGGAAGTAGTTGAGAGAGCAGATCTCATCTATGTTTGGGAGGGTAGTGATCCATCGCTTCTTCCTATCGCGTTCTTATCACATCAGGATGTAGTTCCTGTAACACCTGGTACTGAGAAAGACTGGACACATCCAGCATTTGAAGGATATAACGATGGCGAATTCATTTGGGGCCGTGGCGCTGTTGATATGAAAAATCAGCTTGTAGCCGTAATGGAATCAATTGAGACTCTCCTTGAAGAAGGATACAAGCCAGTTCGTTCAGTTTATCTCTGCTTTGGTCACAATGAGGAGATAATGTCAGAAAAGAATAGCGGTGCGATGAACATCGTTTCTGTCCTTAAGGAGAGAGGAATTCGCTTTGATTCCATCATCGATGAGGGCGGTGCAATGATTCCTGTGAACATTCCTCATATTGCAGATATCGTTCTTTCAGGTATCGGTATCGGTGAGAAGGGATATGCAGATTATAAGGTAACAGTTTGTGGAAAGGGTGGTCATTCATCTGCGCCACCAGATCATTCTGCAATTGGTGAACTTGCAAAGAAAATTGAGAAACTTGAGAATCATCCATTCCCAGCAAAGATGCCTGATTATTTCTTGAAGCTCATAACTTCAATTGTTGAAAGAACAACTTTCCCACTTAATAAACTTGCTGCGGTTGTTCCTACATTGAAGCCAGTAATCACGAAGGCTATGACATTTATCCCACAGGGAGCGACATTTATTCGTTCATGTCAGGCTGTTACAATGTGTGAGGGTTCACCAGCTTCTAATGTTCTCCCTCAGAGAGCATCTGCAACTATCAATTTCAGATTAGTTCAGGGCACAACTTTGAAAGATGTTGAGAAGAAACTTGAGAAATATATGGGCGGAAAGAATGTTGAAATTGAGCGTCTTGAGGGACGCGAGGCTTCAAACCTTTCTCCTGATGATTCGCGTGCATTCAAGACCATCGCTAAAGTTGTTACTGAGGCCGATGACCGTGCAGTTGTAACTCCATTCCTTGTAATGGGTGGTACTGATGCATATCACTATGAGGCAGTATCAGATAACGTTTACCGCTTTGGCCCTTATGCCGTATCAACAGAGATTATGATGACAGCTCATTCAACTGATGAGCGTATCCCAGTTAAGGAATTTGCAAAGGGCGTAGCATTCTTTAAACGATATATTCGTCTTATGACAGCTGAATAATAAAAATAAAAACTCCAGTTCGTTTGAACTGGAGTTTTGTTTTGCTATTTATTTTTTGATTTCAAAGTTTGAGAAAGAATTTATGTTTCTTTCCTCGTTTGTTGCTCTGTATTTGCTGTAGTTATCAAAAGAGTCGTCCATACAGAAACGGGTGAGACAGATTGTTCTTTTTCTCTGCCACTGACGGAAATCAATCTGTGGGTCGAAGATATATTTGTTGCCGTCGAGAACCATAACTGTCCAAGTGTGTCGACCACCGGCGAAACGACCTTCGACGCAATAACAGTCAAAACCGAGTGTGCGCATCATTACCATAAATGCGGCAGAGAACTCTGTACAAGTGCCGTGTCCGGTTGTAAAAATACCTTTTGCGCGACCTATCATTTTTGCATCATATTCACTTACATAATCGTTTTCTGAAGGAATAAATGATGAGGAATATGAATAATTTGTCTCGATATATTTGTAGATAGCAAGTACCTTTTCGTAGTTTGACATAGTGCTATCGGTGAGCTCGTCGAGGAGTTCATTTATCTGGCTATCAAGTTCTTTATCACCAGTAGGCATAGGATTTAATTCTGCGTGGTTTAAAAGAGTTTCTTCAATTATGCCATATTTAACAATATCATTAGGGTTTGGAATTTCTTTAATAACTGCTTCCTGTTCAAGTGAAGCTGCAAATGTAACAGTGTCTGTTGTTACCTCAAC
Source organism: Candidatus Limimonas coprohippi (assembly GCA_018065925.1). GTDB lineage: Bacteria > Bacillota > Clostridia > Oscillospirales > Acutalibacteraceae > UBA1227. The sequence goes on from JAGHSI010000116.1 coordinate 2,919, forward strand.
TTTATTACTTCTTGATTCAAAAATTACTACAGAAATTACTGTAATGAAGAGGAGAAGAGAAGCAATAACTCTTGATCTGTAATTAATAAAAACACTTCCTAAAAATTAAACTTTGTAATACTTTGTAACCGTTTTGTAACAATTGGCTACGGGAGACACTTTACCACAAAAAGTTACAAATTGCAACACTTTTTAAAAAATAGACAAAAAATCAAGCCTTGTAGGAGCACTTTGCACAAAAATGTCAACAAGTTTATTAAGAAGG
>JAGHSI010000111.1 GCA_018065925.1 Candidatus Limimonas coprohippi
TGATAGCGCCTATAAGTATAATTGTAAGGTAATAAGGAGGATTCTAATAATGAACAATTTTAAAAGAATCATAGCTCTCTTCCTCTGTTTATCATTTGTATTTTGCTTCACAGGATGCAAAAAAATCAAAGCAGAGGGAAAGGATGTCACAACAACAACTACTAAGGCTGCTCCTAGCGAAAATAATCCACTTACTGGCGAAACTGGCTTTAACAAAGATAGCATAGGTAAGCGCCCTATCGCCATTACTATTCAAAATTCAGAATCTCGTTGCAGACCTCAGTGGGGTCTCTGCTCAGCAGATGTCGTAATCGAAGGTGAAGTTGAAGGCACAGCAACAAAATACCTCTGGCTCTTCTCAGATGTCAGCAAAGTTGAAAAGGCTGGTCCTTTCCGTTCGGTAAGACGTGACTTCGTTGAACTTGCAATGGGTTTTGACGCCATCCTCGTTCACTGTGGTTGGTCATCAGGTTCTATAATCGGCGCATACGAGTATATTTCAAGCACAGGTTACGATCATGTCGGAAATGCTGTAACATGGGGTAAGGTGGCTCCTAATGGAACATCTGCCGGACAGGAGTACTGCTCATACACAAACACCGAGCTCATAACTTCCGCTATTGAGAAGGGAAAAATCCGCAAGGACATCAAAGAGGAATATCAGAGTCCATTCTCATTTAATTCAAAGGCTACAAACCTCAAAGATGGTAAGTGTTCAAGCATCGCATTTAGAATCGGCAACAACAATGCTACCTTCACTTGGAAAGATGGCGCATATTATGGCGCATATTCTGGTATCGATATGAAGGACAACAACGGTACACCTTACTCAGTTGCCAATGTAATCGTTCTTTATCTCAACAGCATCAAGGCCGTTGACTCTAAGGGCCGCGTTGACATGGATCTTTCAGAGGGCACAGGTGTTGTTGCTTCAAATGGAACATATCAAGAAATCAAATGGACAAAGGGCGATGGCAAAGATATGATTAAGCTCTTTGATAAAGACGGTAAGGAATTTAAGCTTAACGTAGGTAAGTCATATATTGCTCTTGCTAGACTTTCCAACGCAGAAAAAACTGTAATTTCCGAATAATTCTGGAGGTTCTCCTATTGGAAAGATTAAAAAAATTACCATTGAGTTGGACGGCTACTATAGCATTATTACTTGCAACATTAATTATTGCAGTATTTGCTACAGCCTATAAGCTTCCACAGATGCTCAAATATGAAAAGGATCTCGCCGGTCGTAGCACCGCTGACAGGAACACCGAATTCCTATCAAAGTCCTTAATTACTGCGGAAGACGAAGTGCCTTATCTCAAAACAGATGTCGACGGACTTTATTACACAGCAAACTTTAATGGTGAAATTAACTTCTACCGTTTCAACGGGAAAGAGTTTAAAAGAGTTCGTACATCTGACACCATAAAAGTTAAACTTCCGGAAACAAAGAAGGAAGTTAATATCTACTTTGCAAAATTCAACTCTGAAACTGTCGGCATTGGTGTTTATAGCGACAAAAAAGATACGGAATTCCCTTATGCTTTCATCAAAGTTATAAATAATGACATAACTGAGAATTATGACTACATTGCTTTTGTAGATAAGTCAATAGCAGATTATTACAAACACGACAAAGTATACGAGGGTGCATTTGCTTTCTCAAAAAAGAACTCAGAAGTTGAGCAGATTTTTGACTTTGACGAAAACAATGCATATATTCCAGTCGACCTTATCACCGAGAGAAAAGATGGTTTCTACTTCTTTAAAAAGAATACCGATAAGGACGGATATGGACTCTATTTGCAAACAACAATTTCCGGTAAAGAGGTAACTATTTCCGAGAATATTATACTTCCTTATGCATTCTGCAAAGACGGAAACCTCCTTCTTCTTGAATATGCCGACACTTATAGAGACACTCTAAGACTTGCTGGCGATACATCATTTATTCTCTCTCAGGTAACTGGTATCACAACAAACTTTGCAAAAGAGTTTAATCGCGACCCTTCAGAATATATCGTAAAGGGTAACTATATTTTTAACCCTATTGAAAAGACTCTCTATGATGTTCTTGCAGATACCGAACAGACTATTAACGCAGATATCTCATTGTCTGGTATAGAGGACTTCACTCTTTCAGAAGGTGCTGCAAAAATCGCTCTCACCGGTTCAATGGGCACTGAAAACGACAAGCTCTTCTTCTATGAATTTGCAACAGATAGAATCAATCTCGTAGGTGGAAATGATATATTCTTACCTGGAAACTCAAATATCACTTTCCTCGGAGAGGATAACATTTTCTTCCTATCACCTGGTTCAAATTCAAATTATGTTAAGAACATTATCATTCCTTGGGAAGATCTCTTTTAATTAATAATGAATAAAGGCTTCAAAGCATTTTTGCTTTGAAGCCTTTTATTTTACTTATAAAGTTTATTGTAAATATTTACAAGATCATCCATATTAAGTTCTTCAATTCTAGCTGTACGTGAAATTTCAAGTTCATCAAGTGTAGAACCTAGCAGTTCTTTTGTAACACTACCTATACAAAGAGAATTCATAATCGTCTTACGTCTCTTTGTAAAAGCCGTCTTAACCATAGTAAAGAACTTATCCTCATCATCAACCAAGTTTTCACGGTCTGTTCTAAGAGAAAGTTTAATTACCTCACTGTCAACCTTAGGGGCCGGCATGAATGAGTCCCTTGGGACGAAGAAAAGTTTTTCTGCTTCGGCATAGTAATTTACTGCAACGGTAACTGCGCCGGCGTCTCTCGTGCCGACATCTGCACACAGCCTATCGGCCGCCTCCTTCTGAACCATAACTACAACTGCCTCTATAGGCAAGTTTTCTTGTAACAACTTCATTATAACTGGAGAAGTAATATAATATGGAAGATTTGCGCAAACCACAACTTTCATAGATGGAAACTCATCCTCGATGAGTTTCTTTACATCTATCTTCATTATGTCTCCAGGCACGATTTTGACGTTATCAAAGTCGGATAGTGTCTCATTAAGTATTGGCGGAAGACGGTCGTCAAGTTCAACGGCGACTACCTTTTTAGCGCGTTTTGCAAGTTCCGCAGTCAAAACGCCAATACCAGGTCCCACCTCAACAACACCGTAGTCGCCATCAAGAATCGCCTCTTCCGCCATCTTTGGGCAAACCGTGGAATCAACAATAAAATTTTGACCTAGTGCCTTAGAGAAGGAAAATCCATTCTTTGAAAGAATGGATTTTATTGTATTTATGTCAGATAAATTGTACATAAACTGTCCTTATAATACTCCATAAATATTATTTGCAACAAATGAGATAATAACCGATGCAAGCGACCCAAGGCCTAAAAGACCTCCAACAATAATTTTGAGCTTTTTGAGCTCAGGGTTTTTATTGCTGCCAGCCGGTTTGCGAACTACCGAAGAGTCCGCATACTGTGAAGCCACATAGTCAGGTTCAGCCCACATCTCAAGCATTCTAAACAGTTCCTCGACAGCTCTATATATGAGTTGTGGTGGAGTCTCAAGTGGCTCTGCTGTAAGTTTTGCTACGTTTGTTTTTTCTCCATCCGCTATAGCGACATACATAAAGTACTGCTGAATGCCATTTTCATCAGGCATAGAAAATACCTTAGTTATCACAGCACCAACATCATTTGAATATGTCTCATATACACCTTTTGCGAGATCAATAGCATATTCTCGTGCAGACTTATCGCCTTTATCGATATTATATTCACCTATATAGAATATCTGGCTCAAATCAACATCTGAAGTTGAAATATTGCTGATGAAGTCAACTGTCTTTGTATCAGCAATTGCAACCGTCAATCCCTTTGACTTAAATTTTTTCGCACAAGACTTTATATAAAGAGCATCGTAGAGCTGCCCACTTTTCTTTGTGCTTTTTCTTGCAAGAGGGCTATCGGTTTCTTCCATGCCAGCGAGAGGATCTGCAGTGAGAACTGACATATCCATATTCTCTCTAACGAACTGAAAGAGACTGTTATTTATAACGTAGTCGATCCTCTTATCGTCAAGTGGCAAAACGATAAGAAGCTGCTTTTTAGCCTTGATGCCAAAGCCAGAATAAAGTCCATCTTGAGTCGGAAGTGGAGTAGCAGACGCAGGAATACTTGCCTGCTCAGCAATAAAATCATCAGAGAGTTCGGGATGAACGAACTCAATAAGATTACTAATTACTTTTGTAGGCTTACATTTAAGTTGAAAGGCATTGCAAATAAAACTTTTAAATGCCTTATAATATGCAGGCTCCGTGCAAGCGACAATGATACTGTCAGTCGCTACTGCTGCCTCTAGTTCTGTTAAGAACACTCTTTCATTTGTAAAATTCCTAAAAGAATATTCATCATCAAGAATTTGCTTAAAAGCATTTTGAATTGCCACTTGTGATTCTTTTACTGCAGGTGTTACTTCAGCACCAAGAGCAAAAAGACTCAAAATCATTTAATATCAACTACCTTATTTATTACTTATTGTGCTCTCCAATGTGAATATGAAGCATATGGGTTAGTCTTCTTATTTACATCATACCAAGCCTGTGGATAACGAGGATTTTCAGAATCCTTAACCTTAGACTCATCAACTTCTTCGCTCTCACCATCGCGGAGCAAACGACCAATAACTACAAGACGTGCGTTATCAAATTCATAACTGCATGTTGAAAGTGTAATTATCTTATCTGTCGGAAGAATATCAACGCCAGTTGTATAAAGTTTGCGCTGATTAATCTCAGCTACAAAACCAGCAAATGATTCTGTTGATGAAAGATTATTGAAAGTATAATCAAGCAAGTAACCATTATCCTGTACAGATGAGCCATTTGTTATAAATGCACAGTAAACTTTGAACTTGTAATCTGCATAGAGAGTATTGAACTCGATAATTGGATTCTCGATAAATGCAGAGCTATCTTTATAATCATGAAGACGTGAGAACATCTGCTTGTCTCTACGCATTGCGTGACCGTAAATTACTGTATTTAAATCTAAATCTTTATACTTGTTATCTGCGTCAAGGAAAATAGTACCATATACGCTAGACTGTTTGTTGAAATCATGCTTCAAATAATATGCATCATCCGTTGTCTGAACTACAGGATAATCAATTCCAAGACCAGGAATTCTAATCCAACCAACGAGGTCTGTATTCATAGCATAAATATCTGCAAATTTTGCCTGCATGCCAGATGGGAATGTAACATTTGGGTATCTCGCATAAATATCTTCCCAAGCTGCTGCAGAATTCTCTGATGATGACATCATATCGGCAAGCTTGTTTGCATCCTTCTTGTTTGATCTTGATCCTAAGAATGAACTAAAGAAGTAAATCGCACAAACAAAAAGAGCAATAGCAGAAATTACAGCAATGAGTTTACGAACCTTTTCTAAAACAGAATCATCACCATTTGGAAAAACTCTATAAATAAAGCCTTTAAATCCATCAGGTCCCTGCTTTTTTTCTTCAACTGTTTCTGTTTCTTCAACATCCACAGTCTCTTTTTTGGCCTTCTTTTCAGCTTTTGCTGCAGCCTTAGCTTCAGCTTTTGCTTTCTTTTCAGCCTCTCTCGCTTCAGCTTTTGCTGCACGAGCCGCATCTCTCTCCGCTCTTGCAGCTTCTCTTGCAGCACGCTTCTCATTTTCAGGATTTTCCTGAGGCTGAAGCCAAGACATATCCTCTTTCTGCTTTGGTTCCTCTGGAACTGGCGCAGGAGTTGGAGCAACTGGCGCAGGAGTTGGAGCAACTGGCGCAGGAGTTGGAACAACTGGCGCAGGAGCTGGAACAACTGGCGCAGGAGCTACATATTTATAAGATGGCGCTACAGGAACTTGATTCTGTGGAGCAACTGGTGCTTGATTAGTTACCGGAGCGCCTTCTGAAAAAGGGCGTTTTGTCTCCTGTACTGGAGAAGTTGGCTGTGCAGGTGCTGCTACTGGAGTAGGTGCTACTGGAGCGGGTGCCGCTGGAGCAGCAACAACAGGTGCAGCAGGCATTACAGGTGCCGAATAAGTAGGTTTATATGTAGGTGCCTCTACCTCTGTTTGAGCAGCCTTTGGCTTATCTTCAAAGTTTTCAAGCATCTTATCAATATTATCCCAATATTCTGGACCTTTTTCAGGCTCAGCTGATTGGCTTGATATATCCTGAATAGGAGCAGCAGCTGGAGTGGCATTGACAACTACATCTGCTGGAGTTGGTGCTACTGGAGCTGGTTCTGGCTCAACTGGTGCAACAGGAGCAACTGGAATTGGCTCAACTGGTGCAACAGGAACAACTGGAATTGGCTCAGCTGGTGCAACAGGAACAACTGGCTCGACTGGAAGTGTTGGGGCAGCCTCTTCTACAGGCTCTTGCCTGGGAGTAGACTGTTCAGGTGCTGGAGCAGCATTCATAGATGTGAACATACTCTGCATTGATGCCATAAATGCAGAAGGCGCAGCAGCTGGTGCAGCTGGTGCTGGAGTTGGTTCAACAGGAACAGCTGGTGCTTCAAATACTGGAGGAGCAGGATTGATCTCTGAAGTTGGTTCTTCCGGCTTATTAAACGATGCCATCGCAGCATCAAAAGCCGGTGTCTCAGAAACTGTCTGTTCAACTGCACCAACAGCAAATGAATTTGAGAATACTTCTCTATCCATATCTGTTGTTGTGTGAGCAGCTTCTTCAACAGCGTTTAAATCATAGTTTGCTGTTGTTGAAGTAAACATAGCCTTTTCCTCTGCAGTAGCAGCTTTTGAAGCTGCCTCTACTTCTGCTATATCAAAGTTAGGTGTCTGTGTATTAAATACGTCTAATGTATCTGGCTCTGTATTATCATCATCCATGAAGTTTCCAAAATCATGGCCTGTTGAAATTGAATCACCCTCACCAAAGCCATAGTCAGCAAATCCAGCTTCCTGAATAATTACTTCTGGTTCATCAACTGCTGGTGCTGGAGCGGTATATACAGGAGCAGGTGCTGGTGCATAGTACTGCTGTGGTGGTACTGCATAGCCCTGTGGCGGATAGTACTGCTGTGGTGGCACTGCATAACCCTGTGGTGGCACTGCGTATCCCTGTGGCACTGCATAGCCCTGTGGTGGCACTGCATAGCCCTGTGGTGGTACTGCATAGCCCTGTGGTGGTACAGACTGAGTAGCCTGTGGATCAACATACTGTGGCTGTTGTGGATAATAATTGTTCTGATCTGACATAACTAATTCTCCTTATCCTTATAAATCTCATAAGATGTTACGTATTTATTTACAAAATATGTGCCTGCGTTCTTTTCACTAACTTTCTTTTCAAGACGAGTTGTCTTAAAGAGAACACCCATTGAAAAGATAAGTACAACGAGGCAAATAATTACAAGACCTTTTCTTAAAATCTCATTCATGCCGTCTCCCTGAGTCGGGATAAACCATGTTGCAATTTGATTCTTGATGTTTCCTTTATTTGTAGGTCGCGTTGTTTTACTTGGAAGTTTAATCTCTTTAATTGAAGACTTCTTTTCCTTTTCAACAGATGCCTTTTTGGCTTCCTCTGTTGCCAATTTCTTTGTTGGGCCAGTTTCCTTCGAAAGGGTCCTTTCTTGGGCCGGTTTCTTTTTTGGAGCAGCCGCCTTCTTTGGCGCCTCAGCAGCTTTTTTCTGAGAAGTCTGCGCCGGTTTCTTTTGTGCAGGTTTCTTTTGTGGTTGTTTATTTTGAGGGACCTTCTTTTCCTCTTTTACCTCAACTACTTCCTTCTCTACTACGGGCTCTTCCACCTTTTCCTCTATCTTAGAGGTGTTAGCAATAATCTGCTCAAGTTCCTGGAGAATCTCCTTACTTGTATTTGAGATTTCTTCACTTACAAATTCAGGCTCCTCTTGAACAGGCTTAGTCTGCTTTTTACTATCTGCCATTGTATCTGCTTTTTGAGTAGGTTTCTTTGTCTGTTTGTTTGGAACATCCTTAGTTACCTTTTTCTGTGTTGTTTTTGAGGCAGATTTTTGTGCCGGCTTTTGAGTTGACTTCTGCGCCGATTTTTGCGTTGGTTTTTGAGTGCTCTTTGCTCTATTTTGCATGTTCTTTGGAGGTTGTTTATCATTTATTACCTCTTTTGGAACTTCAATATTAAAGAGCATAATATTTCCATTCTCTTGTTTTTCAGCCATAGTCTAAATGTCCTCCAATTTATTTTCTAAATAAGCTTTGGCAAGTCGCAATGCCATATATGCAGCAAATTGCCGATTGTAATCTCTCTTATTTGTGGTCCCCGTGTTCAATGCTAGTGCATATGAATCTCCGCCAGCCACAAGGCCAATATATATCTCGCCTTCCGGATGCCCTCCATCAAATCCTGGACCAGCAACACCGGTTACACCGATTCCAATGTCGGCGTCTGCGACCTTCTTAACTCCCACTGCCATTTGAACTGCTGTCTCAGCATTTACCGGACCTTCCTCATCGAGTAGGTTGGTACTCACACCGAGTATTTTTTTCTTAATGTCATTTGAATATGAGACAATTCCGCATTCAAAAACATTTGAGGCACCAGGGACATCAGTTATACATTTTGCAATTAATCCGCCGGTACACGACTCTGCGAAAGAGACAAACTGTCCTCTCTCTTTTAACAGATCTACAACCTCTTTTGCAATGGCGGGAAGATTAATTTCCCAATCACGTATTCTCTTGTCGAAGTGGACCATTTCAAAGTCCATAAAATCACCTCTTAAACATCAAGAGAATTATCAATTACCATAATTTTTACATTGTTAACCGCCTCTTCAACAAGGCCGTCAACATCAAGTGCTTTCTCAGCATCGATAACTTCATCAACTGTAGGGCGAAGTCTTGGATGCTTTGGTGTAAAGACTGTGCAACAATCCTCATAAGGTTGAATAGAAATATCGAAAGTATCAATTTTTCTTGAGATATCGATAATTTCAAGCTTATCCATGCCTATAAGCGGTCTAAAGACCGGAATAGTTGCGACAGCATCTGTGCAGCCGAGCGCAAGTAAAGTTTGACTTGCAACCTGCGCGAGGCTCTCTCCTGTGATGATGGCGCCCGAACCTTGTCGTTTCGCAAGTTCAACTGCAATGCGCATCATCATTCGGCGCATAATGATTGTGAAGAGATCTTCAGGACAATCATCTTTAATATGTTCTTGAATTTCTGTAAAAGGCACAACCATGAGATTAATAGCTCCGCTGTACTTTGACACCTTTCCGAGAAGTTCGTGAACTTTTTGTTCGGCGCGCTGACTGGTGTATGGTGGCGAAGCAAAATGAACTGCATCAAGGACAAGTCCTCTCTTCGCCATAGTCCATGCAGCGACCGGACTATCAATACCACCGGAAATCATAATGGTCGCACGACCAGATGTGCCAACTGGCATACCTCCCGCTCCCTTAATTTGATTTCCGTGGATAAATGTATATTTCTCTCGGACCTCAACATTTACAACAAGGTCTGGATTATGAACATCAACTCTAAGATGAGGGAAGTTTGAGAGAATTTCACCACCGAGTTCTCTTGCGAGTTCTGGCGATGTAAGTGGGAAGTTCTTATCAGAACGTCTAGCCTCAACTTTAAAAGTCTTTACCTCTCTAAAAGTATCAGCAAGATATGATACGGCAACTTCTCGCATGACATCCATATCTTTTTCGCAGGCAGCAGCTCTTGAAAATCCAGCAATACCAAAAATACGTTTAACAGCTTCAACAGCTGAATCCATATCTGGATTCTCCTCGAGAGGTTCAATCATAATTGTTGACTGTGACTTAGTCACATTTGCCTTAAGTATAGGTGAAAGTCTACGTTTAATGTTCTTTACTAGTGCATCTTCAAAGACACCCCTGTTAAGACCTTTAAGTGCAATCTCACCGTTTTTGATTAAGATAAATTCTTTCATTACTTTACTTTCCTGAGTGATTTATTTGCGCGTTTTAAGCATGAAGCCAAATAAAGAACCTCTTCCTCCGTATTGAATCTTGAGAAACTGATGCGAATTGCAGAATCAATAACCTTGGGATCAAGTCCCATACTTGTTAAGACATAGCTTCTATGTCCCTTTGAGCATGCAGAACCAGTTGAAACATATATTCCACATTCTGACAAAAAGTTTCGAAGCACCTCAGCCGGCACGCCGAGCAGTGAGATGTTTAATATATATGGAAAATCTCCTTTTGAATTAATTGAAAGGTTTTCCTCTGTCTTAAGTTCATCAAGGAGTTTAGCTTTAAGAATTGAAACTCGCTTTGCATTTTCTTCAATATCACCGAGTTCAGACACCGCTGTGCCTATGCCAACAATACCAGGCATGCCATGTGTTCCAGAACGAATTCCGTTCTCCTGACCGCCGCCAAGTACATATTTAGAAAGTCTTACGCCCTTTCTTACAAAAAGGACTCCTTGTCCCTTTGGTCCATGAATTTTATGGGAACTTATACTCATGAGATCCACACCCAAAGCATTTACTTTGCAAGGTAGCTTTCCAAAAGCTTGAACTGCATCAACATGAAGAAGAGCCGGAGAATTTGCGCGTTTAATTGCATCCCTAGCTGATTTGATTGGCTGAACACTACCAACTTCATTATTGACATACATAATGCTTACAAGAATCGTCTTATCGTCGATGTTTTTATTTAAATCATCTTCACTAATAAGTCCATTCTCATCAACAGGAAGTTTAATAACTTCAAATCCTTCCTCTTTGAGGCAATCCATACACTCAAGCACTGAAGGATGCTCTATAGAGGTAGTGACAATTTTATTACCCCTGCGGCGCAAAGCATGTGCCGCGCCCATTATGCTTATGTTGTTGCTTTCGGTCCCTCCCGAAGTGAAATACACTTCCTCTGGCTGACAACCGAAAGCCTTTGCTAAACTAGCGCGGGACGCTTCAAGTTTTTTGCTTGCCGCATCTCCAAGGGCATGTAATGACGAGGGATTACCATAGTCTTTTGTCAGCACCTCTACCATAGCATTCACTACCGCCTCTGTCGGCTTTGTAGTGGCGCTGTTGTCAAAATAACATTCCAATGGTTTTCCCTCCTATATGAATTAAAAGAATAATGATTTGCCCATAATACCAGAGAAGGCAAGGCACAAGATTGCAATATACATAAAGAGTGCTGGAGTTCCTCTAAAGTTTATTGGTGCTTCAGTATTCTCTTCAAGTTTACGCATGCCAAGATGAACTAGAGCAGTTGCAAGAAGGAATGCAACGCCTGCACCAAGGCCCTGAGCTATGGCTTCATGTACACCATAGGTTGCTCTCTCTGTGATGAATGGGATAGCAAGAACAATAGTGTTGAAAGCGGATACAGCTGTCTGTCTAAAGAACTTCTCAATTTCAATATCCGACCAGTCAGATTTTCCAAGAAGAACCTTTAGAATGAGAACCGAAACGAAATAAACAGCTGTAAGTATTCCCGAATAAACAGCAAGTGAAATAATTGTTGAACTGTTCTTAATAGCCGGAATGAAAAGTACAACTCTACAAATAAGACTGGTTACTGTTGAGAAGTAGGCAATCATAATAGAGAAGAGTATTATCTGCTTAGGTCTCGCTGCAGAACGAATAACCTCACTTGCACCATAACCGCCTGTAAGCACCAAGTTCTGTGTGAAGCAAACATAAACAAATGCTGCAAAGAAAGCTGCGACTAATTTCATACGTCATCACCCTCCTTTGTTTCTTTTGAGACTGGTCTCGCCTGTCTCTCCTGACCACGCTTATTTCGAATTTGACGCTGTGGCTGCTTTTCTTTTGTTGCAGCAACGGCTGCTGCAAATCTTTCGGCATCCTCGCGATCCTTTGCTGTAGAGCTGAGATCAAGTGTTACAAATTCAAAGCGCGAAGTCTTCTGTGATGCTGGAACTTCTGGCTGAACAATAATAGGATCTTCAGCTGTTGGCGGAGCAAGTTCTGCCTGCACTGTTGTCTCAACAGGAGGAAGATTTGCTGAGCGAAGTTCTTCAGCCTCTTCTAAAGTCATAACCTCAAAAGCAGGCTTTTCTTTTTGTGCCGTCACTGACGCTGGAACCGGAGCTGGCTCAGCAGTCCTTGTGGCAGGTGCCTTCTGTGGCTTCGCAGGTTTCTGCTTTTTCTGCTTTACCTTTTTCTGCTTTGGCTGTTTTGGAGCTGCGCTAGAGCCATCAGCATATTTAGCACCGCGAAGAGCAAGTTTTGCTTTATTACTGCCCTTAATATTTGTTCTAGAATTTTCTATGAGTTCATCTGCAAATTCTGGATCAATCTTTCTAAAGTAAACTCTGAGAGCTGCGGCAAGAAAGGCAATTACAATAAAACCACCCATTGGCATACGAAATGCCTCTGCAGGTTTAACAAGGGGAACTTTGTATCCCCAAATTTCACCGGAACCAATTATCTCACGGATGATACCAACAGCGATAAGAACTGCCGAATATCCGAGCCCCGCACTAAATGAGGTAAAGATGGATTGGCCAAGGGTTGAATCAATAGCCTCACGCTCACAGTTTCTAACAACAAGTGGGTTTACTGCAAGAAGTGGAAGATAAATTCCAAGAGCAAGCATTGTCTCGGGACTAAACCTGTCAACAAGGAGCATAGCTGGAACTACAACAATCATTCCAACAAGAGTATAGAGACCAAGTCTAACCCACTGTGGTAAATATCTGAGTAAGAGTGATGTGATAAGTTGCGCAACAACAAGCGTTACTAGAGTAATGGCAGACATGATAACCGCTGCCTTGAGAGTAGTACAGATTGCCACCACAGGGCAGAGTCCTATAGTGCCAACGAGTACAGGGTTCTTTGCAAGAATTTCTTGGAAGAAGTAGCTTTTATTATTCATTACCACTACCTCCTTCACCCTCATTGATTATGGAAGCAAGTAGAGCTTCTACCTCAGCAGAAATCCTTTCGTCTGTCTCAGCGTTAGGTTCGGCTGGAGTTTCTACCTCTGCAAGAATTTCCACTGGTGTCTCTACAGGAGCGACCTCCACAGGCTCAGTTACCATGCCGAGTTTATTTGCAACAAAACCTGTCTCCTCATTAATTTCAACAGGTTCCTCATCGAGATCTTCCTCAGACTCGTCCTCAAGATTAGGACCATCTGCAGGTTGAAGTTTTGCCCTCTTAGCACCCTTCTTTTTCGGTGTGAATACAGCCGCTGCAAAGTCATCGAACACACTTGAAACAGCATTCATGATAAGGACTACAAATATAGCGCTCTCCTCATAAGTTCCAACTCTGCGGAGTATCATTGTAAAAATACCAGCAACAACACCAAAAAGAATTCTTCCTGGATTTGTCTTAGGCGATGTAGCTGGATCTGATAAGAAGAATACGCCACAATAGAAAAGAAGACCTGCAGCGAGTTCCATAAGAACCGAATACATACGTCCCGTCATAATACGCGGAAAGAGGAATGCAATTATTGCACAAGTAAGAATGTAACTGAATGTTATAAGCGCACCGCTCTGTCTACGAATTACAAGATAGAGGAAGGTACCGATCATTAAAATCAAGCAAGATGCGCCCATAGGACCCGGTACACGACCTACAAATACATCGAGAACGTTTAAAATATTTGTGCCAATTGATTTTGACTGCGCAAGCATCTGGGCTAAAGATGTTCCAGATACAAACGATGTAGAAGTAGATACATCGGTAAGCTTGCCAATAGCAAGATTTGGATAAGCAAAAACAAGTGTTGGATAACTGAGTGTTACGAATCCAATACCAACTGCTGCCGGCACAAAAGGTGTTGTTGTGGTGTCGCCAAAAGGAATCTTAGCAACTGCTATTGCAAATATTGCACCAAATGGAGCAAGCCAGAATGGCGCTGATGATGGAAGTGCAAGAGCAACTGCAAGACCAGTAAATATAGCTGACAAGTCAGCTATTTTAGTTGGGTTCTTCTTCATAAAGAAGATATAAGCCACAACCTCGGTCAAAACCGCCGCAAGCACTGACAAGATTATGCTCCAAAGTGCACGTACACCATATGTGTATACTGCAACAACAGCAACTGCAAGAAGCATAATAATCATGTCCATCATAAAAGATCGGACTTTGTTCATACGGATGCTTTCTCCTTAAGTTCAGAAATAATTACTTTTGCATCTGGAGCTTTAAAAATAGCACTACCTGAAACAAAAGCGTTGGCGCCGGCTTCTGCTGCGACAGAGATGGTATTTGTATCAATACCGCCGTCAACCTCAATATACATATCGTGAAGACCGCGACGTTCACATTCTTCACGAATAGTTTTAACCTTAGGCATCATATCTGCCATAAATGACTGGCCGCCAAAACCAGGTTCAACTGTCATAACAAGCACCATATCCACCATTTCAAGGTAAGGGAAAATCACCTCTGCAGGTGTCTTTGGTTTAACACTGATTGATGGCCTTGCACCAAATTCTCTAATTTTTTTGATAGTCTCAACCGGATCTGAATCAGACTCAACATGGAAAGTGATGAAATCCGCGCCAGCCTTTGCAAAATCTTCGACATATTTAAGAGGATCCGAAATCATAAGATGTACATCTGCAATACTGTTCATCTCTTTCTTAAGGCTCTTAAGTACTGGTGCGCCGATTGTGATATTTGGAACGAAATGTCCGTCCATAACATCAATGTGCATCCACTGCGCGCCGGCATCTTCCATTCTTTTGATTTCCTCTCCCATCTTTGCAAAATCGCAAGATAAAAGAGATGGAGAAATGATAGCCATAATAACTACTCCTATAATATTCAATAAATAATATTAATTAAAAATATTAATAATCGATTTAGTATATCATATAATGCAAAAAAAATAAACAAATAAAGGTAAAATAAATAAAACCTCCCAAAATCGGGAGGTTTAAAACTTTAATTTTTCAGCTATCTAATTTTTGCTCTTCATTTGAAAAAATATGTATAACGCCATCTTTTTCAAGGGAGGCAATACAATAAAGAGCAATTACAAATGCAAACATTCCAATTACGCCAAAAATCTTAAGTCCCATATACATCACGGAAAGCGTAAGTGCAGGTGGGAGTTCCATAGTTCCTGCGACAAATTTTGGCTCAATAATCTGACGAACTACTGCTATAACTGCATACATAATAAGAAGACCAATTCCAAGACCTGTAGCGCCATTTACAAACGAGAAAATCGCCCATGGAACAAGGACAAATCCAATACCCACGATAGGGAGAATATCAAAGATTGCAGCAAGGAATGCAATAACAAAAACATAAGGGCTATCAAACAGTCCAATCAAGCGTAAAACAGTGAGGCCCAAAAGCATCTCACCAAAGGTGGTCAAACAGATTAAACCATATGCCTTCAAAAGCTTTCCTACCGAGGACACCAACGCACGTTTAACCTGCGATACCATGTTGTTTTCTCCGCCCTTAAACATGCGGTGAATACCGTTTGAAATAGTATCATATCCAGTTGTCATAAAGCATGATAAAACAACACAAATTACCACTCCAAGGATGTATGAAGGAATCTGTTTTGCAGTCGAAATAACACCCATTGCATACTTGCTTGTAAAGGTGTCAAAAACTGTAGAAAAATCAATTGCAGAGAAGCTGATTTTATAGAGTCCGCCCTTTGCGTCATTTTTCATAGCAATCTCAAGTTTTGCCATAAAATTATCTACATTGTCGGCAACCCTCTCTCTAACAAATCCTGGAAGTTTGTCAACCACCGTGTAGACGTTGCTATGAATCCAGTTATAATCCTCAATATTTGTCGTAACATAAGTGACAAACGCACTTACTTCTGAGACAATTTTAGCGCCTAAAGCAAAGATTGCTAGACCCAAAATCGATATAACTAAAAATACAGCTATTATTGCTAAAACGTTCTTTTTTATCTTCGTTTTAGATGAAATTTTGTTTAATGGATTTTGAAGTAAAACTGCGATTACACCGGCAATAATTATTGGAAGCATAGGCATGAATGCATACTTCAAAAATAGCGCAAATGCGATAATTAAAAGGCCAATATAAGCGACATCAATTATAAATTTTTTACGTGATTCAGTTTGTGTCAAAACAGCCACCCACCTTTATTTTAATGAAATTATTTTACAACGGAAAGTTTGAATAAACAATACAAAAAAGGGTTAATAATATAT
>JAGHSI010000117.1 GCA_018065925.1 Candidatus Limimonas coprohippi
TATTTAAAAAGTCCTTCCAAACGTCAGCCGAAGCATAGCGGTTATATGTACCTTTTGGAACATAAAGAATACAGTTCTTTGTATCCACATTATAGAACACCTCCGAAGAAGTTTTGAGCGATAGTGGCATTGACCATTTTACCTTAATGTTTGTAAGGCTGGAGCAACCATAAAATGCTTGAATACCAATACTTGTTACAGAATTTGGAATCACTATACCTGGAAGATTTGTACAGCCATAAAATGCCTGGTCACCAATACTTGTCACAGAATTTGGTATGTTAATGCTTGTAAGTCTTGAACAAGAAGAGTATTTGCAAATCGCTTTATATCAGAGATTTACTTCTTAAACGGTAGAAAAGTGGTGACGTGGATTCTACAGAAAACGAAAAATGGGAAGATTTAACGTTTTTAACTTTATTAAATGAGCTGAAAACAAAAAATGCCAATTGTAGATGGCAAATAATTCGTTATATCTGATTCGACTAAAAAGAAAAAGCCACAGCGAATTTCGCCATGGCACATCTTTAATCTACCACAACCTGCCCCTGTGGTATTAGGGATCTTCTCTAAACGGAGAGAATGCTGAGAGACTTATCCTCTTGGAGGAAATGGATCCTTGCCATGAGAGTCTCTTTCTCGAATCTGTCCATTACGACCGTGAATAAATAGTTCGGAATGCTGGTTCTTGGAAATTTGACGAGCGGCAGCAATTGCATCGGACTGCCTATCAAATGTTGAAGTCAGTCTTGAATTGCCTTCGCCCTTAATGCCCCACTTATCTCCAGCAGGAACAACATGTTGATTCTTGCCCATCTGTTACACCTCCTTTCTGCGCCCAGTTTTGACAAACATGTCATAGCGCTTTATATTACCCATGCAAATATTAAGCCAGTGTCAAATTCATGACAAAATTGTACCAATAACCGACAAAATAACAATAAATAACGTGATTTTTGTCGTATTTATACATATTTAACGCAGACAATTGTCAGAGTTCTGAAATAATTTGTTATCTTTGCAACGAAATTTCACGAAATATCAGACGTTATTATGTTATTGTCAGCCAAATTTGAAAACATTTACTCGTTTAACGAGGAAACACGTATCTTGTTCACAGCCAGCAAGAGCGACCAATTGCCGTTGCAAGTGTCACGTGCGGAGAAACGGGATGATATATCCGTGCTCCGTATGGGATTGATTTATGGTGCCAATGCTTCCGGAAAGTCAAACATCATAAAATGTTTGGCTATTATCAAGGAGTTTGCCTTGAATGGTTGGAGCAACCTCAAATATAATTACTTCAAGATGACGGATGAACCCCAAGAGCGTTCGAGTATCGAATTGGAGTTTAAGGCAGACAACCAGTTCTTTGCTTACGGAATAGCTTTCTCTAAAGGCGGTTTGCTTGAGGAATGGCTATATAAGACTGGCAGCCGCAATGACACCATGATCTTTGAGCGTAAACGTAATGGTGACAGTTGGGATAATACTATTGCACCTCAGTTCCTAAAAGATGAGGATGGACAATTCTTGAAGTTCCTGATTGACGGCACACCTACCAAGGGTACTTTCTTAAGTGAGTATATCAAGCGTA
>JAGHSI010000016.1 GCA_018065925.1 Candidatus Limimonas coprohippi
ATTAAATATTCTACTATGATATAATACTTAAGTATTCATCTTATTTTAGGAGGATGGCCATGAAAAAGTATAATTGCCCGAACTGCTCGGCTGAGCTCTACTGGGATGCAGCGGCAAATGCTCTTAAATGCGAATACTGCGAAAAGCAGTATCAGCCAGCAGAGCTTGACGCCCTCGCAGCGAAGCCGGAAGTTTCAAAGGGCAGTGAGGAGAAGGTTGCTCGTGAGACAACCGATCAGGATAAGGTTTCTGATGATTCCTCAAAAACTGAAAATGCGGACCTTGTTGTATATTCCTGTAAAAATTGTGGCGCTGAGGTTATCACTTCAAAAACTACTGTTGCAACAACTTGTGCCTTCTGCGGCCGTGCTATCTCACTTTCAGACAAACTTGTCGGTGAGTTTAAACCGGATTCAGTAATTCCTTTTGCTATTACTGAGGAAGAGGCAAAGAATATCTACAAAGCTTATGCGAATAAGGGCGGACTTACACCAAAAGCCTTTAGGACTTCAAGTGTAGTAAAAAAGGTAAAAGGTGTTTATGTACCTTTCTGGCTACACTCATATGATGAAAATGCAAAAGTCATGATTGCTGCTGAAAATACTCATAGCCATAGACGTGGTGATGACAAAGTAATTGACCATGAGATGTTTAATGTCGACATGGATATCACATCAAGTTTTAGCAGTATTCCTACAGATGGTCTTAAGAATCTTGATGATGACCTTATGGCGGCTATAGAGCCTTTTGATTACGGTAAACTCACAGATTTTAATGCTGCATACATGGCAGGTTTTTATGCTGAGGAATATGATGAGAACGCAGCAGAAAAAATTGTGGATGCTAAAGAGCGCTCTAAGACTGCAAATGAGACAGAGGCATGTAACAATGCTGGACCATATATGGAAAAGGTTGTTGTATCATATAACCCAACATATGAAAATGTTGAGTCAAAATATGCGATGCTTCCAGTTTGGCTCTTCAATGTGGATTATAAAGAAAAACTCTATCAGTTCGCTATTAATGGCGAGACTGGTAAAGTTGCAGGCAAACTTCCTACTAGCATACCAAAACTTGCTCTCGCAGCAGGTGGAAGTTTCTTAGGAACACAGATAATAGCCTTGCTCATAAGGCTATTTGCAATGTGATAGGGGGTGCGACTTATGAATAGAAGATTTTTATCATTACTCATCGCGCTCATCCTTGTCTTTGCACTTGCGATGCCTGCATTTGCAGATGAGGATATCACTGCACCAAACGGATACAGTTATTCATATTTTGTTCCAAAGTATGACTTTTTACTAAATGATCCTGACGTACATAGATATGAAAATGTTTGGGATTTTGCTTTTGTTCTTTCTGATGATGAAGAAGCGAAACTCCAGGAGCGGGCAGAGGCTGACAAGTCTGAAAGAGGTGTTAATACCTATTTCTTGACGTATAATGATGCCTGTGGCACTAATGAGACTACATTTTCCGATGACTTTTATGATTACTACATCACAAAACTTGATTTTGATCATGAAGTTGATGGTGTACTTTATGTAGTCGATTTTGATAACAGACAACTCTATATTGACACTTCGGGTAGTTATTCAGGTAAACTCACAGAGAGTGAAGCGTATGAACTACTTGATGGTACATGTGATAAGGCTACATCTGGTGACTACTATGGCTTTTTCACCAGTACTGATGATGTGACTTTAAAGAAACTTTTCCCAACTGTTAAGGAAAAGATTATTCCATCAACTACATCGCTTATAGCTTCAACTATCGTTGCTGCATTAGTGGTTATTATCCTTCTTGTTAATCATAACAAAGCAAATAAAGCTCCTTTGGCTCAGACATATCAAAAAGTATTTAATGTTAAAAATAGAAATGCTGTATTTATGGGACATCGTGAAGAAGTTATCCATGATTTCTATAAGCAGGAATCTTCTTCTGGCGGTGGCGGCCACTCAAGCGGTGGCGGCGGCTCCCACGGCGGAGGGGGTCACGGTTTCTAATGGATTTAAAGGATCAGGTGATTAGAAAACTTCGCAGCGATGTTATGGATGTGACGGTCGGTGCCACTGGCCTCACACCGTCACAAATTTATAACGTCGCCGAAGTGGCTAAGACTTTCCTTGAGGGTGCCGAAACGCCGACACCAAAGTCCGTCTCTGGCGCCACTGACGTCTACTTAAAACGTATAATGAATGACTTTAAGAATTTCAGTGCATCCGATGCTGAGGTTGAACTAAAAGATTCTATTAGTGAGTACCTGTCCAAAAAGTATGAAGATGCGAGCGGGATAAGTAATGTCATATATAACAAGTTTGCTATTGCTGGCTATCAAAAATCGCAGGATTATGCTACAATAAGATATCAAGTTTCTTGTGGGTATGATTTTAAAAGTGATGATAAGACAACCAGGGTAGAGACGAGATTCAAAATTAACTATTCACTTAGGTTCGCACAGGGCGATGATAAAGCTGTTTTAAGTTATGTCTGTCCGAACTGCAACGCTACTATTGCTGTAGCAGATATGGATGAATGCTCTTATTGTGGAGCAAAACTCGTAATGGACACAATTTACTCTTGGTACGTAGCTTCCATTTCGGAAGGTTAAAATAAAACAAAACTCTTATTAAAAGGAGACTAATATTATGGGACTTAAAAAGATTGCTGAAGCAGTAGGACTTTCAGGTGCTGTTTCAGGTGTAGCTGCTTCTGCGGCTTGGAAAGAATACTTCCAGTCAGGCGATATGTCAAACGGCGTTATTATGAAGCGCGGTGAGAAAATCATCGTTGGTGGAAGCAAGAACACAAAGGCAGACGACAATCTCATTTCAGCAGGTTCTGGTATTGACGTTCAGGAAGGTCAGGCAATGATCCTTGTTGAGAATGGTGCAATCGTTGAATTCTGCGCAGAGCCAGGTCGTTATACATACGATGAGTCATCAGCTCCATCATTTATTCCAGCAAGTGATGGCTCATTCAAAGATAACCTTGTTGAGACAGTTAAAAAACTCGGTAAGGAAGTTGCTGACCAGTGGATGGCTGGTGGACAGCGCTTTAGCTCACAGAGAGTATTCTTTATCAACATGTGTGAACTTATTGCTACTCCAGTAAAATGGGGCTGTGGCGATATCGGATTCCATCACACTGGTGCTATGGGCGAGCAGATGGATATCACTATTAAGGGTAATGGTCAGCTCACAGTTAAGGTTTCTGATCCACTTCTCTTCTATCAGAACATTGGTGCTCAGTATGCTGGTACTGATGGCGATGTACTCGTTTCATTAAGTGACGAAGGTATCCTTTCTAACCTCAAGTCAGGTATCCTTGATAAAATTGGTGAAGCTATCTCAGCTCTTGGTACACAACAGCCAGTTGCTTACACAGCAATCGGCGCTCACTCAAGCGCAGTTAAGGATTTGATCAATAACAACTTGAGCCAGGAATGGGCAGGTGAGCGTGGATTTGAAGTTTGCACATTCACAGTAAACGGCGCATTCATGCCAACTGATGAAGATAAGGAAGCACTTAAAGAGATGCAGAGAGCATTTAATATGGGTGCTAACGTTAACGCTGCAAACTATGACGTTCAGAAGACTATGGCTGAAGGCGTAAAGGCTGCCGGTGAGAACGGCGGCGAGGGCAGCATGATGGGAATTGGCCTCGGCATGGGCGCTATCGGTGGCGCTGGCCTCGGCCAAATGGTTAACCAGAATCCACAGGCAGCCGCACCAGCTGCAGCAGCTCCAGTAGCAGGCGGTTGGGCTTGTGCATGCGGCACAACAAACAGCGGTAACTTCTGCACAAATTGTGGCGCAGCAAAGCCAGCAGCTCCTGCAGGTGGCTTCTGCCCTGAGTGTGGAACAAAACTTGTTGAAGGTGCAAAATTCTGCACAAACTGTGGTAAGCAGCTTTAATTTATAATTAAAAAGGGGTGGCGGTTGCCACCCCTTTTATTTTGTGATAATATAAATTGTTACTAATTTTAAAGGAGGTCCAAATATGCTCCTTGTTATTGATGCGGGAAACACTAATGTGACAATAGGTGTCTACAGAGAGGATGAACTCCTTTTCGTGTCCCGACTTTCTACAGACCGCACCATCACTGGTGATGAGTTTGCAATAAGTATTAATAGCATTTTTGAACTCAATTCTGTTGAGCCGAGCGGTTTTGACGGCTCAATTATAAGCTCTGTTGTTCCAGAACTTACACGTGCCATTAAAAATGGCGTAAAGAAGGTGACTGGTACTGAGCCGATAATCGTAGGCCCTGGTGTAAAGACAGGCCTTAATATTAAACTTGATAATCCAGCAGAACTTGGATCAGACCTCGCATGTACAGCAGTTGGAGCATTTTCAAAGTATGAGCTTCCTTGTATAATTGTCGATCTTGGAACTGCTACAAAGATAACAGTTGTCGATGAGGGAGGAGCATTCCTCGGTGGTGCTATTGCACCGGGTCTCTTGATCTCTCTTGACGCACTTTCAAACGGAGCATCAATGCTCTCATCAATTGCTCTTCATTCTCCAAAGAAGACCATAGGCTCTAATACTACGGAATGCCTTCGTTCTGGTATCGTATTTGGAAATGCAGAGATGCTTGATGGTCTCATTGACCGTATGCAAAAGGAACTTCCTACTCCTGCTAAATCAATTGTTTCAACAGGTGGACTTTCACCAGTGGTTGTAAAACATTGTAAGCACGAGATGATATATGATAGAGACCTCTTGCTCTACGGATTAAAAATAATTTTTGAAAAAAATAAATCATAAAGCTTGGAGATGGTTTTAATGGCAACAAGAACAGATTTTTATTTCACATCCTCAACTGGTGATTGTGAAATCCATGCTGCAAAATGGGAAGGCGCAGAAAAGCGTGCTGTTTTCCAAATCAATCATGGTATGGCTGAACATATCGAAAGATATGAAGGTTTTGCAGAATTCCTCGCTGACAATGGCTTTATAGTATATGCAAATGACCATATTGGTCACGGAAAGTCAATTAATGATACTTATAAGCTTGGCTTCTTTGGTATGGACAATACTGAGGGCGCAGTATTTGCAGATGACTGTAAACTTCTTACAGATATAGCAAAAGAGGAGAACCCTGGACTTCCATATTTCTTCTTCGGACATTCTATGGGATCTTTCGTAGCAAGACGTTATGCAGCTCTCTATGGTGATGGCATTAATGGTCTTGTTGTTTGCGGTACAGGTGGACCAAATCCTGCCTGTGGTATCGCTATTTTGCTCGATGATATCATTTCAAAGTTTAAGGGTGTTGAGGCTGACGGAAAGTTTATCAATACACTTGCATTTGGATCTTATAATAAGCGCACAGAGAAAGTTACAGAATTTGACTGGCTTACAAAGGATACTGATATCGTAGATAAATATATTAATGATCCTCTCTGTGGATTCCTCTTCTCAAACAGAGGCTTTAGAGATATGCTCTCACTTCTTAAATTTGTAAACAGTGCTGATTGTTATAATGCTACACGCAAGGATCTTCCAATTTTCCTTGTAGCAGGTGCTGAAGATCCAGTAGGACCTTATGGTAAGGGCGTTGAGACTGTTTATAACACTTATCTTAAGAACGGCAATCCTGCAGAGATTAAGCTCTATGAGGGTGACCGTCACGAGATTTTGAATGAACTTGATAAGGACCAAGTAATGGCTGATATTCTTACTTGGTGTAATAAATTAATCTAAATTTTTTGAGGTAAATTATGTCAAAACAGGAGAAAGACATTATCATCAAAACAAAACTTTTTGGTTTCGATAAAAAAGGAACCATGGACTATATTGAAAAGATAAAACTTGAAAATGAGGGACTTAAACGTCAGGTGCAGGACCTTTCTGCGAAGCAGAACGCTCTCCTTAAGGAGAATGCAATGCTTAGAGCTAAGGTCGATGTTGCTGTAAGTACACCTGCTGAAGAACCAGTTCCAGATACTTCAAGCATTGCGGGTCCTGCAGTTGAGATAGTTGATAACTATGGTGAGCAGGTTCAGGCTCGAATGACCTTTGAGAATCTTTCTGATCTTGATGCTCCAGTGACATATGAAATGCCATATGAGCCAAAGCAGACGGCAACTAAGAATGCTGAGGGTAAGTTTGTTGTGACATCAAATAAGAATGTTACAAAGAAGAATGGAAAGACTTATATTAGTTCTAAAAAATAATTGGTGAAATATGTCAGAAATTAAGCTTTTAACATCTGAATTAAAAGAAAAAGCAAGCACTCTTCACGCAGGTGACAGAGTGTTGCTTTCTGGTGTTGTATATACTGCTAGAGATGCTGCTCATAAGAGGTTTTTTGAACTTTTATCAAAAGGTGAGGATTTGCCTTTTGATATTGATGGCGCCTGCATTTATTACTGTGGACCAACACCTACACCTGAGGGATTGCCAATTGGTAGTGCAGGCCCTACAACTTCTAGTCGAATGGACCCTTATGCACCAAAGCTCTTGGATCTTGGCCTTTCTGGAATGATAGGAAAAGGTGCTAGAAACGAGGCGGTAAATGACGCACTCAAGCGTAATAAGGCCGTTTATTTTGCAGCCATCGGCGGTGCTGGTGCGCTCTGCTCGAAGTGTATTACTTCATGTGAAGTAATAGCCTTTTCTGACCTCGGCTGCGAGTCTGTAAAACGCCTTGTGCTTGAGGATTTTCCAGTTGTAGTCGCCACTGATTCCTTTGGCGATACGCTTTATTAAAACTAATTAAACAAAAAAGGACACCTTCATCACGTGAAGGTGTCCTTTTTATGTCACCCGCCGAGCCGGGGTCCAAGATATATTAACCTGCAAGCAAAGCAGGTGGGTGCCCTCCGTCCACTACCATGCTCCCAGCATCCCAAAAAGGGGAGGTCTGCAATCCGCTTTCGAGTTAGGCTCCCGTTTAAAAATCGTTGGGTTAGTATTCAAGGAGAATCGCACCCGGCAGGCTTTAAGTGTGATTATTCTTCGTCCTCACCAACGAGGAAAGGATATTTTTCCTTAATGCGTTCAAACATGATTTCGCCGATTTCGAGTAATTCTTCCTCATCTTCAATCTGCTGGAGATATGTCTCGCCACCGTCTTCTACGACCTCGAGAATAAAGAGATCATCGTCACCGTCAAGAATTTCTTCGTCCTCTCCAAATACAGGGAGAAGAGCAACATAATGCTTGTCATTATCTGACTCGATACGGTCGAGCTCTTCAAACATATGCTCAACGCCGTCATCGTCTGTTACTGTGATAATATCAGGGTTGTATTCTTGTTCTGTCATCGTTTTATACTCCTAAAATATGATGTAATAATTGTAATATTAACATTTATAATTGTCAAATTATATGGTAAAATAATAGTGTTATTTTCATTAAATGTGAGGCACAAAATGGCTGATCAATTAAGCTTTGAAAACTTAGTGGATGAGAAGGCAGAGGCAAGGGATAGAATTGCTTATCTCGTTAAGACTTTGAATTATCACAGTAATCGTTATTACAATGATGACGATCCTGAAATTGAGGATTTCGAGTATGACGCTTTACAAAATGAACTCAAGGCCTTAGAGGCAAAATATCCTGAATTCATAATGGCTGATTCTCCAACTCAAAAAGTGGGAGGAAAGGCTGCGACTAGCATGTTCTCTCCAGTTACTCATACTGTACGTATGGAGAGTCTTCAAGATGCTTTTTCATTTGAAGAACTTGATGATTTCGGAAGCAGAACAGATGCTGCACTTAAAACAAATGGTGCGGCCTATGTTGTTGAGCCTAAAATTGATGGTCTCTCAGTATCACTTGAATATGTTAATGGCATATTTAAACGCGGCTCAACACGTGGAGATGGTGATGTAGGTGAGGATATTACGGAAAACCTTAAAACCATCAAATCAATCCCTATGAAATTGAATGAAACTGTGCCATTCATCGAGGTTCGTGGAGAGGTATATATGCCTCGTGAAGTTTTTCTTCAACTTGTTGCAAAACAAGAACTTAATGATGAGAAACCTTTCAAAAATCCTCGAAATGCAGCTGCGGGTTCCCTCCGTCAAAAGGATTCAAAAATCACTGCTGAACGTAATCTCGATATCTTCATTTTCAATGTTCAACAAATTGATGGCAATTTTGATGCCGTAGAACACAAAGAGACACTTGATTATCTTCGTGATTTAGGCTTTAAAACTGTGCCATTCTATACACCTTGTGCAGACATTAAAGCTGCTCAGGATGAAATTACAAGAATCGGTGAAAACCGTTATACATTGCCTTTTGATATCGATGGCGCTGTAATTAAAGTTAATAATTTGGGCCTTCGTGAAGAACTGGGTAGCACTGCTAAGTATCCAAAATGGGCTATAGCTTATAAATATCCGCCTGAGGAGAAAGAGACAGTTGTAAAGGATATTGTTGTTCAGGTCGGACGTACTGGTGTTTTGACACCAGTGGCTGAGTTTGAGCCTGTCCTTGTTGCTGGTTCTGTAATTGCCCGTGCAACGCTTCATAATCAGGATTTTATATCAGAAAAAGGTATTAGAATTGGCGATACTATTAAGATTAGAAAGGCTGGAGATGTCATTCCAGAGGTAGTTTCTGTGGTGAACCACGGAGAGAATACTGAACCTTTCTTTATCCCGGCAAGATGCCCATCTTGCGGCGCGGAAGTGTACCGCGAAAACGGCGAAGCTGCGATTCGTTGTACGAATCCCGAGTGCCCTGCACAGTTGCTTCGCGTACTTATACACTTCTGCTCAAAACCGGCTATGGATATTGATGGTCTCGGCCAGAGTGTGGTAGAACTCTTGATTAATGAGGACTTGATTCATAACCCGGCAGATATCTACGGCCTTCGTGCCACTGATATCGCTGGCCTCGACCGTATGGGTGAAAAATCAGCAGAAAATCTCATTGATGCCATTGAAAAATCAAAACAAAATGACCTTTCAAAACTCATCTCAGCTTTTGGAATTCGACATGTAGGTGAGAAGGCTGCAAAACTTCTTGCGGAGCATTTTGGTAACATGGATGCCATTCTTGATGCATCGGTTATCGATGTTCTTCAAATCGAAGGATTTGGTCAGGTGATGGCTGAATCTGTAATAGAGTTCTTTACAAAACCAGAGACCAAAGATCTCATCGGTAAACTTCGCGAATATGGTCTTAATATGAACTCTATGAAAGAGAAAATTGACGATAGATTTTCTGGTCAAACCTTCGTACTTACGGGAACTTTGCCTACTTATACTCGACAGGAGGCGGGTGCTTTAATCGAGAAATATGGTGGAAAGGTTTCAAGTTCGGTCTCTAAGAAAACATCCTATGTTTTAGCAGGGGAAGAGGCTGGTTCTAAACTTACAAAAGCAAATGAACTTGGTGTAACAGTTATTGATGAAGCTCAATTCCTTGAAATGATTAAATGATCAAATAAAAGTACAAATAAAAAAGCCGCTTATCGTTTGATAAGCGGCTTTTGATTTTTAATTTAGATACCAAGATCCATCTGAGCACCAGACTTTTTAGCAAGTTCTGCTTCGTGATGTTCAAGGATGTTATGAATCTTTTCAGATGGGTCAAGGAGAGAAGAGATTGAGATGTCGTGGTTGATAGTATCGATGAGAAGTGCTACATATTTTGACATTTCAACTTCTGTGTACCATGTACGCTCCTTGAGCTCAGGAGTTCTATAAACGAGGTTGGTTGTAAGAACTTTTGTGA
This sequence comes from Candidatus Limimonas coprohippi, assembly GCA_018065925.1. Classification (GTDB taxonomy): domain Bacteria; phylum Bacillota; class Clostridia; order Oscillospirales; family Acutalibacteraceae; genus UBA1227. The sequence continues at coordinate 9,706 of JAGHSI010000016.1, forward strand.
TGATGCCATTTTTCTGGGCTTCGTCAAAGATTTCAAGACCGTTGCAGAAAAGGCCGAAGCATGTGCAAACGTATATACGGTTTGCACCGAGACCTTTAAGCTTTGCTGCAACTTCAAGCATCGACTCGCCTGAAGAAATCATATCATCAACAATGATGATATCTTTGCCCTCGACGTTTGTGCCGAGGAATTCGTGAGCGAGGATTGGGTTTCTACCGTCAACGATTCTTGTGTAGTCACGGCGCTTGTAGAACATACCGAGTTCTACACCAAGAACTGTGGCGTAGTGAATTGCACGGCCCATACCACCTTCATCAGGAGATACAACCATCATGTTTTCAGGGTTGAAGTCGATGTCCGGTGAACTCTTGATGAGAGCTTTAATCATTTGATAAATAGGGGAGATGTTCTCGAAACCGTTGAGTGTGATTGAGTTCTGTACACGAGGATCGTGAGCATCGAATGTGATGAGTGAATCAACACCCATTGCTACGAGTTCTTGAAGAGCCATAGCACAGTCAAGTGATTCACGAGATGAACGCTTATGCTGTCTGCCCTCGTAGAGCATTGGCATTACAACTGTGATTCTGTGAGCCTTACCACCGATAGCTGAGATGACTCTCTTCAAGTTCGCAAAGTGGTCATCTGGGCTCATTGGGACTTCCTGTCCGTACATTTTATATTTGACGCCGTAGTTGAATACGTCCACCAAGATGAAAATATCATAACCACGAACGGTCTGGTTGATAACTGCCTTACCTTCACCTGAACCGAAGCGAGGACAACTTACATCTACGATGTATGACTCCTTTTCGTAACCTTCGATATTAAGAGAAGATGTGCTGTTGGCAACATTTTCTTTTCTCCATTTTACAATATAACTGTCGATTTTCTTTGCAAATTCCTCAGTGCCCTGAAGAGCGATAATACCGAGCTTACCATAAGGAATTTTAGTATACTCGGAACTTTCTGGTAAATCGAATGCTGTTACATCAGCTGACATAGAAACTTCATCCCCCATATAAACAATATATGGTAAGAGTTTACCACAATATATATGTTAAAACAACCGAAAAAAGCAACAAAAAAGATAACGATAAATGAACATATTATGGGCAATTCAAATTACGTCAAAAACTTAACAAAGAATAGACGTTTTTTTAGGGCTTAACTTGTTGAATTTGGAAATAACGCTTGCTATAATAATTGAGTTAATACTCGTTATTAATATGCTTAATAATAGGTATGTTAATAACATATTAAAACTTTTTGGAGAAAGGGGAAATTTTGCTAATGGCTTCAGAAATGATTAATCAGGTCCTCGACGCAGAGAAGACAGCTGCCGATAAGGAAGTTGCTGCAAGAGCGAAAGCTGCTGAAATAATTAAGGCAGCAGAGGCAGAGGCTAAAGCTACTGCTGAAGCCGGTAAGGTTGCTGCAGCCAAGGAAAAGGAACAGATTATTTCCAAGGCTCAGAAGAAAGCGGACGAGATTTACGCTGACGCAAAAGCACAGGCTGCACAGAAGAAAGACGTTCTTCTCAAGAAAAGTGAAGAGAAGATGGACGAATCTATTGCAACAGTAATCAAGCACATCATTCCATAAGTAATTATGGAGACAAATTTAATAAGGAGGTGTATCTTGAATGGCGATTTTGAACATGAAGCGCATTGAGCTCCTTGCTATGTTGAACGACAGTAAAGCTATTGTCGATTTGATTCAGCAGAGTGGTTGTGTTGAAGTTCTTGATTACCAGGAGGAGGACAATAAGAACTTTTACAAGCTCTCTATGTCATCTACAGTTTCTCAGTTTGAGAAATTCCAGGTAATAGCAACACAGGCACTTGAAGTTCTTAACAAGTATGTTCCAAAGGAAAGTGGCTTGCTTGACTCTTTTGCTCCACGTCCTGACATGACTGTTACAGACTTCTACAAGAAAGCACAGGAAGCCGATGCTGTACTCAGCAAATGTTACAGTATCAACGCGCTTTATAAGGAAATACAAGACGCTAACACGGAGATTATCCGCTGTCAGACAAGCATCGACCAAGTAATGCCTTGGGCAACTCTTGACATTCCTTCTTCCTACAAGGGAACACAGTTCACTAGTGTTTTCGTTGGTAGCATAGGCGAACCAATCACTGGAGAAGAGATTGATGCTAAACTTGCTGGTCTTGTTCCAGAGATCGACTTTAAGACTGAAGTTGTTCTCGCAGATAAGAATCAGACATGTCTTGTAGCAATTTGCCATAAAGATTATGCTAAGGATTTTGAACAGGCATTACGTAGCATAGGCTTTGTGACGCCTTCAGATCCAACTAAGCACGAGCCACGTGTTCGTATTGAACGCTTAGAAGCACAGATTGAAAAGTGCAAAGAGAAAATCACCGAGAACGAAGAAAAGATTAAGACTTTTGCTGAGTTCAGAGGAGATATGGAGTTCTTAGTTGATTATTTCACACTTAGAGCTGACAAGTATCAAGCACTTGACAAAATCTCTATGAGTGACAACGTATTCGTACTTACTGGATATGTTCCAGAAATTTACGTTGAAGGACTTACAAATAAACTTTCAAGTCTTTTCGATGTTGCCATCTCAATCACAGACCCAGATTATGAAACCGAAGACGTACCTGTCCTTCTTGACAATGGTGCAATCGGTAAAACAATGGAGTCTATCACAGAAATGTACGCATTACCAACACACAAGGACATCGACCCTAATAAGTTCATGGCAGTATTTTATTACTTGCTCTTTGGTCTTATGCTCGGTGACGCAGGCTACGGCCTTATCATGGTTCTTGCATGTCTCTTCGTTAAGTTCAAGTTCAAACTTGAACCAGCAAAGGCAGCAACAGTAAACTATGGCTTACTTTGTGGTCTTGGTACTACGTTCTGGGGAATTCTTCTCAACGGTTGGTTCGGAGATCTTCCAAAGTATCTCTCATGGATCTTCTCACATGGTTTCAAAGAAGCTATGCCAGCGGATTACATCAACCCAATGTCAAAGCTCAGCTTCTTCGAAGCAATGGAGACTAGTGACGCAACAGTAGTATTCCTTATGTTCTGCTTAATGATAGGTGTTATTCATCTTGTTTATGGTCTTTTCATTAACATTTATAATGTTTGGAGACACGGCAACAAGTTTGAAGCAGTGGCAGAGAATGTTCCAATGATTTTAATCCTCATTGGTTTCTTACCACTTATTGATAGCCAGATCTCAGGTGTAGCTCTCAGAAGATATGCACATGATGACACAGTAGTTCACGGAACTATTCAGAAAGTTTGTCAGGGACTCGAAGTGTTCTTCGATAGCTGCAGCACATATCTCATTTATGTACTTGCTGCTGGTGCTGCTCTTACAGTTCTTGCTCCTGCACTTATCGCTATCAAGAATAGGCAGAAGTTTGGCAAAGTTGCCGGCGGTATCGGCGCAGGCCTTTATGCTTTGTACAATGCAGCATCTGGTGCACTTGGCGACATTCTTTCATATGCTCGTCTTCTCGCACTCGGTCTTTGCACAGGCATCATCGCAGGCGTTATCAACCAGCTCGCAGTTATGCCAAAGAACCCAATCTTATTCGTAGTAATATTCTTATTCGGTCATACCGTAAATATTGCTATCAACTTGATTGGTACTTATGTACATACAAACAGACTCCAGTATGTTGAGTTGTTTGCTAAATTCTATGAAGGTGGCGGAACAGAGTTCACACCTTTGTCAGTAAAATCAAAGTCATTTAAATTTAAGGAGGAAAAATAATATGTTCCAGATAGTTCAGGCTTTCGGCGGAGACGCATTAGCAATTTTAGGTGCTGCTCTTGCAGCAATTATCGCAGGTATGGGTTCAGCAAAGGGTGTTGGTATCGTAGGTGAGGCTGCTGCCGGCGTTGTTTCAGAGGATCCAGGTAAGTTCGGTAAGGTTCTTATCCTTGAAATTCTCCCAGGTACACAGGGTCTCTACGGCCTTCTTGCTGCAATCATGGTTATGGGTAAAGTTGGCGGACTTGATCTTGCATCAGGTGCTATGCTCTTCTTCGCTTCACTCCCAATCGCTATCGTAGGTTACTTCTCAGGTAAGTCACAGGGCCGCGTTGCTGCTGCTGGTTGTTCACTTGTTGCTAAGAAGCCAGAGCAGAGTGGTAAGGGTATCATCTTCGCAGCTATGGTTGAGACATACGCTATCCTTGCACTTCTTATCTCTATCCTTCTCATCGGTAAGGTTGGCTAATTTTAAACATTGTAAGTTAAATTAGCTTAAACAACGTTGATTAGGAGGTTTATCAATGGCAGGGTTAGAAAAAATTATTGAAAGAATCGCTAGTGACTCTGCTGCAAAATGTGACGGCATCATTTTCGACGCTCAGAATGAAGCTCAGAAAATTAAAGATGCTGCTGCACAACAGTCTTCTGATAACCAAGCAGCAATCATTGAAGCTGCCAACAAAGAAGCTAAGGCTTTAGTTGACATGGCTGAATCTGGTGCTGAACTTGAGGGTAAGAAGTTACTTCTTGCTACAAGAGTTGAAGTTATCAACAAGGCTATTGATGTTGCCTCTAAGAAGTTAGGCGATATGCCTGCTGACGAATATTTTGCAGCACTCTATGCTCTTGCAAAGAAATATGCTCAGAGCGGCGAGGGTACAATGCTTCTTTCTAAGAAAGACTTAGAGCGTATGCCTAAGGATTTCGATAAGAAAATTAATGAGGGCCTTGTAGACGGTGCAAAGATTGCCGTTTCTAAGGACCCAGCTAATATCTCTGACGGTTTTATTCTCGTTTACGGAGATGTTGAAATTAACTGCACCTTTGGTGCGCTCATCGAGGATGCTCGTGACGACATCAAAGATGAACTCTTTAGTATAATTTTTGCCTAAACTACACATATTGCAAAAGGAGGCGCGACAATAATGAATCGCGAATTAGATTACACTTATGCAGTAGCGCGTGTGAGGGCAAATGAGCTTTCTCTTTTAAGTGCAGCAGATGTTGAACAGCTTATCACTGCAGTTGACTATAGATCAGCAATGCAGAAGCTTTCAGACACAGGCTGGGGCGAAATCAAAGATATCTACGATTATGCTACATATCTTGAGAATTATTTCGCTAAGACATGGTCTTTCCTTGAGGAAGTACTTCCAGATCTTCATGAACTTGATTTACTCCTTGTAAAGAACGACATGCAGAACCTTAAAGCAGCACTTAAGAGTATCGTATCTCAGCATGACGCGAAAGACTTATATGTTCAATCAACGGTTTATAATACAGAGGACATTTTAAAGGCAGTTGAGGATAGACGCTGGACAGATCTTCCTGATTTCATGCAGGAACCAGCAGCTGAGGCTTATGAAGTACTTACTGCTACTTCAAACGGTCAGCTCGCAGATGCTATCATTGATAAGGCAACACTCGAGAGAATTAAGTATCTCGGTGTTACATCTGGTAGCCCAGTGCTCGCTGAACTCGCTGAGCGTATGTGCGCAACAGCTAACATTAAGACAGCTCTTCGTTGCGCAAATACAGGAAAGTCCAAGGACTTTATTGAACGTTCAATTCCAGAGTGTGACACTATTTCAAAGGATAAGCTTGTTTCTGCAGCTCTTGAGGGCGTTGAAGCAGTGCTTCATTATGTAGAAGAATCTTCTTATGCAGCAGCTGCTGAGAAGTTCAAAGAGTCTACATCAATCTTTGAAAAATGGTGTGACGATCTTCTTATGGAATGCGTTACTATGGCACGTTATACAGCATTTGGTATTGATCCAATCATTGCTTACTACGTTGCACGTGATGCAGAAATCAAAACCGTTCGTATAATTCTTTCTGCCAAGATTAACAATCTTCCTGCAGATGTAATAAGAGAGAGGGTGAGAGCGCTTTATGTTTAAGATTGCAGCAATGGGTGACAAGTCAAGCATCTATGGTTTCGCATCAATAGGTCTTGAAATTTACCCAACAGAAGATCCTCAGGTTGCTATCCATCAGCTTCGTTCTATGGTAGACGGCGGATATGCAGTAATTTTCATTACTGAAGAACTTGCAACACAAATCGAAAGCGAACTCGACCGCTATCGTGAATTACCTGTACCAGCTATTATTCCAATTCCTGGTATCCAGGGAAATACTGGTCTTGGTATGAGAAACGTCAGCAAGTCTGTTGAACAGGCAGTTGGCTCAGATATACTTTCAGACGCGTAATTGCGAATTTTAATTTTAAGCCGTAAACAGAAAGGCAAGTGATAGATAGAATGAGTAAAGGTACTATTACCAAAGTCTCCGGACCACTTGTTATTGCCGATGGCATGCGTGACGCTAACATGTACGACGTTGTACGTGTAAGTGACGAGAGACTTATTGGTGAAATAATCGAAATGCACGAAGACCGTGCTTCTATCCAGGTTTATGAAGAGACTTCAGGTCTCGGAACAGGCACAGCTGTTGAATCAACAGGTGAGCCTCTTTCAGTTGAACTTGGTCCTGGTCTTATTACTACAATCTATGATGGTATTCAAAGACCACTTGAAAAAATCATGGCTCAGACTGGTAACAACCTTAAGAGAGGTATTGAAGTTCCTTCTCTCGATAGAGAAAAGAAATGGCACTTCGTACCAAAGGTTGCTGAAGGTGACAAGGTAGTTCCTGGTGACATCATCGGTGTTGTTCAGGAGACTGAAGTTGTTGAGCACAGAATTATGATTCCACCACGTTCAAAGGGTGGCGTTGTTAAATCAATCAAAGAGGGCGACTTTGTTGTAACAGACATCGTTGCTACACTTGATAATGGCGAGGAAATCGGACTTATGCAGAAGTGGCCTGTACGTGTTGGCCGTCCTTATGCTAAGAAGATCGACCCTGATATGCCACTTGTAACAGGACAGAGAGTTGTTGACGCACTCTTCCCACTTGCAAAGGGTGGTTGTGCTGCTATCCCAGGACCATTCGGTTCAGGTAAGACAGTTACACAGCACCAGCTTGCTAAATGGGCAGACGCTGAAATCGTTGTATATATCGGTTGCGGCGAGCGTGGTAACGAGATGACTGACGTACTTAACGAGTTCCCAGAACTTATCGACCCACATACAGGTAAGTCTCTCATGGAACGTACAGTTCTTATCGCTAACACATCTGATATGCCTGTTGCTGCCCGTGAGGCATCTGTATACACAGGTATCACAATCGCTGAGTACTTCCGCGACATGGGTTACTCAGTAGCTTTGATGGCTGACTCTACATCTCGTTGGGCTGAGGCTCTTCGTGAGATGTCTGGTCGTCTTGAAGAGATGCCAGGTGAGGAAGGTTATCCTGCTTACCTCGGTTCTCGTATCGCTCAGTTCTATGAGCGTGCTGGTCGCGTAGTTTCACTCGGTTCTGATGAGCGTGAAGGTGCTCTTTCAGCAATCGGTGCTGTATCACCTCCAGGTGGTGATATTTCAGAGCCTGTATCTCAGGCAACACTTCGTATCGTTAAGGTATACTGGGGTCTTGATGCTGCTCTTGCATACAAGAGACACTTCCCAGCTATTAACTGGCTTACATCTTACTCACTTTATGCTGATAAGCTCGGTAAGTGGTTCAACGGTAACGTAGCTGATGACTGGACAGATCTCCGTACAAAGATGATGACACTCCTCTCAGAGGAAGCAGAGCTCGACGAAATCGTTAAGATGGTAGGTATGGATGCTCTTTCAGATCCTGACCGTCTTAAGATGGAAGCTGCTCGTTCAATCCGTGAGGACTTCCTTCATCAGGTTGCTTTCGATCCAGTTGATACATATTCTTCTCCTAAGAAGATGCACTACATGATGACTCTCGTAGTAAGCTTCTATGAGAACTCAGCTGAGGCTCTCGCTAAGGGCGCATCAATTAAGGACATCATTGATCTCCCTGTACGTGAAGCTATCGGACGTTTCAAGTACATCAAGGAAGATGACATTGATGCAGAATTTGAGAAGATCATGGCAAGACTCAACTCAGAGCTTGCTGATGCTCTCAACAAGGAGGAGGACTATTAATGCCAAAAGAGTATAGAACCATACAAGAGGTAGCTGGTCCTCTTATGATTGTTCGTGACGTTGAAAACGTTACATACAACGAACTTGGTGAAATCGAACTTGGTAACGGCGACAAGCGTCGTTGCAGAGTTCTTGAAGTAGACGGTTCTAACGCTGTTGTACAGCTCTTCGAGAGCTCAACAGGTATCAACCTCTCTGATTCAAAGGTTCGTTTCTCTGGACGTCAGATGGAACTTGGCGTTTCTACTGATATGCTTGGCCGTGTATTTGACGGTCTTGGTAACCCAATCGATGGTGGTCCAGAAATTATTCCTGAAAAGAGACTCGATGTTAACGGTGCACCAATGAACCCAGCAGCTCGTGCATTCCCATCAGAGTTCATTCAGACAGGTGTTTCTGCTATCGACGGACTTAACACTCTTGTTCGTGGTCAGAAGCTTCCTATTTTCTCAGGTTCAGGTCTTCCACATGCTGAACTTGCAGCTCAGATCGCTCGTCAGGCTAAGGTACGCGGTAAGGACGAACAGTTCGCCGTAGTATTCGCAGCTCTCGGTATTACATTCGAAGAGCAGAACTTCTTCGTAGAGTCATTCCGTGAGACAGGCGCTCTTGATAGAACAGTAATGTTCTCAAACCTCGCTAATGACCCAGCTGTTGAGCGTATCGCAACACCTAAGATGGCTCTTACAGCTGCTGAGTATCTTGCATTTGACAAGGGCATGCACGTTCTTGTTATCATGACAGATATTACAAACTACGCAGATGCTCTTCGTGAAGTATCTGCTGCTCGTAAGGAAGTTCCAGGTCGTCGTGGTTACCCAGGTTACCTCTATACTGACCTTGCTACAATGTACGAGCGTGCTGGTCGTCAGAAGGGTAAGGATGGTTCAATCACAATGATTCCTATCCTTTCAATGCCTGAGGACGACAAGACTCACCCAATCCCTGACCTTACAGGCTATATCACAGAGGGCCAGATCATGCTTTCACGTGAACTTGACCGTCGTGGTATCCAGCCACCAGTAGACGTACTTCCATCACTTTCACGTCTTAAGGATAAGGGTACTGGTGAAGGTAAGACTCGTAAGGACCACTCTAACACCATGAACCAGCTCTTCGCTGCTTACTCACGTGGTAAGGACGCTAAGGAGCTCATGACAATCCTTGGTGAGGCAGCTCTTACAGAGATCGACCTTCTCTATGCTAAGTTTGCTGATGAGTTCGAGAAGCGTTACGTTTCACAGGGCTATCAGACAAACCGTTCTATCGAGGAAACACTCGACCTTGGTTGGGAACTTCTTAGACTTCTTCCTCGTGCAGAACTTAAGCGTATTTCTGATGCATTACTCGACGAGTACTATGACAAAAAGTAAAGTAGGTGAGTTTACGTGGCAAGATTAAATGTTAATCCTACCCGCATGGAACTCACTAACATGAAAGGCAAGTTAAAGACCGCTAAAAAAGGTCACAAACTCTTGAAAGATAAGCGTGACGAACTTATGCGTCAGTTTATCGAGCTTGTTCGTGAGAACAAAGAGCTTCGCCGTCAGGTTGAAAAGGGTATTGAAGAAGCAAATGCTCATATGGCAGTTGCACGTTCTGTAATGTCCGATGAAGCTTTGAACGTAGCTCTTATGCTTCCAATGCAGGAGATGAGCCTCGAAATTACTGAAAAGAATGTCATGAGCGTTATGATCCCAGTTTTTGAAACAAAATTCAAAACAGCGGATGCAAACGACATTTACTCTTACGGTTATGCTTTCACATCATCTGATTTGGACGATGCTGTTAAGGCTTTGTCCGATATCATGCCTTTAATGCTCAGACTTGCTGAGGTTGAAAAATCATGCCAGCTTATGGCTGCTGAAATCGAGAAGACACGTCGTCGTGTTAATGCTCTCGAGCACGTTATGATTCCTCAGTATGAAGAGACAATCAAGTATATTCGTATGAAGCTTGATGAGAACGACCGTAGTACAACTACACGTCTTATGAAGGTAAAGGATATGATGCTTGAAGACGCTCATCATTACAGTGAGAAACAATAATCACAAAAATAATGGACTCCCTTGAAAAAGGGGGTCCTTTATTTTATTATTATAAGGTAATTTTATAATACATTTATATACGAGGTTTAGTGATGGGATTTGTAGCAACAGTAAAATGGATATTGATTGCTTTAGCAATTATTTACGGCATTTTTATAATTATAAATGGTTATTTAAAAGCTAAAAAAATAACAAGTAAGCGCATATATTCGGACTATCATGTACACAGTAAATTTTGTGATGGACATGATGAAATTGAGGATATTGTAGACGTGGCAATAGAGAAAAATATGCCCAAAATAGGCTTTTCCAGCCATTCTTACCTCCCATCTGAGATGGGCTGGCCGATGACGAAAGAGGGTACAGAGGAGTATAAAAAAGTAGTAACAGAACTTAAGGGAAAGTACAAAAATCAGATTGAAATTCTGCTCGGTGTAGAGCAGGATTATTGGTCGCCAACAGATGATCTTTCCGACTATGATTATGTCATAGGATCTGTACATTCAATACTTGAACAGGATACAAAAAACTCTGCTGTTGACGGTCTCACAAAGAGCTTTGAATATGCTGCTGAGAACTATTTTGACGGTGATAAAATGGCTGCTGCTGAGCGCTATTTTGAGCTGGTTTCTGACCTCTATGACCGCACTCATTGTGACGTAATTGGACACTTCGATTTGATCACAAAATACAATGAAAAATGCATGAAAGAAGAGGGTAAACCTTTTGTAGATTCTGATGATCCACGCTTTGTTGAAGCTGAGAGAAAAGCGCTTGAAAAGCTCGTAGCTACGCCGGTTATCTTTGAAATCAACACAGGCGGAATGGCTCGAGGATACAGAACTTCACCTTATCCTTCGGAGCGAGTTTTGAAGTTCCTTTCTGAGCACAACACTCCAGTGATTTTAGGTTCGGATTCACATGAAAAAGAGAACCTCTGTTATGGTTTTGATGAAGTGATGGAACTCGTTAAAAAGTACAACTTAAACCTTGTTTATGATCCAAGAAATAAATGAAAAAGGCTACTCCAATCGGAGTAGCCTTTTTGGTGCTGGTGACCGGTCCCAAGAAAAAGACTTCCGGTGGACGTCTTTTTAGCAGGGATATGTTTGTTTGAGTCGAGCTTTGCTCGCGAGTGACCTTGACTAGAACTGGACCGGAGGTTCAAGCCGGTTGACAGTACAAGAAAAGCCTTCCACCCATAATGGGTAGAAGGCTTTTCTCTTGGTGCTGGTGACCGGACTTGAACCGGTACGGTGTTGCCACCGAGGGATTTTCGTACCACTCTATGTCGCCATAGCCACTGTTGTGTTGTGGTCTGGAGCTCGTCTTCACCATATCGTTTGACTTAGGTGGTTGGTGTAAGCTCTCTACACTCGACTTGCGTCTAGCACGGCGTTCTCTAAGCGCCTTCGCCGTTTTAGCCAACTTCTACTCTAAAGGTTTCCCTTTAGGCACTCTCTGGGTTAACCCAGTCTGCAAAAGCAGAGCTTAGATTAAAGTCCCTTGCGTCTGCCGATTTCGCCACACCAGCATGTCGCGTTAGTCGACTTGCATATTTTAACACAGCGGGAGACGCATTTCAAGAAGGAAATGAAGCAAAAAAGGACAATCGTAATATATTTTTAATAAGTACTTAACTTGTATAATACCTATAAATGTGATAAGATAAACTGAATTATTGTTTAATATGGATAATTATGGTTTGAGGTATAAAAATGAGCTTGTTAAAAAACATTATCGGCGGTGGATATGCCGGTGGTCCAGAGACTGAACAGAACTTCTGTGAGTACACTGAAATTTTTGGTAAAAAGCCCGCTCTCATATCCTGCGATATGAACTTTGCTGAGATGTTACCAAATTATGGATTTTCATGTTGCTTGAAGCTTCAGATGGATGTCTATATTCAAGATAGTCTTCCGACACTTATTTCTGAGTCTGAAGCATCATATATCGCAATGGTGCGTTCTGCTGTATCAGAACATATCGGTGGACGCTTCGTTGGTCAGGGAATCATCGGTTCTTCAGGAACTGCATTTTTGATGTTCTATATTCCAGAGCGTTCAGCAGCTTCTTCAAAGAAGATGCTCAGCGAAGTATTCATGGGTTCTTTCAGGCATGTTGAGATGGATGTTCTCTCAGACCCTGAGGGAAATCAATATTACAAGTATCTCTATCCAAATGAACTTCAAATCAAAAAAAGTAATAACGCTAGAATCTTAAAACAACTTAGAACATATGGCGATGATGGCTCTACTCCAAGACCAGTTAAGTTCTATTTGACCTTCCCTTCAAAGACTGCTGCGATGACTTTCTATTCTGAGAGCATGGCAAAAGGATTTGTATACAGAGATCTTCACGAGGAGGATCCACCAGAGGGTATGGTTCTTCCAAGACATAAATTGACCATTGAAAAGACTATTCCATTTAACATTGATCTTCTTGAGATGGTTGATAATTATCTTATCAAGCTTAGCACAAAACACGGTGGCGAATATCGCTCACTTGAAACTAATATCGTAGATTAAGAGAGGAAATTATTATGATTAATCAGTTAGCTCTTCCAGTTGAGGGTGACCTCACTGCAACTATCAACACAACAATGGGTGCTATTAAAGTTAAGTTCTTCCCAGAGGCAGCACCAAAGGCGGTAGAGAATTTCACAACTCATGCGAAGAACGGATATTATGACGGACTTATTTTCCATAGGGTAATTAAGGACTTTATGATTCAGGGTGGAGACCCAACTGGTACTGGCCGCGCAGGACAGTCAATTTGGGGCGACAAGTTTGAAGACGAGTTCTCACCAGAGCTTCACAACTATTGTGGTGCTCTTTCAATGGCAAATGCCGGTCCTTGCACAAATGGTTCACAGTTCTTTATCGTTCAGTTGAGCGACTGTGATCCTTCACTTCTCTCACAGATGAAAGAGATGCCAGAGGAGTTCCCACCAGAGTGCGTTGAGAATTATGCAAAACTCGGTGGCACACCATGGCTTGATTATCATCACACAGTATTCGGCCAGGTTTACGAGGGCATGGATGTTGTAAATGCTATTGCAAATGTTGAGGTTGGATTTGGCGATAAGCCACGTGAGGATGTAAAGATTATTTCTATCGAAGTAGAAGGCACATATAATTTTGAATAATTTCTTCGAGGTTTTATAAATGAGAATTGGACATGGATATGACGTACATAAGCTGGTCGAATCAAGACCACTTATTATTGGCGGAGTAAAAATTCCATATGAAAAAGGTCTACTTGGTCACTCGGATGCAGATGTACTTCTTCATGCAGTGATGGACGCGCTACTGGGCGCAGCGGCGCTGGGCGACATCGGAAAGCTCTTTCCGGATACGGATGAGCAGTTCCGTGGAGCAGACAGCCGAAAGCTTCTTCGCGAAGTTGTAGCGCGCATAGGAGATGCAGGTTATGAGGTTTCAAATATTGACGCCACAATAATTGCACAGGCTCCAAAGATGCGTGATCTAATTGACCAAATGCGACAAAATATCGCAGATGATTGTGGCGTGGTTTTAGATGCCGTAAACGTAAAGGCGACAACGGAAGAAGGTCTCGGCTTCACTGGTGAAGGCCTGGCCATTGCCGCACATTCAGTTTGTATCATAAACGAAAGGGGGAACAGCAGATGACAGCTATTTCAAGTCTCTTTGAGAAGATTGTAAGTATTCTTTCAACATATTCACTCGTATCGGATACTCTTGATCTCTTGCTTCTTACATTTCTTTTCTACTACATCTTAAAAATGATTCGAGATTCAAGAGCTTTAACCTTTGCTAAAGGTTTCATTATCTTTATTGCTGTATATGCTCTTGTTCTTCTCTTTAACATGCAGGCATCTGCAATTCTCTTTAAGGCTGTGTTTAACAACATCCTTATTATCTTGGTTGTTATCTTTGCCCCAGAGCTCCGTAAACTTCTTGAGAATATGGGTACCTCAACAAAAGCTTTTGCAACAATCAAGGGACTTTTCAAAAGTACTGCAAGCCAGCGAGCAATTCTTTACAACAATAAAGTTACAGATGCTGTAAATGAAATTTGTCGTGCAGCATCTGATATGAGTGACAAAAAGATTGGCGCTCTTATCGTATTTGAGAAGGCGACTCCACTTGGTGAGATTTGTAAGACGGGTACAGTAATTGACGCTGAAATTTCAAGCGAACTTATTGGTAATATCTTCTATCCAAAATCACCACTTCATGATGGAGCTGCAGTAATTAGAGATGCAAAACTCTATTCTGCAGGTTGTATCTTACCTCTCACATCAAAAAATAATATCTCATCAGAACTTGGTACAAGGCATAGAGCTGCACTTGGCATGTCTGAGCAGAGTGATGCTTTAGTACTTGTTGTATCTGAGGAGACGGGAGATATCTCTATTGCTTATCAGGGCAAACTTGTAAGAAATGTCAGCGATGGCGATGCCCGTGAACTTCTACTCAACTTCCTCAAGGTTCCAGAAGGAGGCGAGAAGCATGGAAAATAATGCTACATCAAAGAGCAAGTTTTCTATTGAAGAAATCCTTGCTAATAATAAGGCTTTAGCCGTTATCTCATTCCTTCTTGCAGCGATTCTTTGGCTCTCGATCTCTATCAATCAAGCTCCAGAGATTGAGCGTGTAGTTGAGGATGTTAAAGTTACAATCGATTCAAGTGTTCCAGACCAGCTTGGCTATGAAGCTTTCGGTATCGATGATGTCTATGTTGATATCACAGTAAAAGGTAAGCGTTACCTTGTAGGTGACAACGTTCTCTCAGCCGATGACTTTACAGTAACAGCTGTTACATCACATGTCGATGCTCCAGGCGTTTATTCGCTTCAACTTAAAGCTACAGCAAAAGACCTTGATTCTTCTTACACTATTGTTTCAAAGTCAATGGACAACATCGAAGTTTATTTCGACACACCAAAGACTGCTGAGTTCCTTGTTGAGACAAATGTTGAATGTCTCTCAGATGAAATCATCTTCTCTGATGACTATGTAACATCAGATCCAATCTCATCAGTTGAAAAGATTAAGGTTACTGGTCCATCAACAGAGGTTGATAAGATTCAGCATATCGTTGCTTCAGTTCAGACAAAGGGTAACCTTAAAGCTACTGATACATTGCCAGCAACACTCACTGTTGCGGACGCATACGGTGCAGAGATTAAATATCTCGATTTGACACCAGCTGCTGATTCAATAACTATCACAATCCCAGTTTATAAGAAGACAACTCTTCCTATTACTGTAGATCTTGAGAATGTTCCAACAAAGTACCTTGAGAACCCGCCTGTAATTACGAGTGTGCCAGAGTCTATCGACGTTGCTGTCGATGCAAAGAAACTCTCAACACTTGATGCAATCAGCATTGGAAAAGTGGATTTCAATGATTTGATGCCAGGTCTCAACACTATATCGATGGATCTTACAGGTATGACTGATGGCATTCCACTTGAACCTGATCAAAAGGTTAAGATTTTGATTACTCTTGAAGAAGAAAAATAAAGAATTGTAATTTTGAAAGGAGGTAAAGCATATGAAAAAGAAATTTAGCAGATGGTATATCATGTATGCCGTCGCACTTGCTTTACTTCCTGCTCTCCTTTTCCTCACAACACAGTTTAAAACACCTTCAGAGCTTTTAACTCCTCCGAGTCTTTCGGGAACAAATCTTGAAATTGAGAAGGCATTTAAAGAATATATTGGTTCAAGACAGGAATACACTTTGCAATATCCTTCAAGTGGAGAATATCGCTCAGCATTTATTCTTAGAGATTTAGACCTTGATGGAAAAGATGAGGCTATAGTTTTCTATACTTTGAAATCTGATGAGACTGTTGTTAGAACAACTATTCTCGATATGGTAAATGACAAATGGAAGGTTATCTATGATGAACCGGGATATGGAACAAATATCCTCTCTGTTTCATTTGACGATTTTAATTCAGACGGGAATCTTGAAATAATTTCAAGTTGGAGTCTCTTTGAATCAACCACTTCAAAAACATTGGCGATTCATTCAATTATGACCGGTGGTGAAGAGCCAATTGAACTTGAAACTCTTGTAAATCAGTCCTATACATTTGCAAAAGTTGTTGATATGGATTCGGATGGGGTTGATGAGGTCCTTGTAACTTGGCTTGATGCGACTGACCAGAATCTTCCAAAGTCCTACGCAAGTCTTTTAAAACAGGACAAGGATGGTACTATTAATCAAATGGGAGAAAGTATTCTTCTTGATGCTTCTGTTTCATCATACTCTTCACTTAAACTTGAAAAGAATTCAAATGGAAAAACTATTGCTTTCCTCGATGCTTATAAGGGCGAGGATACAATGATAACTGAGGTTATTTGGTGGGATGAGACTGAGCGTACGCTTGTTGCACCTCTGTTTGATTCTGACACTTTAAATAATATTAAGACTCTTCGCTCACCAGCGATACCTTCTGTTGATATTGATAGTGACAAAGAGATTGAAATTCCAATTAACATTCCACAAAATGGCAAGGAATATGAAAAAGAGACACAACTCAACTTGTTTGCTTTTGCAGTTCCAAATGGCAATGAACTTGTTCCAAAGTGCTATGGTTATATCAACACTTTGATGGATTGTTTCTTTAAATTGCCGGCCGGTTATGAAAGCCATATACTTGCATACCGTCTTTCAGATGAATCTGTAACGACTTTCTACTGGACAGATGACGGTATAACTCGTGGAGACCCACTGTTCTCACTTGTGGCGACAGAAGCGTCAAAACTTGATGATGACGCCTCATATACTTTGAGAGTTGATTATTATGATATGGTCGCATACGGTACACTTACGAGTGCTGGTGAGAAACTTGGTTTCACAAATGAGCTTATTGAAAAGAGTTTATTGTTCTATGACGATTTAGTATAGAAAGGAAGATATTATGAAAAAGATTCTTGTAGCTGAAGACGAGTCCGCAATCCGCGAATTTATTGTTATAAATTTAAAACGAAGCGGATATACCGTTACAGAAGCGGGCAATGGTCTTGAAGCGATTCAAGCTTACGATGCAGCAAATGGCGACTTTGATGTTGTCCTTCTTGATATTATGATGCCGGAGATGGATGGTTTTGAGGTGTGTAAATGTCTCCGTGAGAAATCATCTTCACTCGGTATTATTATGCTTACAGCAAAGACGGAGGAGATGGATAAGGTAACTGGCCTTTTGGTTGGTGCTGATGACTATGTTACAAAACCATTTTCACCGGCTGAACTTATGGCACGTGTTGACTCGGTTCACCGTCGTGTAGTTATGAATGCGAGTAATGTAACTTCTGCACCATCTATAATTGAACTTGGAGAATTTGTACTTGATGTTCGCGCTCGTACTTTGACAAAGGATGGCGAACTCGTTGATTTAACTCAGGTTGAGTTCCAGATTATGGAGTACTTCTTCAGAAATCCAGCCGCAGCTCTTTCACGTACAGATATTTTAAAAGAGGTTTGGGGTGAATCGTACTACGGCGAGGAGAAAATCGTAGACGTTAATATTAGACGTCTTCGTATTAAGATTGAGGCAATTCCATCAAATCCACGTCACCTTGTCACAGTATGGGGACTTGGCTATAAGTGGGTAGTTTAATTCTCACTTAGAATTTTCAAAAAAGGAGGGAACATGATGGCAGAGGAAGCCGTAAAAAAAGAAAAAAAGCAGATCTCTGGTATCACAAAGAGATGGGTCTTTAATACTTTCCTTATAGTTTGTGTTATTCTCCTTATCTTTATTGTAATGTTCCTTTCTATTATTCAGAGATATTACAACTCGACAGTTGAGGCTAAACTGTCATCTCAGTATTCAAGTTCTGTTGCAAATTTCTTTTCTCAGTATATAGGTAGTACGGATGAAAAGTTTGAGGCTGGCGCGCTTGAATATGTTGAAAACTTCTCACAGAAAGATGTTATGGAAGTTTGGGTCATAGACTCAGATGGACATGTTGTAATTTCATCTTCTGGTTTTGATGTTGAAGATCAAAAGATTCCGGACTTTGAAAAGGCAATGAAAACAGATAGCAGAACTGCGTCTTTCAAAGGCCGCAACTTAAATGGAGAAAAAATAATCTCTCAAACATATCTCTTGCCAACGGCAGACGGTGAAGAGACAGGTGCTGTAAGATATATAAT
>JAGHSI010000078.1 GCA_018065925.1 Candidatus Limimonas coprohippi
GAATATATTTATATACATTCATATTATAGAGACCGCAGTTCATAATGAATCCCTTAGGATTGATGTTTGGAAGTGTAACGCCGAGAGCGTTTCTATATTCTTCTGAGCAGAAGCAAGCCATAATCATAGCTGTCTGTTCAGAACCGGCTGAGTCACCTGAGATGAATACATTGTTTAAGTCAATGCTGTATTCGTCTGCGTGGTCAATAACAAACTGGAGGGCATCCATGTGAGTTTTGAACTGTGATGGGAAAAGATTCTCATCACTGTGGTTTGCCTTTGGATCAACGTTCTCAAAGAGAGGAATGTCCTTGCTTGGAAGACCATAGTTGATATTGAATACAACTGTGTCGGATTCACCAGCAATCTCATAGCACCAACAAGTTGAGTTTTTCTTATCTCCGATGATAAGTCCACCGCCATGGATGTTGAGAATTGCAGGTCTTTTTACTACTGGCTTTTTCTCTTGATAATGTACGTCAAGAACACAGGCAATATTTTTGTCTGAGTAACGGATATTCCATTCGTCCTTTACGTTTGTGTACGCTTCCCTACTTTTATCCTGACGAGGAAGCAAGAAGGCATTAGCAATGTCAAAGATAAAGCTGAGTATTGCATTTTCTACGTTCATAAAAGTATCTCCTTTTCAAAAAAATAACCAAAAACATTGTAGCACTTTATTAGACATTTTACTATAATATACATGTTATTATTCGCAAATAAATGTACAACCTAGCGCCAAAGGAGGGCGCAAAAAATGAATAGCAAATATCCACTTCTTCTTTCGCCAACAAAAATTGGTAATGTAGAGCTTCGCAACAAGACTGTCATGGCTGCAATGGGCATGAGCCAGTCTGACAACGGATTTGTAAATAAGGCAACCATCAACCACTATGCAGAACGTGCGAAGGGTGGTGTCGGTGCTATTGTTGTTGAGGTAACTTGTGTTGATACACCACTTGGCCTTAACACAAAAGGAATGCTTGTTATTGATGACGATAAGTATATTCCAGGCATGAAGGAACTCGCAGATGCCATTCATAAGGAAGGTGCAAAATGCTTCCTTCAGATTTCGCATACTGGACGTGGCGCAAGGCGCGCCATTATAGGTGATCAGCCAGTTGGTCCTTCAGCTGTTGCAATGCCATATTCCTTTATGATGGGACTTGGAAACGAGACACCAAGAGAACTTACAATTCCTGAGATTAAAGAGATTGAAGAGAAATATGCGCAGGCGGCTAGACGTGCAAAGGAAGCCGGCTTCGACGGAGTTGAAATTCATAGTGTCGGTTATTATCTTGGACAGCAGTTTTTGTCAAAAACCGCCAACAAGAGAACTGATGAGTATGGAGGCAGTTGCAAGAATCGCATGCGCTTCCACGTAAATATAATTAGAAGAATTAGAGAACTTTGTGGTCCTGATTTTGCCATCATCGTAAAAGCACCTGCTATTGAAATTGGTACTTATGGTGGAATTTCCATTTTTGATGCCGCTTATTACTTTAAACACTTCCAAGATGAAGGCGTAGATGCTATTGAGGTTCTCGCAGGCATGTGGTCAAGTGAAGCTGGAAAGAAGACACAGCCGGAGTCTGCATATCCGGATTGTCAGGCAACAATTCTTGCTATGATTATGAAGATAATGATAGTTCTCCAAACAGGCAAGAAAAAGAAAATCCATCTCATCGGTGGTGGACGTGCTCAAAATCCTAAGGCTGCTGAAAAAGCACTTAAGCATCAGTGTGATAGTATTTTTATAGGTCATGGACTTCTCTGTCAGCCAGATCTTGTAAATCTTATCGCTGAGGATAGAGAGGATGAAATTAGACCTTGTATTGGATGTGGTCATTGTATCGACCATCAGCTCCAGCATGGAGGAAAGGCTATTTGTTCTGGCAACGCAGTTCTTGCTCGTGGTGATAACGACTACACTATCACTCCAGCAGAGATAAAGAAGAATGTTGTCGTTATCGGTGGTGGCGTTGCCGGCGTTGAAGCTGCTCGTATCGCTGCTATTCGTGGCCACAAGGTTGATCTCTTTGAAAAAGAGGAAAAAATCGGTGGTCAGATGAACCTTGCTGGCCTTCCACCGTTCAAGCAGCACTTACAGCTTTTGACTCCTTACCTTGAGCGTCAACTTGAAATTACTGGTGTAAATGTTCATCTCGGAACAGAGGCAACAAAGGATCAGATTTTAAGTCTAAATCCAGATGCAGTTGTCTGTGCAACTGGCGTTCTTCCAGCAAAATTCCCTCTTGATTCAGAAGGAATTACAATTAATGCTAAAGAGGTTTTAAAGGGCGCAGCAACAGGTAAGAATGTTGTCGTTATCGGTGGTGGATCAATCGGTTGTGAAACTGCAGAATTTATTGCAGCGCAGGGTAAAAAAGTATCAATCATTGAGATGCTTCCAGAACTTGCCGGAAATACCGGAAAGACTGCACAGACAATTCTTATGGGTCATTTGAAAGGCAACCACGTTGTAATGATTACAGAGTCGAAGGTTCAGAGCATTGAGAAGGGAAAAGTAACATACCTTGATAAGGAAGGAAAGACAAATACTATCCCGGCGGATACTATTGTTCTTGCAATTGGCGATAAACCAAACCCAGCTCTTTACGAAGAACTTAAGAATGAAGTAAAAGAGATTTACAATATTGGTGATTCAAACGGTGGCGGAATTATTCCAAATGCTGTTTATGAAGGATATACCGTAGGAAACAAGTTATAACAAAAAGCTCCACAACCAAAAGGCTGTGGAGCTTTTTCTTATTTTAAAAATTATTTACCTTCTTTGTTGAGTTTAAGAAGAAGTGGAAGCCACCAAGCAAAACCGTAGCAATAACATTTAGCGATAGATGTTAATGTGTCAAGTCCTGCGCGTTTGCCGGTTTTAATGCCGATTATTGCATTCTGTGTTGTGTGAGCACCTACCATGAGCCAAATGCAGATGGTATTCTTTTTAACAGCAGCAATGATGAAGCTACCGAGCCACATAGCGAGGCTAGAAAGACATGCAACGAATTGAATAGTTTTGTTTTGTAAAACTTCGTAGAACATAATTTAATCTCCCTTCCTTTTGTTTTACGTTTCCGTTTTTGGACAATTAAATTATATCATACGAAAAAACTCAATAATACAGGACAAAAATCAAAATATGTCCAAATTATTTGGCATAAAATTCCCTCATGAAGGTTCTTAGTTGTTCACGAGTGTAGGATTTATCATTGTAAAATGTTTCGTCAAGGACGCTTGAAAATCCATTTATATAGTTATTGAAAATGATTTCATAAGGAATGGCGAAATCTTTATCTCTTGTACAGTTTTCAGCGATGATTCCACCGATTTCATACATGCATTCTTTGAGAATTTGATGGAAAGTGCCATTTTGTGGATTTTTCTTTGCGATCTTTCGCATTATGCCTTTATAACTCTCGAGAAAATCATAGAGGAGATCCCCAGAACGCTCGATATTGTCATAATGGTTCATCACGGTATCCATTTCTGGATAGTATTCATAAATGAGACTATAGAATTTCCAGCGAACTATATCGTATTTATCTTCAAAATAATTATAGAATGTTGAATGCGGAATCATGCTAAGAGCACAAACTTCTCGAACTGTAATATCGTCAAAATTTTTCTTTGTAAGAAGCATAAAGAACGCATTGACAACCATAGTGGTTGTTCGCTTTTGAGACATTGTAAGTTTTGCTCTAAAATCTAATTTCATGTTTTCTCCCCCTACCTGAAAACAGATTTTTGCTTCATGTTATATATATTTTAAAACTCTAAAAAGGCAAATTCAAGTGTACGAGTTTGGATTAATATATAAAAGTGTCCAAATCGGGACTGATGTATACCTTTATTTAAAGACATGAATATTCTTTTTGTTCATAATAATAGTGGTACGCAATGCGTTATTTTGAAAAATGGAGGTATTTGAAATGGCAAAATTTGAAAAAGACACAGAAACTTTATTCCACGGTGTTCATGATTTAATGGACTATTCACAGGAAGAACTCATGGAATTGTTCAAGACTCTTCCAGCTCCAACAATGGAAGAAATGCAGGGTGAATTCCATTCAACAAAGCTTTCACACCACAGCGTTAGAGACTACCTTGGATGGCATCTTTCATGCGACAATCCTCTCATGAATCCTGAGTGGGTTGGTAAAGCTTTCCGCATGGAGAACGACAAAGAAGGTCGCGGTTACAACCTTTTCAGAAAGGTAAACGGCCAGCTTTACACAAAGTATCCAATGTACACATGCATCGCTCCATCACGCTATGATGGTAAGCCAGCTTTCACATTGGTTTACAAAGCATTCTACACAATGACAGCTGCTACACAGATGGTTGACGAGGCTAGAAAAGTAGCTGACGGCGTATATCTTCTTATCGGTACATACGGCATCACAGCTAAGGACAGAATGAGACCACACTTCTGGCTCCTCGAAGGTCCATACAGAACTTATCGTGGCGACGCAAACGCTATCCCAAGAAAGTTCGACAAAAAAAGAGAAATGCCAAACTACAAAGACTAATTAATAACACTTTGATAATTAGAGGTTAATCATGGAATACAAAAATTTATTTACGCCTGGTAAGATTGGCAACATGGAAATCAAAAACCGTGTTGTTATGACTTCTATGGGTGTTGACGTTGCCGAACTTAACGGAAAAGTTGGACAGCGTTGGATTGATTATTATGAGGCTCGTTCAAAGGGCGAGGTTGGCCTTATCATCTCTGGTATCGTTCGTGTTAACGAAACAAGCGGTGTTGGTCTTCCAATGCAGGTTTCTATGGGTAGAGACAAGAACGTAGAGTCTCTTAGAAAAGGTGTAGAAGTTCTTCACAAGAACGGCACAAAATTCGTAGTTCAGCTCCACCATGCTGGACGTCAGAATGAGGCTATCCTTGGAACAACTTGGGGCCTCTTGGAACTTGGTGAGAAATTTGTTCCTCACTATTGGGACATCGCTCGTCCTCTTACAAAGAAGTTGCTCGATGTTATCGTTCCACCAATGAATAACAACCCTGTTATTCATGAATTACAGAAATATATCATGGTTCCTGACGTTAGTGCATCAAAGGTTCCTTTGAACACAGCAAGAACTGGTATGTTCCCAGCAAGAGTTCACGCTCTTACTATTTTGGAAATCAAATTGCTCGAGAAGCAGTTCATCAATGCTGCTGTACGTGTTAAGGAAGCTGGTTGCGACGGCGTTGAACTTCACGCATCACACGGCTATCTTATTCAGCAGTTCTTATCACCAGTTTCTAACCATCGTCACGACCGTTACGGCGGAAGCCTTGAAAACCGCATGCGTTTCATGCTTGAGATCATCGAAGGCATAAAGAAGGCTTGCGGACCTGACTTCCCTATTCTTGTAAGACTTACAATTGATGAGTTCTACAATACTATCGGTGAAGATGGTAAGGGTCTAACAATCGATGAAGGAATCTTGATTGCTAAACGTCTCGAACAAGCTGGCGTTGTAGCTCTTGACCTCTCTTGCGGCGGTTATGAGACTCCTAACCACACAGTAGAGCCAATGAACATCCCTGAGGCTTGGAGAGCTTCATATGTTAGAGCTATCAAAGAAGCTGTTAATATTCCTATCATCGCTGTTGGCGTTATCCGCAACCCAGCTACAGCTGAAAAGTTGCTCCAAGATGGCGTACAGGATTACATCGGTCTTGCTAGACCTCTTCTTGCTGACCCAGAATGGGCTCTCAAGGCTAAGGAAGGTAGAACAGACGAGATCCAGCGTTGTATTGGTTGTCTTGCTTGCTTCCAATCTCTCTTTGAGAACGCATTCAAACTTGAACCAGCTCAGTGCGCACTTAACCCTAAGTGTTGCCGTGAGATTGAGTACAAGGATCTCAAGAAAGACGGCAACGGCAGAAAGGTTGTTGTTATCGGTGCAGGTCCTTCTGGTCTTACAGCTGCTCGTGAACTTGCAGCAAGAGACTTTGACGTAACAGTACTTGAGAAGGCAGCAACAGCCGGCGGACAGCTTAACGCTGCTAACAAGCCACCTCACAAAGATAAGATGAACTGGGCTATCAACGACCTTGAAAATCGTGCAAAGGCTGCTGGTGCCAAGATTCTCTACAAGCAGAAGGTTGATGAGGAATCACTCAAGAAGCTTGCTCCTTATGCAATCGTTGTTGCTACAGGTGGTAAGGCTGTAGTTCCAGGCAAGATTCCTGGCGCAGACAAGAAGACAGTTATGACTGGTTCTGATGCAATGCAGAACGAACTCAAGATTTCTGATAAGGATGTTGTTGTAGTTGGTACAGGTCTTACAGGTCTTGAGACAGCCGAGTACTTTATGACTCAAGACAACCGTGTAACTATGGTTGAAATGCAGGAAAAGATCGGTCCTGGACTCTATGTTCAGCACTACTATGATCTCTATCCAAAGCTTTATGAGAACCACGTTATGTTCTTGACATCAGCTAAGCTTACAGAAATCAATGATGGTTATGTAACAGTTAAAACAAAGAGCGGTGGCATCATTAAGCCAAAGGCTGACTACGTATTCTTTGCAGCAGGTGTTCGTCCAGTTAACGACCTTGTTGAAGTAGCAAAGAAAGTATGCAGCAATGTTGTTGCAGTTGGTGACGCAGAGAAGGTTGGTACAATCCTCAATGCTACAAGCACAGCTATGCAGGCAACAGCTAAAATTAAGTAACTTATTAAAGTTGGAATAAAAAATTAAACTAATGGAGGAAAAAATTATGAGTAACATTATCGTACTTACTGGTGCTGCTGGCGGTATCGGTAAAGAGTTCCTTAAGCTCATGAAGGACGAAAAGGGTATTGACGAGATTTGGTGCGTAGGCCGTACACTTTCTAAGCTTGAAGCACTCAAGGAAATCTCAAACAAGGTAGTTCCTGTTGCTTGTGACGTAACACTTGACGAGGACTTGCTTGCTTTCCAGAAGCTTCTTGAAGAAAAGAACCCAAGAATTAAGTGGCTCATCAACTGCGCTGGTACACGTGCAGTTTACAAGCCAGGTGCTTCTCTTCCAAGACTTCTTGCTACAGTACGTACAAACCTTGTTGGTAACATGGCTATGTGCTATGCTTGTATCCCATTCATCGGCAAAGGAGACCACATCCTTAACGTTTCTTCAGCAGCAAGCTTCCAGCCACTTCCATCAAACAACTCTTATGCAGCAGCTAAGGTTGGCCTTAGATTCTTCTCTAAGGGTCTTGAGTACGAACTTAAGACAAGAGGCATCAAGGTTACATGCTCATGCCCAGGTTGGGTAGCTACAGAGCTCATGGAATTCAAAGAGGACGAAATGAAGCCAATCGAGAGACTTCCTGGCGTTACAACACCAGAGCACGTTGCTAAGAAGAGCATCCGCCAAGCTCGTCGTGGTAAGTCAATCGTATTCCCAACACTCAAGGTACATGCTGACTACTACATCATCAAGTTCGCACCAACGAAGTTCATTTTGTGGTACGCTGCTCACGTTGAGACAGACCACTACAAAGACTTCATCAAGACAGGAATTTTGACCTAACTTGAATTTTTAAATATTGCGAAAGGTCGAGAGATTTTTTCTCTCGACCTTTTGCTTTTTATATCTTTATAAATTCTAAAAAATACTATAATAT
>JAGHSI010000107.1 GCA_018065925.1 Candidatus Limimonas coprohippi
TATTTAAAGTTTTTATATACTTTGCACAAAAATGTGCAATAAATAAGAGATGGCGCTCTGCCATCCCTTATTTTTATAGGTATTTCTATTATTCTTTATGCCATTTTACGCCCTGTGGTGTGTCCTCAAGAATGATTCCTTGAGCTTTAAGATCATCACGGATCTTGTCCGCAAGTGCGAAATCTTTATTCTTTCTAGCCTGATTACGCTCCTCGATGAGTTTCTCAACATCAATATCGAGTTCCTCTTTCTTTCGATTGTATACAAGACCGAGTACAGAAGTAAGCTCATCAAACTCCTCAGTAGCATACTCGATAATATTCTGTGAAGCGTTATCAGCAAGGATGATATTGATATCACGTACTAGGTCATATACAGCAGCAAGAGCATCAGCTGTGTTAAGATCATCATCCATTGCTTCGATAAACTGTGTTCTGTGTGCATCAAGTTTCTTCTTAAGTTCAAAGTCTTTTACATCATCAGAAACTGCTGCTTTATCCGCTGCAAAGTCAAGGGCATCACGACAAGTATAAAGGCGCTGAAGAGCCGATTTACACTGTTCAATAATGTCTACACTGTAGTTGATTGGACTTCTGTAATGTGAAGAAATCATAAGGTAACGGATTGGCTCATAGCCGTACTTCTCTGCTACATCACGTACAGTGAAGAAGTTGCCAAGTGATTTACTCATCTTAACATTGTCAACATTGATATATCCGTTATGCATCCAATAGTTTGCAAAAGGAGCATCGTTGCAGCACTCAGACTGAGCAATCTCATTCTCATGGTGAGGGAAGATTAAGTCTTGACCACCACAGTGAATATCAATTGTTGCACCAAGGTAACGAAGGTTCATTGCGGAACATTCAATATGCCAACCTGGACGGCCATTACCCCATGGTGATTCCCAATATGGTTCACCTGGTTTTGCAGATTTCCAAAGAGCGAAATCCATTGGGTCCTTCTTAAGTTCGCCGATGCTTATACGAGCACCCGCCTCCAAGTCTTCAAGAGGCTGATGTGAAAGCTTACCATATTCATTAAATGTCTTTGTTGAGAAGTATACATCGCCATTTTCAGCAGGATATGCATGACCTTTCTCAATAAGATTAGAAATCATATCAATAATTTGATCGATATTTTCAGTTGCCTTTGGATGAATATCAGCAGCACGGATATTCATGCCTTTGGCATCAATCCAATATTCCTCAATATATTTCTTTGCAACTGTGAGGTAGTCAGTACCCTCTTCATTTGCCTTCTTAATAATCTTGTCATCAACATCGGTAAAGTTCTGTACAAAAGTAACTTTATTTCCCCTGTATTCAAGATATCTACGAAGTACATCAAATACGCAGAGAGGACGAGCGTTACCAATATGAATATAGTTGTAAACTGTTGGTCCACAAGCGTAAATCTTGTACTCACCAGGAATAATTGGTTCAAGTTCCTCTTTCTTCCTGGATAAAGTTGAATAAACCTTCATTTTATTCTCTCCTAATTTATAAAGACTTCTTCAGCTCATCAATTTGCTTCTGAAGTGCATCAATTTCCTGTCTTACAGGGTCCGGCACGTGAATCTGGTCAAGATTGTCAACTCTGATGCCGTTGCGTCTAACGACGTGTGCTGGAACACCTACCGCTGTACAATCAGCGGGAATCTCTTCAAGCACAACCGCACCGGACGCAACGTTGGAATTATCACCAATCTTAAAAGGTCCAAGGACCTTCGCGCCGGAGCCTATCATAACGTTGTTACCAATAGTCGGATGACGCTTACCCTTATCTTTACCAGTACCACCAAGTGTTACTCCCTGGTAAATTGTAACATCATCACCGATTTCTGTGGTTTCACCGATTACAACACCGTGGCCATGGTCTATAAAGAAACGGTGACCAATAGTTGCTCCCGGATGTATCTCAACACCAGTTTTCTTAGCGGCACGCTGTGAGATAGCGCGAGCTATAAAATAGTGTTTTCTTACTTGGAAATAATGTGCAATTCTGTAATACCAAACGGCATGAAGTCCTGGATAAAGTAAAAGTACTTCAAGTGTGCCCCTTGCTGCAGGGTCACGTTCTTTTACACAACGTATATCCTCTTTGCAGTAGTCGAGCATAGTAAAAAATGGATTCATGTTTATACCTTATTTCTTAAAATCAATAACCTTGGTTGCTTTATATATGTAAACAACACCAGAAATAAGTGTTGCAGCAGCCATAAGCCAAAGAAGAATATCTGCGATTATTTGAAGTGGGAATGTATCTGGAAGAAGTGATAAATCCTCAATGAGAACAAGCCCGAGCATGATGGCAATTGTAGAAACCATCTGAATAGTCGTCTTAACCTTTCCCCACATATTAGCCGGAATTACTATTCCGTCACTTGCAGCAATAAGTCTCATTGAACTAATTGCAAATTCTCTAAAAAGAATGATAAAGAGCACCCAAGGATTGCAGATTCCGAGCGCCATAAATCCGATAATAGCGGAGGTCGTGAGCATCTTATCTGCAAGCGGGTCTGCGAATTTACCAAAGTTTGTGACAATTCCCCTTCTCCTTGCAATCTTTCCATCAAAAAGGTCTGTAAGTGAACCAGCGATAAAAAGGGCAAGAGCAACAATATAATGGAACGGAATATTTTGCAAGAGGAAAAAAGCTAAGAAAATTGGCGTTATTATCATTCTTGAAATTGTCAAAATATTTGGTGTGTTCATTATGCTTCTCCTAAGAGATCATACTCTTTATAATCTGTTACTTTAACATCTATAAAGGCGCCTGGCTTTAATGACTCGTTTGAAACAAATGAAATCTTACCATCGATTTCAGGGGCATCTCGATATGTACGTCCTTCATATACATCTGCATAAGGATCGTAATTATCTACAATAACCTTAAGAGTCTTACCAACAAGTGCCTGATTATTTTCTAAAACTATACCATATTGGGAGTCCATTATCAACTCGCCACGATGAACTTTTATATCCTGTTCAATTTGGTCTGGAAGCTTTGCTGCCGGGGTTCCTTCCTCAGGTGAATAGGCAAAACATCCAAGGCAATCGAACTTCATTTCTTTAACAAATTCTGCAAGTTCAGTAAACTGTTCCTCTGTCTCTCCAGGGAAGCCTGTGATAAGAGTTGTTCTTATACAAACACCAGGAATTCTTTCGCGAAGTTTATTTATTAATTCAGCAAGAGTCTCTCTGTTTCCCTGTCTATTCATGCGTTTTAAAACTTCACCGTTACAATGCTGAAGTGGGAGATCGATATAATTACAAATCTTATCCTCTTTAGCTATAACGTCGATGAGTTTATCCGTCAAACGCTCAGGATAACAATAAAGAATTCTAATCCATTCAAGTTTTTCTATTTTACAGAGTTCAGTCAAGAGCTCAGGAAGCTTTGATTCACCATAAAGATCTTCACCATAACGTGTTGTATCTTGTGCTATGACAATGAGCTCCTTTATGCCATTCTCCGCAAGTGCTTTTGCCTCTTCTACACAGCTTTCAAGTTCACGGCTTCTCATCTCACCGCGAATATTTGGAATGGCGCAATATGTGCAATGATTTGAACATCCCTCAGCAATTTTTAAGTATCCCCAATATTCTGGAGTCGTAAGAAGACGTTCACCACAAAGTGGAAGATTGGTTTTTTCTCCAATTGCAACAATAGGAGTCGACTCGCCTAAAGTCTGTTCAACAATTGAGACAATTTCTCCGTTATTACCGAGACCCACTATCGCATCAACCTCAGGAAGTTCAATAAGAATCTCTTCTTTATAACGTTCAGCAAGACAACCCGTAACAATGATTTTTTTGATTTCTCCTGCCTCTTTGTATTCAGCCATCTCAAGAATATTGTCTATAGCCTCACGCTTTGCATCATCAATAAATCCACAGGTGTTGATAATTACAGCATCACAGCCTGAGATTTCACCAGAGATTTCAAAACCCGCAGCATCAAGCTTTGCAAGCATGAGTTCAGCATCAACTTGATTCTTAGGACATCCAAGAGATATCATGCCAATCCTTGCCATATTGCCCTCCTAAAGTCAAAAATACTTATTTATTATATTACTC
>JAGHSI010000005.1 GCA_018065925.1 Candidatus Limimonas coprohippi
AGGTATGTAAGGTCCTTTGATGACTTGAGGTCAGCTACCTTGCCTACTACCTCTTCCATAGCCATGATAGCGCTCTGCTCTGAGTTAATCTTGCTACGAAGAGTTGTGTCGGCAACGATTTTGCCGTTTTCATCTAAAATAACTGCCTTTGTGTATGTAGAACCTACGTCACAACCGCCAAAATATTTCATAATAAATTCCTCCAAAATTAATACATTAAAGATTTACACACATTTCTCATCATCAAATTCAAGGAGTGTTGGGTCAACTGGTTCAGCCTTCATAACTGTACGCATATACTCGTTAACCTTACCACGCATATCCTTACGAGATACTGTACGAGGGTCCATGAGGTCATGCTCAATCCAAATCATATGGTAACCCTTATCACGTGCCTGCTCATCAAGAATACCCTGAAGAGTTGCCATGTTCTTACAAGCAACGTTCTGATACATGATGATAATATCAACGTTCCAGATTTCGCACTGTCTCCAGAGCTCTTCAACAACGTTCTTGTAACCACCATTAGTATGACGGCGCATTACCATACGCTCATAGAGTTTACCAAGATCCTGAAGTGCAAGCTCCTCGTTATCTGTATTAAGAGGACGAGTATAGTTGAGGCTCTCCATCTCTACGAGAATGTCAATGCCCCAGCAGTTTGCAAGCCAGTTAGAGAAGTTAGCATAGTAGTGAGCTGGGCAAGACCAAACGATACCACGATACTTCATCTTACCGTGCCAAGCTTCTTCCTTATTCTGGTAAGCTTTGAGCATTATCTTGTTAACTTTTTCCATTGTTGGAACAACACGTGGGTCACAACCACCATCCATCTCATAGTTCCACTTACGGAAGAGTTCGTAAGATGGACCAATGATCTGTGGATAAGCTGTCTGGTTAACTTCCCACTTGTTGATTTCGAGCTGTGTCTCATAGTTGAAGCGCTTCATACACTCGAAGTAGTGATTCCAATCCCACTTTGTGTTGAACTGCTTCTCGATAAATTCGATACAACCCTTAATATCAGCAGCTGCGTCCTCTACTGTCTCCTCATACTCATATCTTACTGGGAATGCAAGATGGTAAACAGGAAGATCAGGGAAACGACGTGCCATATATTCAGATGCCATTGTAGAACCATCGCAAGGCATTGAACTAGAGATGAATGCATTACCCATATGAGGAAGTGCATCGATTACTATAGAACCACACTCTGATGATGGTACTGGGCATGTATCTGCTGGAAGACCGAAAGACTCAACAGCGTCGATATAAGGTACGCATGTGAGCTGGTCGATTTCAGATACGAGGAATACTGGGAAGAGCTGATAAGGTACACCAATAAGATCTGGGAAACCAGCAATAATCTGGCCCATTGTCATCTCATCGATAAGAACGATCTTCTTGTTGAGCTCTTCACTGTTACCGTTTTTAGCATCGCACTTTGCCATAATTACAAGGTTCTCAGCAACATAACGGAAAATATCATAAGTCATAAGATGGCTCATCTTAAGAGCCTTACCGCGCTGACCCATAACGTTCTTATCGAGGAAACCTACGCAGCACATGTATGAGATCATCCAACGGTAATGGAGTGTTGTGTTAAGTGCAGGAACAAGGTCCTTACCAAATGTTGTAAGGAGCATGCCCCACATTCTAAGCCAATACTTAAAGTCGATAAGTGTTGACTCAACGCCACGCCACTCACGACGAGCAGTAGCCATTGCGTCTTTTCTGTAGAGCTTACCGAGCTTCTTCTCACCGTCGATAAGAAGGTCTTTACGCTCTGCCCAAGTCATATTAGCAATGTCTTTTGCTTCGCCAGCAATACGTTCAATATCATTCTGAACAAGGAAGACCATGTGGTCTTTATAACCCTTCCAGTTTGTTGTCTTAGCAATATCAACGCAGCAAGCACCGAACTCTTTCAAGTTTTTACCCTGTGCTTTCCAGTCGATGTTGTCTTTTGCCTTAAAGATTTCAGGGTTTAAGTAAGTGATTTTCTTTTTCTTAGCCATTATTTTTTACCTCCCTGAATATTTTTGATTTCCAGTGATTCTACGAATGCCTGGAAACGAGTACGGAGCTGTCCTGATGAACGAGCATTGTAAGGACGGTCGATAGAAAGAACAGGCCATCCATACTCATCGGCCATAATATGGCTAACAAGTGCACGCTCGAAGCCCCAGTAATCGCAGAACTTCATCTGCTCGTAGATAATACCATCTGCATTGAATTTCTTAGCGAGCATATCTGATGTCTCACGACGCTGCATAACTTTGCTGTCAGCCATCCATCTTGCACATTCTGACTTCATCATGTAATGACGGCAGATCTGTGTAAGTGCGTCCTCTTCATCATTAAGTTCAATAACCTCACGGCCCGGTGTTGAACCGAAGCAGAAACGGTCAGAAACTACAAAAGCACCACACTCTTCAATCATCTTTGTGAGTGAAGGGTCGTCAATCTCAGAACCTACAACAGCAACTCTTGCTCTGTACCATGGCTCTGGATCTGGCTTACGTTCCTTGATTTCTTTAAGTGTTTCCTTGAGATAAGGAAGAATAAGTTTCTTAGGGC
The DNA here is from genome assembly GCA_018065925.1 of Candidatus Limimonas coprohippi. Lineage (GTDB taxonomy): Bacteria > Bacillota > Clostridia > Oscillospirales > Acutalibacteraceae > UBA1227. The sequence continues at coordinate 2,581 of JAGHSI010000005.1, forward strand.
AGCAATAGCTTACAAGGTTCAAGATATGGAACTCATAACCTGTGATTGGTGGGTTATCAAGAGCTCTCATATTTCCAATCTCTGTAATAATCTTGCAAACTTCGTTGTGCTCTTCAACTGCTTTACGGATAGCCTTATCAGATGTGTCTACCCCGTAACTTGCTTCCATTACATCAAGAAGACGGATTCTCATCTGCTTAACATAAGCATTGAGTGACCACTCCTCTGTCTTAAAAGGAATATCACAGTGAGTAACAAAGAGATTTGGCTTTTCATTGAGCTTCAAAAGTTCATAGTGCTCATAGAAACGGTTCATCATTGAACAAGCGTCAACACCAGCAACGCCGTCAAGATAATTGAAACCACCCTCGATACTACGCTCAAGAAGAGAACGTGCAAACTCACAAGTGTAGTTTGACATGTAATATGTAGCAATATCGATGGAACCAGTTCTAGGTGCACGCATACGAACTGAGAAGCACTTGTCTACATTGAGGAGAACCTCAGGAATTGAGTAGCAAGTATAACCTATAGCAAGGTCGCCCTCTTCCTGTGCCTGTTTAATGAGTTCGTTCGAAGACTCCTCAAGCAAGTTCTCGAAGTAGATTAAATGTTTTAAATCTTTCAATTTTTATCCACCTCTTTAAAATATATGCATTTTTGTCAGAGCAATTCTTGCGCCTTGAAGCAATGCAGAATCTTCTGGAAGCTCAAAAACACTCTCTCCAATAATGTCATTATGTGTTTGGGAATCGTCTGGCTCGATAACAGCAAGTACTGGAGCCCCAGCAACTTCTGTAGGAGCGAGTTCAGGCTTTGGTGCACGATTAATGATAGCGCCGATTTCGTCGTACATTACGAGTTCATCTGCAACTTCCCTAATAACCTCGAGCACGCCTATTCCCTTTCTACTTTGGTCGCTTATGAGAAGAAGGTGTGTAACCTTCTCCATAACGCGGCGATTTATCTGCTCAATACCAGCTTCACCGTCTATTACAACAAAGTCGAAGTCGCCAGCGAGCATTGATATAACTTCACGCAAATAAGTATTTACTGCGCAATAACATCCAGCTGCCTCCGGACGGCCAATAGCTACAAAGCCGAAACCATTCTTTTCCTTCATGGCATCAATAAGTCTAAATTTAGCCTCTGCCAAAATATCCTGTGTGTCACGAAGTTTTTCCGTAACGTCATTTGCAACGCGCTTTCTAATGTCGTCGAGAGTCTCGTCGACCTCGACACCAAGCGCTGTTGCAAGACCGATAGCAGGGTCGGCGTCGATAGCCAAGATGCGCTTGTCAGGATACTGCTCTACGAGCAACCTAACAATCGCTGCTGAGAGAGAGGTCTTGCCGACCCCTCCCTTACCGGATACAGCAATAATTTTTGTATCGTGTTCCATTAAACTATCTCCTTAAATAGGATTAGATAGCCATTGCAACGTCCCAAGCACCCCAGATTACTGTACGGAGGTTACCAACCTTATTGGCATCACCAATAACGTGAACTTTCTTAGACTTCTCAGCAAGTGGAGTTGACTTATAACCAACAGATACGATAACGCTCTCGCAAGAGAGTTTAACTGGTTCACCCTTCTCGTTGATGATGTCAACGAAGTTAGGACCAATCTGCTTTGTCTTAGCATTAAGGTATACAGGAACATTATTTGTCTTGAAGCAGTCACGGAGATAAGAAGAATTTGCAAGGCAAAGATTCTTAACGCTCATGAGGTCATCCTGCATTTCAACAATCATTGGGTGCTTACCCTTTCTGAAGAGGTCGAGAGCGATTTCACAACCTGTAAGACCACCACCAACGATAACAACTCTGTCGCCAACTTCCTTCTTCTCAAGGAGGTAGTCGCAAGCTTCCATAGCATTCTCAATACCTGGGATAGGAATTGTCTTTGCTACAGCGCCTGTTGCAACGATGTATTCGTCAGCCTTAATATCATCAAGGTTCTTAACCTCTGTGTTAAGGTGTACCTCGATACCGAGCTTCTTAATCTGAAGTTTTTCCCACTCAATAAGTTTCTTATCATGTGATTTGAATTCAGGAGCAGCTGCTGCGATGAAGATACCACCGAGCTTGTCATCCTTCTCGTAGATAACAGGCTCATGTCCACGCTGTTTAAGTACGATAGCAGCTTCCATACCGCCGATACCGCCACCGATAATAGCAACTTTCTTTTTGCGAAGAGCTTTCTTTATCTCATACTTCTTGTGCTGCATTGAAGGTGGATTGATTGCGCAACGGCACATATGCATCGAATCGTTAAGATCCTGGTCACATGCTGACTTACCATGTTTAGCCATGTCGAAGCAAGCAGCGTGGCAGCAAATACATGGCTTAATCTCCTCTTCCTTGTCTTGCATAAGTTTTGTTACCCACTCAGGATCAGCAAGGAACTGACGACCAACAGCCATCGCATCGATGTCACCAGCAGCAATAGCCTTCGCACCAACTTCTGGAGTCATACGGCCAGCGCAAACTACAGGGATATCAACAAACTTCTTGATGTGTGCAACGTCTTCAAGGTTACAGTTTTCTGGCATGTACTGTGGTGGATGAGCCCAATACCAAGCATCATATGTACCATTATCACAGTTGAGCATGTCATAGCCTGCATCCTGAAGGTATTTTGCTGCCTTCTCAGATTCAGCCATATCACGGCCTACTTCTACATAGTCCTCACCAGGCATAGCACCGGATTGGAAGCCCTTTGTCTTTGATACTACTGAGTAACGAAGAGATACTGGGAAATCCTGTCCGCAAGACTTTTTAATAGCCTGAACAATTTCAACTGGGAAACGATAACGGTTCTCAAATGATCCGCCGTATTCGTCTGTTCTGAAGTTTGTATAAGGAAGTGTGAACTGGTCAAGAAGGTAACCCTCGTGAACAGCGTGTACTTCTACACCGTCAACACCAGCCTCTTTACAAAGGCGTGCTGTCTCACCAAAAGCATAGATGATGTCATCTATCTGCTTCTTGGTCATTTCCTTTGTTGTGATGTCATCAGCCCAACGGTTTGGAAGTGCTGATGGAGCTGTTGTCAAATATTCTGGGTCCATAATTGGCTTCGCAATAGTACCAATAATCTTATTGTTGATCATCATTGTCATCATTGCTGAAAGAGCCATTGAACGACCGAAACCAGCTGTCATCTGAATGAACATCTTTGCGCCAGTCTTATGAACTTCTTCCATAAACTTCTTGAGTTGATCAAATTTCCACTTGTGCTGATAAAGCCAAGCGCCACCCATGATGTCCTTAACAGGAGCGATACCTGGAATGATAAGACCACAGTTGTTGTCTGCAATAGTCTTAAGAAGATATGCTGCTTCCTTGTCAAAGTGGTTTGGTTCTGTCCAACCGAAGATACATGTTCCACCCATAGGTGCGAGAACTATACGGTTCTTGATCTCGCAATTACCTATCTTCCAAGGGGTGAACAGAGCTTCATATTCTTTGTTCATAATTTTTTCCTCCCTTTATTAAGCTCTACCAAGTCCGAAGTTATAACCATCAACTTTTCCGAGTTCTTTGGTCTTCTTCTTATTGATGAGTTCGATTACCTTAATGAATGTCTCAGTCTGTTCAACAGCAAGATCGAGATTAAACTTATCCATCTCGTGATTATCTGAAACTACGCAGAGATAATCAGGAGCTGTAACAAGTGCGATATCAGGAATACCAACGTTGAACAATGACTGTCCTTCGCCAAAATGGAGAAGGTTGTGTGGATGAAGTGTTACAGTACGGCACTGTTTGCGGCCCTTAATAGCCTCAAAGTAAATGTCGTCCATAACTTTATTTCCTGTATAAACAACTTCAACATCAACAGGGTTTGTCTGCTGATAAACTCCATCAACATCCTTCCACTCTGTACAGCCAAGATGCTCAACTGTTACGCCAGCAACAGCCTTAATGTGGCCTTTCTTACCATCCCAGAGTTTCTTGTTGTTATGAAGCCAAAGCGATGTAGACTGATCTACAATGCCATGCTTATGTGAAAAATCAGGAATTCTAAAGTGTCCTGTTGTAAATACAAATATGAGTGTGCGCTTTGGTTTGTTTTTCTTGAAATAACGCATCATTTCAAGCATACCAATAGCACCATTCTCCTCAACACAGTTAGTTCCGTCTGTGTGAGTATTAATGATGATAGCTTCCTTATCTTCCTTACCTGGGATAATTGCGCAGAAAGACTCACCCTTTGCTTTCTTCTCAATGATACCCTCAAGTGTGAGTGTAGCAGTATCACCAGCATCAAGAGCCTTGAGTACCTTTTCACCCTCTGTCTCGTTTACCCAGAGAGCCGGTACGCCCATATAGCCGAGAATGAAGTTCAAGTACTGTCCTTCAACCATCTCGTCACTCATACCCTGCCAGATAAGAATTGCGCCCTTACAGCCAACGAATGACTGAATAAGAAGAGCAACAGTCTTAACGAAAGATGTTGTAACAGGGCCCTTGTACTGCTTTCCAAGTTTTACATCCTTTGGATAAGATCTCTTCTGATCAAATGGAAAACGTGATGTAAGCTTCTTAAAGTCAGCCATACGGAAAACAACGATGTCTTTACCGAAGCCCTTTCTCTGAAGTTTACCTGTCACGCCCTCTGGACCTGTAACACCAGAGTATGGATGAGCAGATGCAACTTTTACGTCAACATCGCCGTCCTTTGTGTGAAGAACAAGCTTTGTGTTAGTTGCTTCCCAACGTTTAAACTTCTTAACGTCAGAATTGACTTCAAAGCCCATCTTCTTAATCTCTTTTTTAAGGTAAGCAATAAAGTCGTTGTTACCTTTTGAGCCAGTAAGACGAGTACCAAAGCTGTTCATCTTGTTAATTTCTTTTTCAAAATTTGATTTCGAAACATTAACTGACATTGGAGCCATCTCCTTATATAAACAAAATATTAGCCAATTATTACAGTACCGTCTGGTTTAAGTGTAACCTTATCGCCATTTTTGACAGTATTCAAGAAATCGTCACCAAGCTGATCATAAACTGGCATATCATCCTCTGCCCATACATCAGCGAGAACCGCACCTGCTGCTGCAAGCGAATCGATTGTCTGTGAGAAAAGCATACAAGCTGGTGCCTTACCCTCTTTTACAGCTGCAAAGAGGAACATGCCACCTGTTGTTGAACCGATTGTAAGTGGAAGGCAAAGTGCTTTGCCCTGAATAAGTTTCTTATAAAGATCAGGGTTTGACTGATCGTTGCATTTTGTGCCTGAAGGCTGGAGGTTCATCATCTGCATTGAGGCCAAAGTGTTAAATCCGTTCTTTGTAACTACTGCCTCGAATGATTTATCTTCCTTTACTGGAACTATAGCGCGTCCTTTGAATTCAGTCATCTTATTTAACCCCCTTTGTAAGCATTTCAAGAATCTCGTCATTTGAGTAATAGCGAGCTGTTGTGTATGTACGAAGCTTGTTAGAGCTTGTAATTACTGGTTTACCTGAGCAAAGTGGGTTATCCATATACATGAGTGGGCAGATATAACTGATGATTACACCTGTCTTCATGAGGCGCTCATATTCTGGGCACTTCTTGAATTCCTTAAGTACTGGAACAGAAGTTGTGAATACAGTAGGGATAGAAACCTTCTCATTTCCTGCTTCCTTAAGGCCTGCCTCAAGTTTCTCTGTCCAATCCTTAAGCTGCTGAAGTGACATATGAGGGCAACCGAGGAAGCACATCTCTGGAGTTGCATCCTTATCCTTCCAAATTACAGGATAGTTGTCCTTTACTCTCTGAAGTTCTTCATCAGTGATGATGTATTCTTTTGCGCCTTCGGCGATGAGTTTTTCACCGTGCTCAACAGCCTCTGGTGTAAGACCGTCGATATGATAGAGACCTACGGCGCCGTTTGAAGCTGTCGCTGCGCCGAAGTCCTTAAGATAGGTCTTTGCAGCATCGTTGAGCTCGTTACCAAGGTACTTATCAAGTCCGTATACGTATGGAACATCCTCCATAACCTTCATACCAATAGCAGAGCCAAGGATCTGAGCATCAGGCATCTTGGTTGTTTCAAGTTTTACAACCCAAGTTGCCTTTCGTCCTTCATCTGTCAAGAAGCCAAAATATGGAACATAGCCACAAACAGAACCAAAGAGTTCAATAATACCAGAGTTTCTGTTACAACGTGCACCGAGTACAGAGTTAGCATATACAACAGCTGATGACTCTGCCCAAGAGAGAACGTCGCCCTTCTTCGGAATATTGCCAAGTTCAGGCATATAGCATGTACATGTGAAAGAATCATCATTCAAAAGTCCAAGCTTTTTCATTTCTTTCTCATACTTTGCCTGCTTTGAATAGATTACCTTCGCAGCGCCCTTAGCAATAAGACTCTGTGGAACTGCTGGATCATAAGGTCTTGGGTCACATGTAAATTTTTGGCCCGAAAGACAATTATCATCAATAAGTTTCTGATAAAGGTCAAATACAGGTCCCAAGAACATAAGACCAAAACTGAGTACCAAATGACCGTACTCACTTGTTACAGGTACCATCTTTGTTGCGCCAAAGATTTCACCGTAGTTGACCATGGTTCTCATAACCTTGGCCATTGTCTCTCCTTTTGAACCGTCAAGAATCGCTTGCTGTTCAGGAGTTAAGACCATTTTTGTTTCCATACTTTACCTCCTACAAGGTTTATGTAAATTTATTTTATAAACTTTTTGATAACGTGTTGATTTTTAGACACACACTATGATAATATACATTTGTAGAATATTGAAAGGAGTACAATTATGGACAGACGTGTTAAGAAAACTCAAACTGCCATTCATAATGCATTCATAGAACTTATAAAAGAAAAAGAATCTGTAAATGATATCTCCATCAAAGAAATCGTTGATCGTGCCGACATTTCACGAAGTACCTTTTACACCCACTACACCGATATTGATGAACTCATTAAAACTTTCAGTGATACGATTGCAGAGGATATGGGTAAATTAGTTGTAAATGTTAATAATGAACTTGATAGTTCTGAGAAACATCTCACTATTTTCAAAAATATCTTGCAGTATCTCTATGACTTAGGACCACTTACTAAAGTAGTTATTTTAGATGCACGAAACACAGATATCGTTAAAGAAATCACTGAAAAGCTTCATGTGGATATCGCCGACTACTATAAAGGATCTCACAAACAGATTGATCCCGATGTTTTATATGCCACTACCTCTTTTTGGATCAACGGATGTCTCGGCCTAATCCGTGAATGGGCAATAAACGACTTCCGCTATTCTGTTGACGAGATGGCAAGATTAATCAATGAATCCCTCGAAACATGTAGTACCTTTTTCTTAAAAAAGTAAGTGA
>JAGHSI010000018.1 GCA_018065925.1 Candidatus Limimonas coprohippi
GTTTATTTTATATTCAAGATTTATAATACATTAAAACGCATTATTTTTCTTTCTTGTCAGCGAGATAAATTGCCCAGTACATAACGCCTACAAGAATAGCACCACCAATGATGTTTCCGATAGTTACTGGAATCAAATTATTCAAGAAAAAATTACCCCAAGTGAGTCCCTCAGCTGCAGTACCAGTAGCGGCAGAAGCAAAGAGACCAGCAGGAACATAATACATGTTTGCAACGCTATGTTCGAAGCCTGCGAATACAAAAAGCATGATTGGAAGATAAACTGCAGCGAGTTTACCACCAACTGACTTTGCTGCAAAGCTCATCCATACAGCAATACAAACAAGGAAGTTACAAAGTATACCCTTCAAAATTGCTGGACCAAAAGCGAGATTTGCCTTACCGGCAGCAACACTGATTGTTGTTGCAGCAACAGCGCCATCAAAGAGACCAAGCTGACCTGAATAAACAACTACCAAAGCTACAAGAATAGAACCAACAAAGTTACCAAGATAAACAATAATCCAGTTTTTAAGCATTGCAGTCCACTTAACATCACCTGTCAAAACAGATACGATAATGAGATTGTTGCCAGTGAAAAGTTCCGAACCTGCAACAAGAACCATCAAAAGTCCAACTGGGAATATGCATGCTCCAACAAGCTTACCAACACTACCAGTGAGTGTTGCGCTAGCAGTATTTGCGCCTACCGCAGCAAGTGCGATAAACATGCCCGCAAGAATACCGAGCAAGAAAAGTTTATACGGTTTATTCCCTGCCTTAGCTTTACCTATACCAATAACATTAGTTGCTACTTCAGCTGGTGTAAACATATGCGACACCTTTCCTTTCATTTAATCCTAGAATACTCTGAATAGATATTAAATCTATTCCCTTTCTTCTTTTATTGCACGACCTATCACTTTATCAAACGCGCAATGTCGACTTATATCATCACTGGAGAAAAGTATACCATTATCATCACAAAGTGCGCAACGGTGAACACCAGCAAAATATGGATCTAATTTTATTAGAAGTTCATATACATGCACATAGTCCAAACAAAATACCGTGAAACGTCAAAAAAGCCTCCTTTCGCCTTAAATTGTCCTAATAATATAGAGCAAGTATTATTGACTTAATAAAACTCATATAATAATATATAGAAAAAATTTGCGTTACATCCCAAAAGGAGTAGCAGCAAGGAGTTTATTATGAAAAAAGAGAATATCAACGGAAACGTACTGTGGCTTACCAAGCTCAGCGTATTACTCGCTATCATTATCGTTATGGGATTCACCCCTATAGGATATCTTAAGTTTGGTATAGTCGAGATCACACTCATCACCGTGCCTGTAATTATCGGTGCTATCTTATTGGGCGAAAAAGCAGGAGCCATTTTAGGCCTTGCATTTGGTCTCACAAGCTTTTTACAGGCAGCATTTGGAATGTCCGCATTCGGAACAGTGATTATGGGAATAAGCCCGCTCTACTGTTTCCTCACATGTGTACCGACCAGAGTCCTCATGGGCTTCTTAACCGGTATCATCTTCAAAGCTTTAAAGAAAGATAATACTTTAACCTTTGCAGTATCAGGACTTTCAGGTGCACTTTTCAACACATTGTTCTTTATGACAACCTTAATTCTCTGTTACTGGAATACAGATTATATTAGAGGAATTGCAAAGGCGCTCGGCACAACAAACATCTTCACCTTCGTTGTTGCCTTCGTCGGCATCAACGGACTCATCGAAGCGCTTTGTTGTACCGTCCTCAGTGCCGCCCTTTGCAAAGCATTAAAAAGCATAAACAGATAAAAACAGATAAAATAAGATAAAATAAGAGATCCGCTCAAGCGGATCTCTTATTATTTTTCAAAACTTTAATTGAAGCAATCAAGTTTTGATGCTCTATACCAGTAGCATCAAACTTCATTATCTTAAATGCAATTTGCATAAACGGTCCCGCAAGGGCCATGCAAAGCAAGGTGCCTATTCCAACAGGTCCACCGAGGAGATAACCTATAGTAGTCACAACTATATGAATGAGCACACCCACTATACCGATTGGAATCTTCTTTAGTCTACGACTAAAACCTACAAGCATCGTATCACGTGGGCCGCATCCGAGGGCACCATTCATATAAAAGTACTGTGAAAAGCCCATAATAAAGAGGCCAATAAGTATAAGCGGGATTTGAATATACCACTTATCCTGATAAGGAACCAGATTAATCCAGTTGAGAAAATCAACAAATTTTCCAACGAGAAAAGCATCGAGCAGCATACCTATACCGAGTGGCTCCTTCATAATGATATCTATAATCAAAACGACTACCGATACCATAATAGAGGCATTTCCATATTTAATTCCAAGTGTTTTTGAAAGTCCCAAATTCAAACAATCGTACGGTGAGACACCCATGTTTGCTTGAATGGTTAAGTAAACACCAAAAGCAAAGAAAAAAAGCCCAAGTGTTACTAAGAGCGAATTTATAAGTATGTCTTTCCTAGAATTATTCATTGTTCATTATCTCTATCATATTCGTATACATCTTGTAAAATGCTATAACATTTTTATCTTTTGGATTACAGTGAGTTCCGTGAGAACCGTCTTCGATGTTTGGCATGACTGTCCAAACACCGGGAGAAAGAGTTGCACCATTCTCATAATCAATGTGCTTGCTACCATCATACAAAGGATACTGAGCACTTACCAAAGGAACTAGACCATCGTTATCTTTCCACTCGGATTTTAAGATATGTCCATCAACGATAGTTCCATTTCCAGCTTGAGAAATGAGTGCACCAGGGATCTTCAAAGCAGCAATAGTTTTTCCTTCTTTTGGAAGGGTTGCAGAATAAGACATATATCTAACAGTCTTTGCTGTTGGGAACTTATTTTGAAGTGCCTTCGCACCATTGATTGTCATATCATATCCACAATGGTCCTTATTAAAGGAGAGTTTAAGATCTGATAAGAGGTCAATCTTTTCAGTTACTCCCCAGTGTTCAAGCATAGGGTCAATAGCCTTCTTAGGATCAGAGAGTTTATTCATGGCAACAACTACGCCAAAAGCGAGCGGTGTATCATTCATATAATTTGCAAGAGGTGAACCATTACTTGGAGATTCAAGAGTAGCTATAGCATTAATAGCGCCAGCATGGCCTCCTTTAAAGAATTCAGATACGTTATCACCTGATACAGAGACTTCTTCTGAAACACCATATGCCATAATTGAGGCGAAGACCATAAGAGTAGGACCACCAAAACTATGGCCCGCGAAATTCAAAGCGGTTGTCATATCCCATGGTTTTCCCATCAAAGCTTTTCCTGTATAGTCGCGGCCATAACGCTCGTGGCCATACTGCTTTGAATGGGCTTCGCCATAATCGGTGCGTGTGCCGGTAAGTTGCGCATAAAGCTCACACGCACGGTCATAAGCAGAACTTACAGGACCAACCGAAGGTGCATAAGCCTCATACCCATCGCTTCTCAACATTTCAAGGAGACTTCCACCATACATGCCAAAGTAAGGCATCATAGACTCGGTAAGTTTCGCATCCTCTCCCCAGCCCATCATTCCGTGAACTAAGATTAGTGGTATATCACCTTTTTTACTCTCTTCAATTTTTTTCATATCGAGATTGGAATTTTCATCGATTGATAAATCTCCAACCGCTTCGGCCTCTCCAGACCCCCTATAAGGAATCGCAACCAAAAGACCAGGAATTACTAAAAAAAGTACTAAAAGCACTCCTAAAATTTTTAGCAGCACCTTAAGCAAACGACGTAGAATAAACATTTTTACTCCCCCACATACCCTCTCGTTGAGAATTCGCAGCCACAATACTCCTGTCTGTAAAGTCCAAATGCTTTACTCATTTCTATAGACTGCTTGTATCCACCCTTTTTCTTGAAGTCGGATGGAAGCCAAGAAACCTCGTAGTTACGAGAAATTTCCTCACCAATCATATTCAAAACCGGAGCACTTTTATAAGGGCTAACAGTGAGCGTTGTACAAAAATAATCAAAGTTCCCAAGAGCAGCTCTCTTTGCTGTCTCTTCAAGTCTTTGATAATAACAGTTATGACAACGCTCTCCACACTCAGGATCCCATTCATGTCCTGCAGCAACTTTTAAAAATTCGTTGTGATCGTAGTCACAGTCAATGAATTTAATATCCATACCCTCAGAGCGGAGCCTGTTAATCAAATCAAGTTGAACCGCTTTGCGCTTTTCATATTCTTCAGTTGGATAAATTGAAGGGTTGTAATAAAGTACAGTGATATCAAAGTATTCATTCAAATATGAAATTACATAAGAAGAACAAGGTCCACAGCAACTGTGGAGCAAGACTGATGGTCTTTTGCCATCAAGTCCCTCTATTATTTTATCTAATTCTATTTGATAATTCATTTCCCATATACCTCGAGCATTTTCTTAGTTCTCTCATGTACAGTTTCGCGAAGGTGCTTAGGTTCAAGCACTTCCATGTCTGCGCCCCATTGCATAATCCATGAATCAAGACCTGCAGTTACGGCATTTGCAGAGATTGTAAATGTAGTCTCATCCTGTTCTGTAATCAAAACATCGTCGCCAAATTTATCAGCAATTATCTGCCAGGATTCATTTTTACATCTAATCTTTACACGTTCAGGGTCGCCTGAGAACATGTTAAACTTTGTCGAGAGATAATCAGCAGCATCAAATCTATCTTTGTACTTAGAAACCTCTGAAAGTGGTCGTGCGGTTTCATCCTCAAGGATTTTCACCTTAGATATTTTATCAATTCTAAGGTGCATCAAATTATCATACTTCGCATTATTACAAACCAAATAATAATGATCGTCCACCCAAATTAAAGCATATGGAGTAACAGAGTAGATGCGATCCTCATTCTTTGGACGCTCGCCTGCCTCAATACTTCTCTTTTGGTAATGAAGACGAACCTTTTTTCTCGCCTGAATTGCACGAAGCAAATTATCTATCTCATAATAAATAGTTTCATTAGTATTTTTGTGTCTGTGATCAATATATACCTGCTGAAGCCTTAAAGAATCTCTCTGATAAACCGAGAGGCTTCCCATAATCTTCTTAACAAGGTCGTAAGTCTTGGCTTCGGTGATAAACTGCGCAGACTCCACAGCATCAACCAAAAGGCGTGCCTCTGCAAGTTGGAAGTCACGCTCGCCAAGGTAATATCCTTTTGCTGGTGGCGGATTCTTTATAATGTCATAACCATAATTAATAAGTAAATCCACATCACTGTAAATGGCCTTTCGCTCTGCAGAAAGTCCACGCACCGAAAGCTCCGCCACCAAATCAGTAGCAGTAAGTGGATGTTCTTCATCTGAATGTTCTTTCAAAATATCATAGATATAAAGAACTTTTTCCTTTGATCCAGAATTACCCGCCATACATTAACCCCCGAAATAAAATATTGCAAATATTGTACCAAAAATGGTACATCCAGTAAACCCCTTGAAAACACATTTTAAATTAAGTATAATAACTAAGTCATAAATGCACCTGTGGCGGAACTGGCAGACGCGCTAGACTTAGGATCTAGTCTCGAAAGGGGTGCAGGTTCGATTCCTGTCAGGTGCACCAAAGGCCAAGCTTAGCTTGGCCTTTTAATTTTATCGCGACCCATATCATCACTAGCAGTAACTACATAGAGTCCATATCCAATCTTAAACAGCGCACCTACGTCATACTTACTATCCATCGTTTCACCACCTTTCTTCTTTTAGGTTACCTCAATTCTACCTCTAAAAACCCAAAAGAAAAATTCAATAAAACGAATAGATAGATTTAGTTTTTACTTATGGAAAACAAAAGACCCGCCATGATACGCATAGGCAAACGCCCAGAGGCTCGGCGGGTTAATTTATAAATTTTTGTCCTAAAATGAAAACTAGGGCGGTCAAAGACCACCCATACAAAAGATATTCTTTTATATAACAACAACATTATATCCTTATCAGTTTAGTATGTCAATACAACTTTTGATAAACATTATAACTGATTCAACCTCTTCATTCTTTTTAAAAAACTCAATATTTTTGATCAGTCTATCTTCAGCAAACTTCTTTAAATCAATCTCATATTCGCATCTCGTATTATCAGGGACCAATTTTTCATAGCAATAAAACAACGAAACAATTTCTAAAACACTTCTTACCTTAAGTTTATTTTGCCTTTTTTCTTTTCCAATATCCTGTATTCTTGAAGCATACATGCTTACAACCTGTGGAGGATACGTATCTTGCTTTTTTCTAAGGTCTCTTAAAATACAATTGTTGTGTGCGCAAGCGTTTCTGCAACTCTTAACTAAATTCAATACTTTCTTATCTATTCTATCTTTATTAGGGCAATCACATCTATCACAACAATAATTATATAATTTTACAAGATCTCCAAAGGAAATAACTTCAACTAATGCCCATACAGGGCAATCATTATTATACAAACGCTTTGAAGTTTCATCATACCTAAAATGCTTTTTAATCAAATCTTTCGTAAAAGTCGCGCTACGTTTGTTACATATACTACTTAACAGTTTTGGCTCCATCAACAAAAAATCCGACACAATAGAATACCCGTCTTCAGAAGGGCAATTTTCAATCATTTCAAGTATCTTTAATTTGAGAGAGTGTTCTATATCGATTGCCATTTTTAATAAATATGTTCTCAAATGCATATCAAGCCTTGCAAGTTCTATCAAATATGCAAAATCTAAATTAACATATTTATCATTACGCTTTTCATAATTTATTCTATACGACGCTGTCCTAAGGTAATTATTATACTTTTTCAAATGCTCAATTGCTTCTTCCTTAGAAGCCAGCTCAAATTTTATGCCTTTATCCCTATCCAATTTTTCGACCATTTCCTCTGCGGACAGCATTGGCTTTTTCATACATTCACCTCACAAAAAAAGAAAGGGGATTCCCTCAAGAATCCCCCACAAGTAGAATTATATCATACATATATAT
>JAGHSI010000048.1 GCA_018065925.1 Candidatus Limimonas coprohippi
ATATTTGTATATTTGTACTAAGTTAATTTTTTGTCTAGGGGTATAGATATGAAAAGAGTATTTGCTTTATTCCTTTCGTTAACTTTATTTGTTTTGCTCTTTGCCGGCTGTACAAAGGTTCCGCAGAAACCTTCATTTGATGAGGCGACAACGAAGAAGGTTACAAAACCTACAACAACAGCTCCTATAAAGGAGGACCCTGTAACAGTTAGGCTTGTTGCAGAAAAAGGTCCAGCCGCTATTGGAATGGTTTATTTCTTTGACAGCATCGACAATAAGAAATCGGTTGGAAATTATGAATATGAGTTACTCGATGATGCAAAAGACATCGGTGAGAAGTTCGCAGCAGGCGAACTTGATGTCGCTGCTGTATCTATAAAAGATGCACTTGAGATTTACAAAGAGAACAAGGGTAAAGTTCAAGTTGTGGCTATCACATCACTCTCTAATTTATACCTTGTAGAGCTCGGTGAAGTTTCAACAAAGATTAGTGATTTTGAAGATTTCACTGGCACTTTCTACGCTGGAAAAGATACACTTGCTGGTTCTATCATGTCTTATATCTTTAAAGCAAGTGATCTTGATGTTACTATCAATGCTCAGTATGCAGACAAATCTGTAGCGGATCTCGCTTCAAAGGGACGTATCCTTCATGGTGTACTTCCTGAGCCACTCGCTACATTGTCTACTGTAAATGCTGAGAAAGAAAATGTTGGTATGGATGTTGCAGACCTCTGGGAAGGTGCTGTTTCTAATACTGAGTATGCCGGAAGTAAGATCTGTAGCTCATGCATAATTGCATCTACTGATTTTGTTAAGGAACATCCAAACGCTGTTAAGACAATAGTCACAGAAGTTAAGTCATCTGTTAAGAATGTTAACAGCCAGACAACTGCTCCTGACTTGCTTATCAAGTATGAACTTGCAACTACTGCTGATGAGGCAAAGGCTGTTATCCCTGGTTCAAGCCTTATCTGTAAAGATGGTGATAACGTTAAATCACTTCTCGGTGGTTTCCTTGATGCACTTTATAACTTCGATAAGGAGAGCATACCAGTTCTTCCAGACGACGATTTCTATTATGTCGGCAAATAAAAATAATAATAAAAAAACTCCAGAGGATGTCCTCTGGAGTTTTTGTTTGTTTTGTTTAAAGTTTTTCAACAATATCCTTTGTGTCACGGGCAATCATAAGTTCCTCGTTTGTAGGAATGATATAAACTTCAACTTTTGAGTCAGGTGTTGAGATCTTAACTTCCTTGCCTCTGCAGTTGTTGGCATCTTCGTCAATCTTTACGCCGATATACTCGAGGTTCTTACAGATGTGTGAACGGAACTCAGGGCCGTTTTCGCCGACACCTGCTGTGAAGCAGATGGCGTCAACGCCACCGAGTGCAGCGATAAATCCGCCGATGTACTTTGTTACCTGATATTCAAGAATATCAAGAGCAAGCTGAGCACGCTCGTTACCTTCACTTGCAGCAACTTCTACATCACGCATATCAGATGATACACCAGATACACCGAGGAGACCTGACTTCTTGTTCATCATCTGGTCTGTCTCTGAAGGTGTGAGGCCTTCTTTTGCCTGGATATATGTGATGGCTGAAGGATCAACACCACCACAACGAGAACCCATGATGAAGCCATCGAGAGGGGTGATACCCATTGTTGTATCGATTACTTTACCGTCTTTGATAGCTGAGAGAGATGAACCATTTCCGATGTGGGCAACGATTACCTTCTTACCCTCAAGGCTCTGGCCCCAGATCTCTGAAAGTCTGTTTGAAACATAGCGGTGAGATGTGCCGTGGAAGCCATAGCGACGTACTTTATACTTCTCATAGTATTCATATGGAAGTGGGAAGAGGAATGCTTTTGGAGGCATTGTAGAATGGAATGCGTTGTCGAATACAACTACCTCTGGCTTATCCTTGCCAAATACTTCCTGGCATGCGTTGATACCCTGGAGATGAGCTGCGTTATGAAGAGGTGCAAGGTCGATAAGTGACTCGATTCCCTTCTTAACCTCGTCGGTTACAAGTACGCTGTCATTGAAGAGGGCACCGCCTTGTACTATACGGTGGCCGATAGCGTCGATCTCATCGAGTGAGTCGATAACTTTTGTCTCGCCCTCTGTGAGTGCCTTCTTAACTTCCATGAAGGCCTCTGTATGGTTGTTTAAGATGTTGTTGTTCTCAACTTCTTTGCCATCTTTAGTCTTACCCTTGAAGTGGCCGTCAACGCCGATTCTTTCGCAGAGACCTTTTGCAAGCATCACTTCGCCGTTCATGTCGAAGAGCTGATACTTTAAAGATGAGCTACCACAGTTAACTACTAAAATTTTCATTTTATGATGCTCCCATCGGATTAATTTTATTCCTAGAGGATTATAGTACAAATGTAACTGTTTAGCAATATTGATATAGTTTACGATAAATAC
>JAGHSI010000124.1 GCA_018065925.1 Candidatus Limimonas coprohippi
TTTCTTTAATGCACATTCTTAGGAGCAAACATATGGATTTCACAAAACTTGCAGAGCTTTTATTCCCAGATGTGGACAAAACAGTAGAGTATTATGAAGAGCTTTATAAGGAGAGGAACCTGCCAGAAGGTGCTAGGGTTACAAGATTTGCACCATCCCCAACTGGATACCTTCATATCGGTGGACTTTTCTCAGGTCTTATCTCAAAGCTTACTGCTGATGTATCAGGCGGTGCTTTTTATCTTCGTATCGAAGATACCGATAAAAAGCGCGAGGTAGAAGACGGCGTTTCGGGTATTGTTAAGGGCCTTCGTGATTTCGGTATTGATATCACCGAAGGTGTAACAGGTTTCAATACCGAAGCTGGTGACTACGGCCCTTACACTCAGTCGAAACGCGCAGACGTTTATCACTGTGTTGCAAAACAACTTGTCCTTTCAGGGCTTGCATATCCTTGCTTCTGCACAGCAGAAGAAGTACAGGCGATTCGTGATGAGCAGGAAGCTCTTGGAGTTCTTCCAGGCTACTATGGAAAATATGCAAAGTGCCGTGAACTCTCATATGAAGAGATTGAAGAAAAAGTGAAATCTGGTATTCCATACGTATTAAGACTTCGCTCTCCAGGTACTGGTGAAGGAAAAATCATCTTTGATGATATGATTAAAGGTAAGATTGAGATGCCTGAGAACATCGTAGATGTTGTCCTTCTTAAAACAGATGGAATTCCAACATATCATTTTGCTCATTGCTGTGATGACCACTTTATGAGAACAACACATGTCATTCGTGGTGACGAGTGGATATCATCAGTTCCAACACATATCCAGCTCTTCAAGTCCTGTGGATTTAAAGTTCCAAAATATGCACACATTGCTCCAATCATGAAACTCGATGACGGCAATAAGAGAAAGCTTTCAAAGCGTAAAGATCCAGAGGCTGCTGTTGAGTTTTACAACGAACAGGGTTATCCAAAAGAGTCGGTTCTTGAATATCTTTACACTTTAGCAAATTCAAACTTTGAGGACTGGCGCCGTGCTAATAAGGATGCGGATTTATCACAGTTCCCATTTAACTTGAAGAAGATGAGCGTATCTGGTGCACTCTTTGATCTTGTTAAGATGAATGATGTATCAAAGAATGTTATCTGTGTCAAAGACGCTGACTGGGTGCTTGAACGTACACTTAAATGGGCTGAAGAATATGATAAAGATTTCTTTCAACTTTTATCAGCTGATAAAGCAAAGGCTCGCGCTATCTTAAACATTGACCGTGAAAATGCAAAGCCTCGTAAGGACATTGCTAAGTGGTCGGATGTACCAGCATATGTTGCTTATTTCTATAACTATGAAGCGGATTACAGTGTACTTCCAGAGACTATTAATAAGGAAGATGCAAAAGCTGTACTCACTGAGTATAAGAAAGTATGGAACATCGATGATGATAAAGATACTTGGTTCCAAAAGATGAAAGATCTCTGTGAACCGCTTGGCTTCACTCCAAATGTTAAGGAGTATAAAGCAAATCCTGATAAGTTCAAAGGACATATCGGTGATGTTTCAACAATTATTCGTGTTGCTATGACTTCTAGAACAAATACCCCGGATCTCTATGAGATTATGAAAATTCTCGGCGTAGAAGAAGTTAATAACAGAATTGATAATATGATGGCAACACTTTGACAAATAGGAGAATAAAAATGGCTGAAGAAATTAAAAATGTTGAAGCTGAAGAAGTTCACTCAAACTTCATTCATGATTTTATAGATGAGGATTTAGCCTCTGGTGTATATGACAGAGTTCAGACCCGTTTTCCACCTGAACCAAACGGCTATCTCCATGTTGGCCATGCAAAAGCTATTTGCATCAACTGGGCAACAAAGAAAAAATATAACGGTAAGTTTAATCTTCGTCTTGATGATACTAACCCAGGTAAAGAAGACGTTGAGTATGCAGAGTCAATCCGTGAAGATATTGAATGGCTCGTAGGCGAGGAACTTCCAGAGACACTTTATGCATCAGATTATTTCGATTTCATGTATGAGTGTGCTATCAAACTTATTAAAAAGGGTAAGGCCTTCGTATGTGATCTCTCTCCTGACGAGATGAAGGAGTACAGAGGAACACTTACAGAGCCAGGTAAGAACAGTCCTTATCGTGATCGTTCTATCGAGGAGAACTTAGAACTCTTTGACAGAATGACAAAAGGTGAATTCCCTGATGGTTCAAGAGTGCTTCGTGCAAAGATTGACATGACATCACCTAACATAAATATGCGTGATCCAGTAATTTACCGAATTGCTCATCTCTCACACTATAGGCAGGGCGATAAGTGGTGCGTATATCCAATGTATGATTTTGCTCATCCACTCGAGGATGCAAAAGAGGGCGTAACTCACTCGCTTTGCTCACTTGAGTTTGAGAACCACCGTCCACTTTATGACTGGGTACTTGAGGAATGCGAGGTTGCCGATACACTTGGCTGGCAACGCCCTCGCCAGATTGAGTTTGCACGACTTAACTTAAATTATTGCGTAACATCAAAACGTCGTTCGCTTTATCTTGTAAATAACGGATATGTTGATGGTTGGGATGACCCACGTATGGTTACTATCTCAGGTATGCGTCGCCGTGGTTTCCCGGCAGCTGCTATTCGTGATTTTGTTGAACGTATCGGTGTTTCAAAGGCTCACTCAGTTGTAGACTTTGGTCTTCTTGAGGCATGCGTACGTGACAACTTAAACGCTAATGCTGCCCGTGCTATGGCAGTACTTCGCCCTCTCAAAGTCGTTATTGAAAACTATCCAGAGGGACAGACAGAGATTATTGAAACACCAGTTCATCCAGATAAGCCAGAACTTGGCACAACAAAAGTTGTATTCAGTAGAGAACTCTTTGTTGAGCAGGATGACTTTATGGCAGAGCCAGTAAAGAAGTACTTTAGACTCTTCCCTGGCAATGAGGTAAGGCTCAAATCTGCATATTATATCACTTGTCAGTCTTATGACACGGATGATGAGGGCAACGTAACTTGTCTTCATTGCACATATGATCCTGAGTCAAAGGGCGGCGAGACACCAGACGGACGTAAGGTTCGTGGTACTATTCACTGGGTATCAGCAGATAATTCTGCACCTGTTGAAGTTCGTCTTTATGACAGACTCTTCAATGTGGAAAACCCATCAGACGATTCACATGAACTCTGTGATTATATAAATCCAGATTCATTAAAGATTCTCCCAGGCGCTATGGTTGATAAGAATCTTTTAGAAAATCTTAAAATTGGCGATACATTCCAGTTTATGAGAAAAGGATATTATACTGTTGATAAGAATTCCGATATTAATTCTGGAAAGGTAATATTCAACCGAACAGTTGACCTTAATAGCTCTTGGAAATAAATCCTCAAGGAGGGCTGTAAGATGAAAAAGGAAACAATTTGTATTCAGGGCGGATATGCACCTGGAAACGGAGAGCCAAGACAGCTCCCAATTATTCAAAGTACAACATTTAAATATGATACTGGCGATGCTATGGCAAAACTCTTTGACTTAGAGGAGAGTGGCTATTTCTATTCGCGTTGTGGCAATCCTACCTGTGATATGGTAGCAAAGAAAATTGCTGAACTTGAGGGCGGCACCGCTGCCATCCTCACGGGTTCTGGCATGGCTGCAAATTTCTTTGCTTTCTTTAACATCGCGGGAGCGGGCGACCATATTGTAGCAAGCTCAACGATTTACGGTGGCACATATAATATTCTCTCTACAACAATGAAGAGAATGGGCGTTGAGTGCACATTTGTTGATCCTGATTGCACAATAGAGGAACTTAATGCTGCATTTAAAGATAATACTAAACTTGTTTTTGGTGAGACTATAGCAAATCCTGCACTTACAATTCTTGATATTGAAAAGTTTGCGGATGCTGCGCATGCACATGGTGTTCCACTTATTGTGGATAATACTTTCGCCACACCAATTAACTGTAATCCGTTTAAATTTGGTGCAGATATCATTACCCATTCAACAACTAAGTATATGGATGGACATGGTGCAACGCTCGGTGGATGTATCGTGGATAGCGGTAACTTTGACTGGACTAAATATCCTGATAAGTTTAAGGGACTTTGTACTCCGGATGAGAGCTACCACGGTGTTGTATATACTGAAAAGTTTGGGCTTGGCGGTGCTTATATAACAAAAGCAAATGTTCAGCTTATGCGTGATCTTGGTGCGGTTCAGTCACCAGTAAATGCGTATATTTTAAACCTTGGACTTGAAAGCCTTCCTCTTAGAGTTGCACGTCATTGTGAAAATGCATTGGCGGTTGCAAAGGCTCTCCAGAAAAACCCAAATGTCACTTGGGTAAACTATGCTGGACTTCCTGGCGATAAATATTACGATCTTGCGCAGAAGTATATGCCAAATGGTACTTGTGGTGTTGTTTCATTCGGCGTTAAGGGTGGTAGACCAGCTGCTGAGAAATTCATGGCAGCACTTAAGGTCGCAAGCATTGAAACACACGTTGCGGACGCTCGTACGTGCTGCCTTCACCCAGCATCAACAACTCATCGTCAGATGACAGATGAGCAACTTTTAGAGGCTGGCGTACCAGCAGACTTGATTCGTTATTCAGTTGGTATTGAAAATGCCGAGGATCTCATTGCAGATCTTGAACAGGCCCTTGCATCAATTTAAAAAGGATAATTAATTTGGAAAATAAATCTCTTAATATTAAAGAGAAAATTGCATATGGTCTTGGTGCTGTAGGTAAAGATATGATGTATATGCTCTCTACGAGTTATATTCTTTACTATTATCAAGATATTTTAGGTGTTAAAGCATTTGCCATGGGAATAATTCTCTTGGTGGCTCGTGTGTTTGATGCCTTTAATGACCCGATTATGGGGGTAATTACTGCGAAGACAAAGACGAAATGGGGGAAGTTTAGACCTTGGATTTTCATAGGTACACTTTCAAATACTCTCATAACATTTCTTTTGTTTTCGGCGCCGCCGACGTTAAGTGGTGCGGGCCTTATTGCTTATGCAGCAGTATTTTATATTCTCTGGGGCATTACATTTACTATGGCGGATATACCGTTTTGGTCAATCGTTCCAGCTTTTACAAAGCCAGGCGCTGAGCGCGAACGCTTGACCCAGGTCGGCCGCACCTGTGCCACCGTCGGTGGCGCTATCGCTACAGTCACGACTATGATTTGTGTCATGGCACTTGGCCATGGCGATGAGAGAATAGGGTTTAGATGGTTCGCATTGATTATATCTATATTCACTGGCTTGGTTATCACTTATTTCTCATTTACAATTAAAGAAAAATCTACGGTGGACGTTAAAACAAATACAGTCGGGGATATGCTGAAGGCTTTGATCCATAACGATCAAGCTCTTGTAATGGCCCTTACAATTGTTCTTGTAAATACCGCTTTTTATACAACTGCAAATCTTGCGATTTATTATTATAAGTATGCAGTGGGCGGAGCTGACTGGTATCATAAATACACACTTTTCGCAGTCGTGGGTGGTGCTTCACAAGCTATTGCTATGATTCTTCTTTTCCCATTGCTTAGAAAATTTATGCAGTCGACAAAGGTATTTAGAACTGCATTGCTTGGCGCTGTTTTGGGATATTTGGTGTTTACGACAATAGTCTTCACTGGAATGTCATATTCGGTACTTTATGTGCCGGCAGTAATTATCTTTTCTGCCAATGGACTCATTATGGTTCTCTTGACTATATTCCTTGCAGATACAGTTGACTATGGTGAGAAGAAAAATGGCACAAGAGATGAATCCGTAATTTTTTCAATTCAAACTTTTGTGGTTAAATTTGCTTCAGGTATAGGTGTCCTTGTGGCGTCTGCCTGTATATCAATTTTTAATATCAGTAAAGATACTAGCGAGGGTGTGGGGCAGGTGTTAACCGGTTCATCACTCCTTGGTCTTCAAATTACAATTACAATTCTTCCGATGCTGATATTTGCAATTGCTTGCTTCGTATTTATAAAGAGATATAAACTCGATGATGAGGCGATGAAAGCGATTATGGCTGAAGAAGGAAAGGGAAGTGATAGTTGTGCCAATTAAAATTCCAACGAATTTGCCTGCAAAAAAGGTGTTAAACTCTGAGAATATCTTTGTAATGACAGAGACAAGAGCGGGCAAGCAGGACATTCGTCCTCTTAAAATTTTGCTCCTTAATCTCATGCCAAAGAAGATTGAGACAGAGACACAACTCTGTAGACTTCTTGGTAACACACCACTTCAGGTTGAACTTGAACTTATAATGATGACTTCGCATGCATCGAAGAATACGAGCGAAGAACACATGCTCAGCTTTTATAAGACATTTGCTGATATCAAAGACCAAAACTTTGATGGAATGATAATCACTGGCGCTCCAGTAGAACAACTTGATTTTGAAGAAGTTGATTATTGGAATGAACTTTGCGAAATTATGGAATGGAGTAAGTCACATGTTTGGTCCACTTTCCATATTTGTTGGGGCGCTCAAGCTGCTCTTTATTACCACTATGGTATAAAAAAGCAGGTTCTATCAGAGAAACTTTTTGGCGTTTTTCCACACAGGGTTGAGAAAAAATCTTCTATGCTCTTTAGAGGCTTCGATGACACCTTTATGGTTCCACAGTCTCGACATACAACTGTTGAGAGAACTGACATCGAAGCAAAATCCGAACTTACTATTTTGGCATCCTCAAAAGAGGCCGGCGTCTATGCTATAGCAACAAAGAAGGGCCGTCAGATATTCATAACAGGCCATTCTGAATATGACGCTGATACTCTTTATAATGAGTATAAGCGTGATCTTGACGCGGGCCTTCCAATAAGTATGCCAAAGAATTATTTTCCAAATGATAAGGTGACGTCAAAGCCGCCTGTTACTTGGCGTTCATCTGCAAATCTTCTTTATTCAAACTGGTTAAATTATTTCGTATATCAGGAAACACCTTACGATATTACGAGCATTAAATAAATTCTATAGATTAGGAGATCAACTATGCGCGAACTTGACACTGAACTCTATCCAGAGTACAAGTACCCTGAAGTTCCAGTAAATGATGAGCCTTTTAGACCTGTCATTGCAGAACTTGGTAAAAAAATCACAGATCGTATTCCACAGAAACTAGGTCTTGCTAAAATTACAAAAGATGATCCGGAGTATTGGGGCCTTGCTGCCATGTGTACTGATGAGATGGCAGAAGTAGCTCTTAAAATGGATGTTAGAAAGCCTGTGACTTTACCTGAAATGGTTGAGCGTACTGGTATGCCAAAAGAGAAGGTTGAAGAGCTTCTTGAGAAAATGGCAGTTGCCGGTGTTATCGAATATAACTGGGAAAATCCACAGCACGAGAAACAGTATTGTCTCCCAATGTTTGTACCGGGAAGCGCAGAGTTCTCAAACATGAATGCAAATCTTATTGATGAGCATCCGGAAGTTGGTATTTTCTTTGAACGAATGACACGTCTTCCTCTTGATATGGTTACAAAGTTTGTACCAGAGGGTGGCTGTGGCATTGGTATGCATGTAATACCAGTAGAGAAAGCTATTGAGATGGAGAACACATCTGTATCAGTTGAGCACATTTCTCATTGGCTCGACAAATATGACGGTGTTTATGCTGCATCTCCTTGTTCTTGCCGTAAGTCAAGAAAGACATTTGATGAAGGTTGTGGTGATGACCCAGAAGGTTGGTGTATCGCTGTAGGTGATATGGCTCACTATGTTGTTGAGACAAACAAGGGCGGACATTATATCACTAAGGATGAAGCACTTGAGATTCTCAAAAAGGCTGAGGAAAATGGCTTTGTTCATCAGATAACAAATATCGATGGTGAAAATAAAATTTTCGCTATCTGCAACTGCAACGTTAATGTATGTTATGCTCTTCGTACATCACAACTTTATAACACACCGAACCTCTCGCGTTCAGCATATATTGCTCATGTTGATAAGGATAAGTGCGTAGCTTGTGGTAAGTGCGTAGAGGTATGCCCGGCGGGTGCTCCAAAACTTGGACAGAAGCTTTGCCGTAAGGATGGCTCAGAAGTTGAGTATCCAAAGAAGGGACTTCCATATGTTGATGAACCATGGGGTGAGGATAAGTGGACTCACAATTATCGTGATTTAAACCGCATCCCTACATACGACTCTGGTACAGCGCCTTGTAAGACTGCTTGTCCTGCTCATATCGCAATTCAGGGTTATATTGATATGGCAAAAGAGGGTCGCTATGATGAGGCACTTCAACTTATCAAACTTGACAACCCACTTCCAGCAATCTGTGGTCGTATCTGTAATCACAAGTGTGAGGACGCTTGTACTCGTGGTACAATTGACGATCCAGTTGCTATCGACGAAATTAAGAAATTTGTTGCACAGCGTGACCTTGATGCAAATACACGTTATATTCCTAAGAAGACTATCCCATCACTTGATGAGAATTTCTATGCAGATGAGAAGATTGCTATTATCGGCGCAGGCCCTGCAGGTCTCTCTTGTGCATACTATCTCGCTCTTAAGGGATATAAGCCAACAGTATTTGAAAAGTCTGAAAAACCAGGTGGCATGCTCACATATGGTATCCCATCATTCAAACTTGAAAAGAATGTCATTGATGCTGAAGTTGAGGTTATCAAAGCGCTTGGTGTTGAGTTTAAGTTTGGTGTAGAAGTTGGTAAAGATATCTCTCTTGATGATCTTCGAAAAGACGGCTATAAGGCTTTCTATGTTGCTATCGGCTGTCAGGACGGTAAGAAGGCCGGTATCGCTGGTGAGGACGCCGAGGGCGTTATAACTGCGGTAGACTTCCTTCGTAAGGCAGTGCCAGCCGAGAGTTATAATCTTGGCGGCGGCAACGTTGTTGTTATCGGTGGTGGTAATGTTGCCATCGACTGCGCACGTGTTGCAGCACGTTGTGGCGACGGCGCAGTTTCAATGTATTGCCTTGAGTCACGCGAGGAGATGCCAGCACTTCCTGACGAGATTGCTGACGCAGAGGGCGACGGCATCACAGTAAACTGTGGATATGGTCCTAAGGAGATCATCGTTGAGAACGGCAAGGTTAAGGCTATTGTTCTTAAGAAGTGCACATCAGTATTTGATGCAAACCACAAGTTTGCTCCAGTATATGATGAGAATGACACAGTAACAGTTGAATGTACTGATATTATCCTTTCGATCGGCCAGGCAATTGCTTGGGGCAACCTTCTCGATGGCGAGAAAGTTGAACTCGGTCGTGCCAACGGCCCAATGGCAAACAAACTCACATATCAGACAGCACAGCCAGACGTATTTGTTGGTGGAGACCTCTACACGGGCCCAAGCTTTGCAATCAATGCAATTGCTGCTGGCCGTGAAGGTGCTATTTCTATCCACAGATATGTTCAACCACACGGTACACTTACAATTGGTCGTGACAGACGCAACTATGTTGAACTCAACAAGGATGATATTACAGTTGAGTCATATGATACATGTGGAAGAAATGTTCCAAATAAGAAGGACCTTGATAAGAAGTCATTCCGTGAATATACCCTTCCATTTACAGAGGAACAGGTTAAGGCAGAGGCAGCACGTTGCCTCAAGTGCGGACGTTCTGTTGTCGATGAGACAAAATGTATAGGCTGTGGTCTTTGTACTACGAGATGTCAGTTCGATGCTATTCGCCTTGAACGTGATCTTCCTCACTGCAGTGACATGATTACATCTGAAGCAAAGCTTAAATATATACTTCCTAATATGATTAAATATCCATTAGGACTTAAGATTAGAAAGCTTAAAGAGAAGAAATAATTATGCATGAATTAGGTGTAGTTTTTACTGTTCTTGATAAAATTGAAGAAGTAGGAAAGGATAATGATCTCAAAAGTGTAAAGACGGTTGTCTTAGAAATTGGCGAGGTCTCCGCTATCATTGAGGAATATCTCACTGATTGCTGGAAGTGGGCTGCTGCGAAGCGCGAACTCACAAAGGAAGCAGAGCTTAAAATAGAAAAAATCCCCGCAGTGACATACTGTGAGGATTGTAAAAAAACTTATTCTACTGTTGAATTTGGAAAAACTTGCCCGCACTGTAGTTCTGAGCATACTTATCTTCTTCAAGGCAATGAATTTAAAATTAAAGAAATCGAAGCATATTAATAAAAGTATTCCCTACAAATTTGTAGGGAATACTTTTTTATGGATAAAAAATGGATTTTGGTGTAAAATTAAATAGGTGAACAAAAAACGGACACATTCATTTAAGGAGGAGACATATGGCAGGTAAAACAACAGTATATGTAAAACATCTTGAAGCTCCACATCAGAGTGAGAGTTTGACTAAGTTTATGCCACTTAACAACGAACTCGCAAAGGAGTTAAAGGAAGCTATTTGGGACTTGTTTGACAAAGCAGGCGGAGAGAGCATGCTTAAGTCTAGCAAGGAGGTATTCATTAAGCCAAACGGTATTGATGGACAGCCATACTGCTATACAAGACCGGAGGCTATTGAGGCAGCTATTGAGTATTGGAATGCTCATGGAGCTAAAAAGGTATATCTCTTTGAAAATTCAACTCAGAGTAATGCAACACGTCTTGTTTTTGCTATTACGGGATATGATAAGATTTGTAAGCGCACAGGTGCAATTCCTGTATATCTTGATGAGGATAAGAGCGTTGAATTTGAGTTTAAGGGAAGACCATCAATTAAAGATGATGAGTTGGGATATGTAAATAATAAGTTTATGATGCCTAAATTCGTAATCGATAATTTGATTAATAAGAAAGATGAAAATCTTTATATCAGTATGCCAAAGCTTAAGACACATTCTATGGCTGGCGTAACAATGGGCGTCAAAAACCAATGGGCTTTTCCAAGCCAGACAACACGAGGATTTGACCACAACTTTAATCTTGCTTATAAACTTGTTGATATACTTAGTTATGTAAGACCTGATTTTACTATCCTTGAAGGTGTTGAGGGTACAATTTATGGTCATTACCCAGTAACTGCACTTGCTGACGAGGCGGTTCTTCCTTTGAAGGTTCTCGTTGCAGGAAAGAATGTTGTTGCAACAGATATAGTTGGTGCTAGCGTATATGGTCTTACACTTGACGATGTTCCTCATCTCAAGATTGCAGTTGAAAAGGGACTTTCAGAAGGAGTTTCAGGCATTGAAGATATCGATATCCAGGGCGATATATCAATGTATACAACGAAGTACCCAACCGATCTTTATGATTGTTATCCTGATGATGTTAAGGTAATCAAGGGTAAAGAGAGATGTTGTAAGCAGGGTTGTATGAATAACCCACTTACACTTCTTCAAATTCTTTATAAGGATCATAACGGTAAAGGTGGCTGGACTATGGTTATAGGAAAGGGCCACGATATTGCAGAAATAGATGCAATTCAAGGTAAAGTTCTTATTGTTGGTGACTGTGCAATTGATGAGGTTGGTGATAGACTTATAAATCGCCTTGGAAAGAAGAACGTTTTCTTAAGCCATAAGTGCAACAGTCTTGCAGATTCTGCGGCTGCAATGTTCTATCTTATGAAGGTTTCACCAATGGCATTTGTTCCAGTTCCACTCTCAGTAGCTTTAAAGAATCTTGCTCTTTCAAAGCTTCATGGTTCTACAGCACTTGTACCTTCTGCTGTTTCAAATATTATTAAGACAGTATAATTATAAAGTATAAAAGACCATCCCTTTTTTGGGATGGTCTTTTCATATTCTTAGGATGTGATGTAAATAAGCGACATTTCTTCCGTGGTTTTTGCCTTTAATCTAATGGTTTCATCGTTGGGAAGAGGAGAACATCACGGATTGATTCGTTGCCTGTGAGAAGCATAACGAGGCGGTCGATGCCGATGCCACAACCACCTGTTGGTGGCATACCGTATTCGAGCGCCATGATGAAATCGTCATCAAGCATGTTAGCTTCATCATCACCACATTCACGAAGCATGAGCTGATGCTTGAAACGTTCTAACTGATCAAGAGGATCATTGAGTTCTGAGTAAGCGTTGCCGTACTCTGTGCCAAGGATGAAGAGTTCAAAACGTTCTGTAAGGTATGGCTTTGATGGCTTACGCTTTGTGAGAGGTGAAACTTCAACAGGATAGTCCATGATGAAGGTTGGCTGTTCAAGGTTTTCTTCGACGAATTCGTCGTAGAAACTTACAAGAATGTCACCCCAAGTCTCTTTACCTTTTTCGATTTCGATGTGCTTCTCTTTTGCAAGAGCGATAGCTTTCTCGTTGTCACAAGCAAACTCTTCAAAATCGATGCCAGTGTATTTTTTAACTGCCTCTGCCATAGTCATGCGAGCAAATGGCTTTTCAAGGTCGATGTCTACGCCCTTGAATGTTACTTTGTAAGTGCCGTTTGCTGCCATGGCAGCGTTGCGGATGATGGCCTCTGTACGGTCCATCATACCGTTATAGTCTGTATATGCCTCGTAGAATTCGATTGTTGTGAATTCTGGATTGTGCTTTGTGTCCATACCTTCGTTTCTAAAGATACGTCCGATTTCATATACACGCTCCATGCCACCTACGATGAGTCTCTTAAGTGGGAGCTCCGTAGCGATACGCATATACATATCAAGATCGAGTGAGTTGTGATGTGTGATAAATGGACGAGCTGTTGCACCACCTGCGATAGTGTTGAGTACAGGTGTTTCAACCTCTACATATCCAACATCATCAAGTGTCTTACGAACAGATTGAATAATCTTTGAACGCTTAACAAATGTATCTTTTACTTCTGGATTTACGATGAGGTCTACATAGCGGCGACGATATCTAGTGTCGGCGTCCTTAAGACCATGATATTTTTCAGGGAGAGGGAGGAGTGACTTTGAAAGAAGTTTCATCTCCTCAGCGTGGACAGAAATTTCACCTGTCTTTGTGCGGAAAAGGTAACCTTTGATACTGAAGATGTCGCCGATATCGGACTTCTTAAAGTCAGCATACGGCTCTTCGCCGATAGCGTCGCGAGCAACATAAACTTGGATGTTGCCTACCTTATCCTGAATGTTGCAGAAAGAAGCTTTACCCATAACACGCTTGAACATCATACGACCAGCAATAGCTACTGTTATTGGACTAGCATCCATAATAGCGCGACGCTCGTTATAGTCGTTGTTTGTTACTTCACGTGCTGCCTGCTCGTCGAGGCCAGATACATCTGGAATAGGACGGTCAGCGAGAAGTTTTGCTTCAAGTTCCTCATATTCTGCTTTGGCATCAAGAGTGTGATGGGACTGCTCGGCTGTCATTACCTGGAAAGGATCTTTACCGGCCTCTTGAAGTACCTTGAGCTTATCTATACGGATTTGTCTTTGTTCGTTAGTTTCTTCAGCAGTGAGTTCTTTTGCCTCTACTGCTGGATTTTGGTTGTCTGCCATTATCTTAATTCTCCTAGCTTAAATAAAATTATTTGAGGTCAATGTCAATAATTTTGTATTTAAGTACTCCTGCAGGAGTTTCAACAGAAACTGTAGCACCCTTCTTTTTACCAAGAATTGCTTTGCCAACAGGTGATTCATCAGAGATTCTGTTCTTCATTGGGTTAGCCTGCTGTGGGCCAACAATCTGATATGTGAATTCTTCTTTTGTTTCCATATCGCGAATTGTAACCTTTGAAGCGCGGTTAACGATATCGGATGGAAGCTCATCTTCGTCGATGAGTTTGTAGTTCTGGAGGATTGCTTCGAGTTCGTTGATACGTGACTCAAGTTTGCCCTGCTCAGATTTTGCTTCATCGTACTCAGAGTTCTCTGACAAGTCGCCGAAAGAAAGGGCAACCTTAATCTTCTCAGCTATGTCTTTACGGCCTTCAGTTTTTAATTGCTCAAGTTCATCCTGAAGTTCCTTAAGACCGTCACTAGTAAGTAAAATTTGTTCTGTCATTTTGTTTTCTCTCCTTTTATTCTTCGATAGCCTTGAGAGCTTCACGCTCTTCTTTTGATACTGTGGTTTTTACATCACGGAGTATCTTGACTTGTTTTCTGTTGTAAGTTGATGGCACTGCCTCTGGGGCGCGGTCGAGTCGAACCTTGATCATGCCTGAAATGAGGTTGGACTCAACAACGATGCCCTTGCCATCTTTCGTATCAACCAAAGCACCTGGCTTTGGCGTGATTTTGGCAAGGTGCTCATATGAGTCCTGCTCATATTTAAGGCAACACATAAGTCGACCGCATGCACCTGAGATCTTAGTAGGGTTGAGTGAAAGGCCCTGCTCTTTTGCCATCTTTATTGATACTGGTGCGAACTCGCCAAGGTATGAGTTACAACAGTAAGGTCTGCCGCAGATACCAATACCTCCAAGCATCTTTGCCTCATCTCTTACGCCGATTTGACGAAGTTCGATTCTTGTCTTGAAGACGGCGGCAAGATCTTTAACGAGTTCTCTAAAATCAACGCGTCCATCAGCAGTGAAGTAAAATAGAATTTTGCTTCCGTCGAAAGTGTACTCAACTTCTGTGAGTTTCATTTCGAGGCCGTGTTTTGCTATTTTTTCTTCGCATGTTTTGAATGCGGATTTTTCTTTTTCTTTGTTCTCTGCAACCTTTTTTAAATCGTCTTCGGTTGCAATTCGAACTATAGGCTTTAGCGGAGCAACGATTTTATCTTCGCTGACCATCTCGTTGCCGGTAGCAACTTGTCCGCATTCAACGCCACGGGCTGTTTCTACAATTACAAACTGCCCAGGAGTTAGCGTCTGGCCTTTTGGGTCAAAGCAATAAATCTTGCCGACCTCTTTGAATCTTATGCCAACTATTTCAGTCATTTTGACCTCCAGAAAGTTTTGAAACAAGTCTTGTCAATGTAAGATTCTTGTTTCCGTATATATTAATAGCTTTAACTATGTCAGCAACACCTTCTGTTCTAGAGAGAAGGTCTTTTGCGGAAAGGTTTCTCGACAAGAGGTTTGCTTCATCTAAAGCACCACTTATGAGGGAATTTCCGCCAGTATTGATAACTAGCGCATCGCGGAGGATGGCTGAGAGAATATCAAGTACAGGTGATAACTGATCAAAGTTTTTATCAAAGCAGGAAACAGATGTCATTATGCCGAAACTGTCATGGAAAGCAACTTTTTTAGCGAGTTCCTTAGCAAGTGCTAAGTTTTTTGCATAAGTTTCGTCATCGGTGTTTACTGCTTCATCATCAAGAGTGAAGATAGCGACACGAGAAAGAACAGTGCCTAGAAGGCACGAGTGCGTGTCGCAGAGGAGGATGAAAGTCGCGTATGACGGCGGCTCCTCTAAGATTTTGAGGAGAGCATTTTGGGAATAATCTTGCATGAGCTCTGCTCTTGCGATTATATAAACTTTATGCTCGTTCTCGTTTGGAATAACGTATGCGTCATCGCGCATTTTACGAATTAATTCTACGGAGAGAGTCTTTTTCTTTTCCTCTGGAAAAACAGTGATAACGTCTGGGTGAATATCAGCCATGACTTTTTCAGTTTCTCCAAGAATAGAGGCGGCGAGTTCTTTTGCACAGAGGAGACGTGATTCGAGCGAACCACCGTCAATTACAAGCGCATGAGGTACTCTGCCGGAATTTATAAGAGTTTCAAGTTTCTTAATCATTAGTTTTCACCGACTTCGTTTGTGAGAGGTGTAACTGTGAAAAGGAATGATGTTATGAAGAGGGCAAGGCCTAAGTCACAATAACGCATAGGGTATGCGTTTGGAATAAGTTCGCCCTTGCCAGTGATAACGAGAAGGAATGGCGCAAGTGCACAGATGAATGCGAGAAGTGCTGCAGAAACACCGGAGAACCAGAGAAGTTTCATGCTAGTTCCTTCGTTTATCTCAGATGAAATACGTGCAAATGACATGAAGAAAATCATGGCAAAACAGAGCATCATTATTTCAAGGAAAAGCTGAGATACGTTTCTATAGTTGATAGGATTTGTAAAGTGAATAACGAGTCTGAACATAGCCCAAAGAACTGGGGTAAGTCCAAGAAGACGTTTCTTGCTGTAATTATCTACGCCGGTAATAGCTGAAAATGATATAAAGCCCAAATAACTTGTGGCAAGGATGCCAAAGAGAGAAGCAAGAGCCATAGCAAGACCGCCGGACGAAGTTAAGTAATATGAAAGTTTACCATTTGCATCTGTTGTATAGTTTGTAATTAAAGCAATGAATTTAGTAACAAGTAAAATTGAATCAATAAGAAGAGTCAATGTGAAAATTCCACCGCATACACCGAGAAGAAGATCTTTTTCCTCTTTAAACTTTGGCTTTGTCATAACTCCACTAAAGAATGAGAAGAAGAAAGCAATTGCAAATACGATGCAGCAGATGATATAGAGAAGTATTACTGTGACATCTTTTGTTGCCCAGAGTCCTGTTGCTGAGTCAACACAATTGCAAAGTTCCCAAACACGAAGTGGTACACCTAGAAGAGCTCCTGCTGCGAGAACAATTAGGAGTGGTGTAGGAGATAATTTAGCAATTTTAAGCTTGTTCATGTTTCTTCCTCCAAATGGGGTATTATACAGTCTTTTATTATATACCATTTATAATATGAAAATCAACAGAAAGGTGCATGAACTATTTTCCACAAAAACGCCAAAAAAATCATAAAAATTTATATACTCCGCTCGGTTGACATATATATATTGAGGCTATATAATGTTTAAGACACGAAAGCGACCACAAGATATTGTGGTTTGAACATAAATGGAGGAAATAGCAATGATTGAAACCATCATTAAGAGAGACGGTAGAGCAGTACCTTTCTCAATTGACAAGATAGCTAACGCTATCTACCAGGCTGCCAAAGCTACAGGCGGTGACAACTACGAGGAGGCTCTTGAACTTTCTCAGAAAGTAGTTAACTATATTGAATCAACAGGAAATACTAGACCAACAGTCGAAGAAATTCAGGATGCAGTAGAAAAGGTACTCATCGAGAGTGGTCATGCAAGAACAGCAAAGAAGTTTATTCTTTATCGTTCAGAGAGATCACGTGTTCGTGAGATGAATACTCGTCTTATGAAGATCTATGAAGGTCTTACATTTAAAGATGCCAAGGAAAATGACATCAAGCGTGAGAATGCTAATATTGATGGCGATACATCTATGGGTACTATGCTTAAGTATGGTTCTGAAGGTGCTAAGCAGTTTAACGAACTCTATGTTTTGAAGCCAGAGCATTCAAAAGCTCATGCAGAGGGTGATATTCATATTCACGACCTCGACTTCTTAACACTCACAACTACATGTTGTCAGATTGATATTAATAAGCTTTTCAAGGGTGGTTTCTCAACAGGACACGGTTTCCTCCGCGAGCCTAATGATATTTCTAGCTACGCTGCTCTCGCTGCTATTGCAATTCAGTCAAACCAAAATGACCAGCACGGTGGTCAGAGTATCCCAGCATTTGATACTTTCATGGCTCCAGGTGTTGTTAAGACATACAAGAGGTTCTATATCTCAAACCTTGCAAAGGGTCTTGAACTTTTATGCGGATTTGAGGATGCTACAGAGGCATCAAAGAATCTCTGCCTTGAGGTAGAAGGTACATATGGTCTCATCCCTGTTTTTGCCAATGATAATGATTATCAGGCAAAAGAGGCTGATCTTCTCATCAACAAGTACAAACTTCCAGAGGCTAATGTTAAGAAAGCTCAGGAGTTTGCGATTAAGAAGGCAGTTAAAGAAACAGATAAGCAGACATTCCAGGCAATGGAAGCTTTTGTTCACAACCTCAACACAATGCACTCTCGTGCAGGTGCTCAGGTTCCATTCTCTTCAATTACTCTCGGTGATGATCCTTCAGAGGAAGCACGCCTTGTAACTAAGAATTTCCTTCTCGCTACAGACGCAGGTCTTGGTAACGGTGAAACAGCTATTTTCCCTGTTTCTATTTTCCGTATCAAGGAAGGCGTTAACTATAATCCAGAGGATCCAAACTACGACCTCTTCAAACTTGCCATGAAGGTTTCAGCAAAGAGATTGTTCCCTAACTTCTGCTTCGCTGACTCAACATTCAATAAGGGCGGATATGATGTAAACGATTACAACTCAAAGGTTGCTTACATGGGCTGCCGTACACGTGTTAAGGCAAATGTTTATGATCCAAGCCGCCAGGTTACATGCGGTCGTGGTAACCTCTCATTCACATCTATCAACCTTCCAAGAATCGCTATTAAGGCTCATGGTAATATCGATATCTTCTTCGAGGAACTTGATAGAAAAATTGACCTCGTATTTGACCAGCTCTATGATCGTTTCCTCATTCAGGGACACAGAAGAGTTTATAACTATCCATTCCTTATGGGCCAGGGACTCTGGGTTGACTCAGATAAGCTCAAACCAGACGATGAGGTTATGGAAGTATTAAAGCACGGTACATTGACTGTTGGCTTCATCGGTCTTGCTGAGTGTCTTAAAGCTTTGGTTGGTTCTCACCATGGTGAGTCTCAGGAAGCTCGTAACCTCGGTGTTGAGATTGTTGGTCACATGCGTTCACGTTGTGATCAGAAATCACAGGATGAGGGACTTAACTACACACTTATCGCAACACCTGCAGAAGGTCTTTCAGGTCGTTTCGTACGTATGGACCGTGAGCGTTATGGTGTAATCCCAGGTGTAACAGATAGAGCTTATTATACAAACTCTTTCCACGTACCTGTATACTTCCCAATCTCAGCATTTGAGAAGATTAAGATTGAGGGACCATACCACAATCTTACAAACGCAGGTCATATCTCATATATCGAGATGGACGGTAACCCACTTGACAACCTTGATGCATTTGAATCAGTTATCCGTTGTATGAAGGAAAACAATATGGGTTATGCTTCAATTAACCATCCAGTTGACCGTGATCCAGTTTGTGGTTACACTGGAATTATTGGCGATGTATGCCCACGCTGCGGTCGTCACGATGGTGAGGCTATCTCAGAAGACGTACTTATGAGAATTAAGGGTTACTCAACTTCAGTTTGCTCATGCGATGAGAATCCACTTGAGGAAGCAGACAAAGTTGCACACCCAGTTGACGTTAAAGAAATCTAAAACCGAAAGGCGGTTATTTAATATGATGGAATCTAAAATGGTAGGCGAAGGCGTAAAGTTTGAAAGAATTCGTAGAATTACAGGTTACCTTGTAGGTACTCTTGATCGTTTCAATGATGCAAAATATGCAGAAGTTAATGATAGAGTTAAACATTCAGTAGGTACAGGTGCTGGAGAATTCGAGCAGGTATGATGCAAGACTTTCCAATTGACACTCAAATAATTGATTGGAGCCAGCCAGGTGGAACTAAACTTCACCTGGCTGGAGTTATCCGCGAATCAATCGTCGACGGTCCGGGATGGCGTTTTGTTGTATTTGTACAGGGATGTCCACATCACTGTAAGAACTGCCAAAACGCCCAAACGTGGCCATTTGAAGGTGGCTATATGACGACCGTCGAAAATATTGTGAACGCCGCAAAGGCAAACCCACTTCTCAATGGAATTACGCTCTCAGGAGGTGAACCTTTCACACAGGCTAAAGCTCTCGCAGTTCTTGCAAAGGAACTCAAAAAAGAGGGTCTTGATGTCATGTCCTTCTCCGGTTGGACATTTGAGGAACTCAGAGACGGCGCAAATGATGAGAACTGTTGGATGGATCTCTTGAAAGAGATTAGCCTTCTTGTCGATGGCAAATTCATCGAGGAGCAGAAGACTTTAGATCTTCGCTTCAGAGGTTCCAAGAATCAGCGCATTGTTGATGTTCAAAAGTCCTTAGCCTCTGGCACAACAGTTCTTTCGGAACTTAATTAAAATAAATAAACCCTGCCAAACAAACGGCAGGGTTATTTTTTATTTATCATCAAAGTATTTTTCAATCTCTTCAAGTGGTGCAGCGAAGGCGCCTTGAATCATGTCGTCTTTGCCACCGCCACGGCCGAGAAGGGCATCGTTAAACTCTTTTGCTTTGGCTGAGAGTTTGATGCTGTCATCGGCAGAAGTAATCATATACCTAAAGCCCGTCCCAGCTTCTGTCAAAGCAACGAAGAGGCCTGATACTTTTTTTCGGCCGCCATTTGCAAATGCACGAAGTGCATCTGTATCAGCATTTGAGAGCACCATAACCTTGTTGCCGTCGACTTTTTCTAAAGAGGTGAGAGTTGCCTCTGCGACTTTCTCAGACATGCGAGCAAGTTCATAGTTCAATCTGCTGTTTGCCTTTTGAAGTGCTTCAACGCAGTCGGCAAGTTCGAACTGGCGAGCAGAGAGAAGGTCGCCAATGCGAAGCGCCTGTGTCTGCTTTTCGTCGTAATCGAGAAGCGCGGACATGCCACAGCGCAGATGAAGTCTTGTACCACCGTGTGACTTCTCAATGTTCACTATCTTGATAAGTCCCACTTCGGCGGTTGTCTTCACGTGCGGCGCGCAACATGCGCAGCAGTCCACACCGTCGATCATAACTAGGCGAACGCCCTCGGTCAAATCAAGCTTTGATCTGTACTCAAGACTTGGTAAAGTCACTGGGTCAGGATAGTAAGCAACCACCTTTTTATTTGCAAAAACTGCCTCATTTGCAGCTTTTTCAATCTCTTTGACCTGGTTCCAGGAGAGAACGCCATCGTAGTCACAAGTGGTATCATCATCCCCTAAGTGGAAACCGATGTTGTTGTACCCAAATGTCCTATTGATGAGGCCCGAGACGATATGCTCACCTGTGTGATTTTGCATTCTTCTGAAGCGTTCTTCAAAATCAATCACACCGGAAATTTCAAAATTCTCTAAAATTTTTTCACGTGTAAAGTGAAAAACCTTGTCACCTTCGAGTTGCACATCAAAAACATTTATTTCTTTTCCATTCACGATGAAAAAGCCAGGGTCAGCGAGCTGACCACCACCCTCTGGGAAGAAGGCTGTTTGATTAAGCTCTATCTTAAAAAAATCACCGCTCTTATTACATGATTTTACAAGGGCGGTGAATTCTTTTAAGTAACTATCTTCGTCGTAGAGCTTCTTTGTAGCTCCTAAACTCATTTTATTACTTCAACCATCATGCCTGGTGTTGCACCACAGGCATTTGCTTCGTCCGTATCAATGTGGATAGCAAGACCAGAAGTTGTTGTTACTCTTGCGATAACATCATCGAAGATAAGAGAACGTTCTTCTGATTCAACTTTGATTTTAACGATTTCTCCGTCCTCAATACCGAGTTCTTTTGCTTCTTCTGGGAGAGCGTGGAGATGTCGTTTTGCAATTATTACACCCTTGTCGATTTCAACTTCGCCCTTAGGGCCTACAAGTTTGCAGGCACCTGAACCCTCGAGGTCGCCCGACATACGTACAGGGGCAGTGATGCCAAGTGTACGAGCCTCAGACATTGAGATTTCAACCTGTGTATATGGGCGACATGGACCAAGGATAGATACTGATGGGAACTGGTTCTTTGGACCAATTACTGCTACTCTCTCTTCACAGGCAAACTGGCCTGGCTGAGAGAGGTCTTTTTTGTTTGTGAGTTCATAGCCCTCACCATAGAGAATATCAAGCACCTCTCTGGTCACGTGAACGTGACGAGCTGATGTTTCAAGAAGAATTTTCATTTAACTTGCCTCCATAGACAAAAATTATGATATGGAAATTTTACTACACTTATGCTCAAAAAAGCAAATAAAATGGGACAGAATTAAAAAAAGGTACAAAAATGTTTATAAAATCTTGTTGATATATTCAATTGTTACTCGTACAAGAATCTATTACAATTTATTTGTTATTTTTTGCGCAAAGCAAAATGGGAGGTAAGTTAATGAGAGACTTAAAGCATTTAATTTTCTTTGAGAACTTACTGCAGGAAGCTAATAACGACCTCGTTAAGCAGGCAAAATCAGAGGGTAAAAAAGCTCTCGGTTATACTTGCTACTTCATGCCAGAAGTTCTCTTAGACCTCGAAGGATGCTTTGGCGTACGTCTTCGTGCACCAGCATGTACTTCTCCAGATATGGCTACATATTATATGTCTGGCCGTACCTGCCACTATGGCCGTAGCCTTTTAGAGCGTGCTCTTGAGGGTGGCTATAATTTTCTTGATGCTCAGATGGCAACTGAGACATGTACAGTAACATGTCGTTTCCAGGAGCACCTTGACAGAATGGACATTATTCAAAACCCAGACTTCTTCGTATCTTTTACAGACGTACCTTTCAAGAAGACTGAGAACGGCATTGACCACTTTAAGAAACAGCTCCAGGCACACGTACTTGATGAACTCAATAGCCATTATGGAATTGATACTTCTGACAAGGCTCTTGAGGCTGCTATCAAGGAACATAATGAGGTTTGTGACCTCATTAATCAAATCGGCGATTACAGAAAACTCGACAATCCTACAATTACAGGTTACGAGTTCCACGTAATTCAGCTTGTATCTCTTGTTTGTCCTAAGTATTTAATTCTCCCTTATCTTCGTGAGACTGCAGAAGAACTTAAGACAAGAGAACCAGACCCAACACCAAACTTCCGTATTAGAGTTGTACTTGCTGGTTCTGAAAATGATGATCCTGATTTCACAAAGCTCGTTGAGAGCTGTGGCGCACTTGTAGTAGCTGACCGTTATTGCTACGGTTCTATTCCTGGCCGTGAGCCAATTGAGATTAAGGACGGCGAAAAGCCACTTGAGGCTATTGCTCGTCATTATCTCGAGACAAGCTGCTGCCCACGTTGGATGATGAAGGATGAGATGCGTGAGCGTAAGCTTAGACTTGCTAACATTTGTAAGGATTACAAAGCAGACGGACTTATTGTTGTATCTAACAAATTCTGCGAGTACTGGTCATATGAGCGTACAATAGACGCTATTATTCTTCCACGCGACTTTGGTGTTCCAACATGTTCACTTGAGAAGGAATACATCAACGCAGCAACAGGTCAGCTTAGAACTCGTATTCAGGCTTTCATTGAGAGCGTTGAAATTAAAACTATTCAGGGAGGTGCCAAATAATGAAGAATCCTATAGAACTTGCTAAAAGATTTTGGTATGGCCCTCCTCATGAAGAGCGCCGTATTGGTGAACTTTATAAAGATAAGACAGGCCTCTATAAGCATCGTGAGTGGAGAGGCTTCCGCGACACTATGTACTACTTCAACAAGATTTGGTGCTACAACTACGGAATGATGGTAGCCGACATCTTTAAGTACGGCGGTGTTGTAACATTCGCAAAAGGCGCTTGGCGTTATCGTTGGCTCGGTCAAACATATCTCCCAGTACTTCATTGGTTTGACCGTGGCCTTGAAGGTCTTCGCGGTGAGGCTCTTAAAGCTTCAGCATGGCACTATCGTGCTATGACCAACATGACTATCCAGCAGTTCATGGCTATGCTCAAGGCAGATGTTAACATCAACGGCGGCGAGCACAATGAACTTTGGAAGAACACAGTTGCTCACAAAGAGACAGTTTGGGCTGGCGTTCTTTATCCATGGGCTGATCGTCTTAACCACATCCCTATGGAGATGATTCCATATTTCGTAACTTGTCACGTAAACAACCATACTGTTCTTAACTACATCGACGCAGCTCAGTCAATCGGTCTTCCTGGTGACCCATGTCCAATGTGTCAGGCTGAGGAAGGTCTCTTCGTTCTTGACGATATGCCTGATTATGCGCCAATCGTTATCACTTCCAACGAAGCATGCGACGGTTCTGTAGCATCAACAGTTATTCAGGACTGGTATTTAGGCGACAAGCCACTCTTTGCTCTTCCACAGCCAATGCTCTTTGACGACCCACTCGTTCAAGAAAACTGCGCAAATGACATCCGTGAGCTCTGGAAGTTCATTGAAGATCAGACAGGTATGAAGCCTAACTTCGACGTAATGAATGAAATGCTCAAGAAGCAGAATGAACTTCAGCGTTTTGAGTGGGAGAAGTGGGATGTTGCAGCAAACTCTAACTACTACCCAATCAACGGCGTAGCTCAGGCTCTTTATAGAATCTACTACTCACAGTACGGTGAGAACGAGATTTGGCACCAGACAGATGCTAAAGTTAAGAAGATTCTTGAGAAGTGCGTAAGAGAAAAGATCAACTCTTATCCAAATACACGTCACCGTGTTATCGCTTGGTCATGTGCTCCTCTTTATTTCTCAAACTGGTGTACATGGGCTTATAACTGCTGGGGTCTCAACACTATCATGAACATGGACTCACTCATGTTTGATATGGAAATCCGTGCAGATGGTAACGTTGATGATACACTTATGGATATGGCACTTTATCATGAGTGGGCTCCAATGCGCCGTATGGCTGTTGGTGGCATGCACCATATCTTTGAACTTTGGGATTATATGGAACGCTTCAACTGCGACATGGTTATGATGTATGACCAGCTCCAGTGTAAGGGTATGCAGGGTGTTCACGGTCTCTTCGAGGATGAATTCCGTGCTCGTAACATCCATGCTATTTGGATGCCACATGCTCTTCCTGATAAGCGCGTTGTATCTCGTTCAGAAATCCGTGCTATCGTTAATGACTATATGTTTACAGTAATGCAAGAAGAACCACTCGACCCATCACTCCTTGAGTTTGATGATAGCCAGAGCTGGTAAAAGGAGGTTGAACAAAATGAAAGTTATAGCAAAAATCGTTGCTGCTCTTGCAGCAGTCTATGGTGCTCTCTTTGCAATTTTCTGGTTTGACCTTGACGGTAAACTCTTGTTCTATGTAGTTGAACCAACACTTTGCAAGCATTATGATAAGATGGAACGTCGTGATCCGATGAAGCCAGCTTATGATATCAATGTTCCAAAGTACGAGTACAAAGACTAATAGTTAAATTAAAAGACCTCCGGATTTCCGGAGGTCTTAATTTTTGTCTATTTACTTATCTGAAAAGTGAAACAAGCAAGTCTGTGTATTCTGTTGGGTTTTCAATAGGAAGACCTGCAATAAGAAGTGCCTGGTTATAAAGAACAGTAGCAAACTTCTTTGCTTTCTCAGGGTCGGTCTCACGGGCAGTGTTCAGTGCTTGGAAAGCAGCGTGCTCTGTGTTGATTTCAAGAATGCGCTTTGCCTTTGCTCCGATACCACCTGGCTGGATAGCACTGAAATATTTTTCCATTTCAAATGTGATTCCGTCGCCACTGCTTATGCAAACTGGGTGACTTCTAAGACGGTTAGTTGCTTTTACTTCGTCAACTTTGTCGCCGAGAGTCTCTTTGATGAAGTCAAATGCATCTTTAAATGCAGATTCATCAATCTCTGTTTTCTCATCCTCAAAGCCTAAGTCTGCATCGTCTATAGAACGGAATTCCTTCTCCATGAATTTGCCGAGCACACCAGGGATGAATTCGTCACCTGGGTCAACAAGGTAGAGAAGTTCCATGTCGTGGTCTTTAACTATCTCAGTTTGAGGAAGATTATCAACTGAAGTAACTGACTCACCAGTTGCATAGTAGATGTATTTCTGGTCGGTAGTCATTCTGTTTACGTATTCCTCTAAAGTTACAAGCTTCTTCTCGGTTGATGAGTAGAAGAGGAGAAGGTCAGAGATAAGTTCTTTGTTCTGGCCATAGCTATCAAGGAGGTTTACCTTGAGGTGACGGCCGAAGTATTTGAAGAATTCCTCATAGCCTTCGCGGTTGTTCTCAAGGAGCTTTTTGAGCTCGGCCTTCACCTTCTTCTCAACGTGTCCCTTGATAGCTGTGAGCTGTCTGCTCTGCTGGAGCATTTCACGGGAGATGTTGAGTGAGAGGTCAGGAGATTCAACTACACCTTTGATGAAGTTGAATGGCTCTGGTACCAAGTCCTCGCAGGTGTCCATAATCATAACGCCTGAGCTGTAGAGCTGAAGACCTTTTTTGAAGTCGTCTGTATAGTACTGGCTCTGTGGCTGTTTTGGAATATAGATAAGAGCTTCGTAAGAAACTGTACCTTCAGTTGAAATAGGGATTGTGCAGAGAGGAGGATTTTGATCCATCCAGTGCTCCTGATAGTACTGGTCATATTCCTCTTGAGTTACGTCTGTTTTCTTCTTGTGCCAAATAGGAACCATTGAGTTGAGAATGTCATACTCAAATACTTCCTCATACTCAGGGTTCTCCTCAGTAGAGCCCTCCTTAAGTACAGGATGAGGCATTAAGAGTTTGATTGGGAAACGGATGTAGTCTGAGTACTTCTTAACAAGTTTGTAGAGAGGGTACTCACGGACATACTGGGAGTATTCGTCAGCAACGTCACCGTCCTCTTTGATGTGCATAATGATGTCTGTACCTACTGTCTCACGCTCACAAGGTTCAACTGTGTAGCCGTCTATTCCTTCTGATTCCCATTTGTAAGCCTGGTCTTCGCCATATTTCTTTGTGATAACGGTAATCTTGTCTGATACCATGAATGCTGAGTAGAAGCCTACACCGAACTGACCGATGATTTCAGTGTCAGAGAGGTCTGCTTCTTCATTCTCCTGGCAGAAACGACGGCTGCCAGAACTTGCGATGATACCGAGGTTGTTCTCGAGTTCATCAGCGTTCATACCGATACCATCATCGGAAACTGTCAATGTACGGTTTTCTTTATCAATGGTAAGTGTAATAGCAAAATCAGAGCGATCAATTCCAACCTTATCATCAGTTAAGGATAAGAAAGCGAGTTTGTCGATTGCATCACTCGCATTAGAAATGATTTCGCGGAGGAAGATTTCCTTATTGGTATAGATGCTATTAATCATCATATCCATAAGTCTCTTAGATTCCGCTTTAAACTGTTTTTTACGCATTTTTAAAGATCTCCTTCTTTTAAAAATAACGCATATATAATACCACATATAAAACATATGTCAAAAACAAGCTCCAGGAGTTGCCACTCCTGGAGCTTGCTTTTTTTACCGTTCGTCACGGATTTCTGGCCACTCGTAGATATTCTTTGACTTTTACATTTTAGACGATTCATAATATAATTGTTTTGAATTGTCGTATTACATTGTGTTGACAAAGTAAGACAAAATTAATATACTTTTAATGAGGGGGTTGATAGTATGGCAAATGATATTAATGCTGCAACAGCACCAAAAACAGCCATTTTTCAAATGCGAATTAATCCAGAGATTAAATTGCAAGTTGAAGAAATATATGCTAGGTGTGGTTTAACACTAACAGATGCAATTAATATTTTTATCCAACAATCTATTAATGCCGAAGGGCTTCCATTCGTTGTCACACAAAACACTAAAGAAGCATTGAAGGAACAAGCTATTGGCAGATTAATGCTTGATCTTAAGAAGGGTGAAAATGATTTAGATAATGGTAATGCCCTTCCAATCGAGGAAGTCTGTAAACGCTTTGGTATTACTTTGTGAGAATTGTTTTTTCGGCACATGCAATTAATGATTTAAAAGAAATTAATGAGTATATATCTGATGTTTTGCGAAATCCAAAATCAGCGAAA